>JACQZV010000084.1 GCA_016213695.1 Acidobacteriota bacterium | reverse complement strand
GTTGGACGCCGGCCTCCGCGTGCTGGCCGACATCAAGGCGCGCACGCGCCTCCCGGTGCTCACCGACATCCACGAGCCCGCGCACGCCGGCCCCGCGGCGGCGGTCGTGGACGTCCTGCAGATTCCCGCGTTCCTGTCGCGCCAGACCGATCTGCTCGTCGCCGCCGCGCGCACCGGCAAGCCGGTCAATATCAAGAAGGGACAGTTTCTCGCGCCCGCCGACATGCGTCACGCGATCGACAAGGTGACGGCCGAGGGCAATCGTTCGGTGCTCGTCACCGAGCGCGGCGTGAGTTTCGGCTATCACGACCTCGTCGTCGACATGCGGGCGCTCCCGATGCTGCACGAGCTCGGCTGGCCCGTGGTATTCGACGTGACGCACAGCCTGCAGTTGCCCGGCGCCGGCGACGGCGTCACGACCGGGCTCTCCCAGTACATCGAGCCGCTGGCCTCGGCCGGCGTGGCCGCGGGGGCCGACGCCGTGTTCCTCGAAGTCCACGACGAGCCGGCCCGCGCGAAGAGCGATGCCGCCAACGCGCTGCGCCTCGACAGTCTCGAGCCACTCGTGCTCCGCCTGAAACGCGTCGCGGCGGCCGTCGGGCGCGGCGTGACCACCGGCGCGACGACGCCCGGAGCGCGGGCGTGACGCGAAAGGGAGCCCCCGATCTGTCGCTCGCGCGCAAAGTGCTGCACACCGAGGCGGCCGCCATCCTCGCGCTCGTCGACCGCCTCGACGAGCGGTTCGAGCAGGCCGTGAGAGTCCTGCTCGAGTGCCGCGGCCGCGTCATCGTGACCGGCATGGGCAAGTCCGGCATCATCTGCCGCAAGATCGCGGCGACCCTGGCCAGCACGGGCACGCCCGCCTTCTTCCTCCACCCCGCCGAGGCGGTGCACGGCGATCTGGGCGTGGTGCAGGCCGACGACGTCATCGTGGCGCTGTCGAACAGCGGCGAAACCGACGAGCTGCTGCGCCTGGTCGAGACGATCAAGCGGCTCGGCGCCCGTCTCATCAGCATCTGCGGCCACACGGGATCCACGCTCGCCCAGGCGTCCGACGTCGCGCTCGACTGCCATGTCTCGCAGGAGGCCTGCCCGCTCAATCTGGTACCGACCGCCAGCACCACGGCGGCGCTCGCGCTCGGCGACGCGCTCGCCATGACGCTGCTCGTCGCCAAGGGGTTTCGCGAAGAGGACTTCGCGAACCTGCACCCGGGCGGCAAGATCGGCAAGCGCCTGATGCGGGTCGAGCAACTGATGCAGACGGGCGATCAGGTGCCGAGTGTCGGCCCGTCCGCCCCCATGAAGGACATCGTGTACGAGATCTCCCGCAAAGGCCTCGGGATGACGTGCGTGGTCGAGGGCGGCCGGCTCCTCGGCATCATCACCGACGGCGATCTGCGGCGGAAGATGGCGGATTCCGCCAGCATCCTGGATCGGACCGCGGGCGAAATCATGACCCGCAACCCGGTCACCACCGCGCGCGGCGTGCTCGCGGTCGAAGTGCTCCGGATTCTCGAGCAGCGCAAGATCACCTCGATCATCGTCGTCGATCGCGACACGGCGGTCGAGGGAGTCGTGCACCTCCACGACCTGTGGCGGACGGAAATGTTCTAGGGCGTGGTGAGCACCGAGCTGTACCTCCTCGCCGTGCTCGTCGCGCTGCTCATCGGGCTGGCGGTGGGCAAGGCCTGGGAACGGTACAAGCTGCGGGCGGGGCGATGGATCGATCGGCGCCGGCTGCGTGAAACGCCCCACTACATGCTCGGCCTCAACTTCCTCGTCGACAATCAGGTCGACCAGGCGATCGAGGAGCTGACCCAGGCCACCAGCGTCGATGCCGACGCGATCGAGATTCAGATGATTCTCGGCAACCTGTACCGCCAGAAGGGGCAGGTCGGCCGCGCGATCAACATCCACCAGGCGCTGCTGCAGCGCCCGGACCTGACGACGTTCGAACAGGCGTACGTGCTGCTCTGCCTCGGCCTGGATTTCCGGCACAGCGGCTTCGTCGACCGCGCGCTCGAAGCGTTCCAGGAGGTGCTGCGGCTCGATGCCCGCAACCGCTACGCCCTCGTCAATCTGCAGAAGCTGTACGAAGAGCAGCATCAGTGGGGCGAGGCGCTCCGGGTGCGCGAGCAAGTGGCGAAGATCGACGCGGGGCGGCGGCCCGACGACCAGCAGATTCTCGGCTTCCTGCGCAACGAGATCGGCGTCGAACAGGAACGGGCCGGCCAGCACCCGGCCGCGGCCAGATCGTTTGCGGAAGCCATCGATCTGGACGGCCGGACGGTCCCGGCGTACCTCAATCTCGGCGATGCCCGGGAGCGCGAGGGCGATCTGGGCGGGGCCGTCCAGGTATGGGAGCGCCTGATCGACACGGTGCCCGAGCAGGCGCACTTTGCGCTCGAGCGCCTCGAGCGGGCGTACCGGCAATCGGGGGCGCCGCACCGGTTCGTGCAGCTGTGCCGTCGCCTCATCGATGCCGATGCCCAGGGGTGGCGGGCGCGCCTTGCACTGGCGCGCCACCTGACGGCCGCCGGGCAGCATCGCGCAGCGTTCGACCAGCTTCTCGAGGCCCTGCCCCACCACCCGCACGCGCTTGCGATTCACCAGCAGATCTGGGAGGCGCTCGCCGGGCTCGGGTTCGACGCGGGCCTGTTCCGCGGCTATGTCGAGCTCACGCGCGACGCCGTCTTCTACCTCGACCCGCACATCTGCCGGCGCTGCCGCTACCGCAGCACCGAGCCGCTGTGGCAGTGCCCGCAGTGCCACGAGTGGAACACCTTTGTCGAGGAACGTCTCGCGCCGGCCAAGGATGCCGCCGCGGTGAAGACGACGGCGATGGAACCCTGAGCGTCTACCCCGCCGCCAGCGCCTCGGTCACCACTTCAATCTGGCGTTCGGTCTCCGCGAAGGAGCCCTCGGTCCGAATCACGTAGTCCGCGCGCCGTACTTTCTCCTCGATCGGCAATTGCGCGGCGATCCGCTGGCGCGCGGCGGCTTCCGGCAACCCGTCCCGGTCCATGACGCGGCGCACCTGCGTCTCGGGATCGCACGCGACGACGATCACCTCATCGAAGTCACCCTCGCGCCCCACCTCGTAGAGCAACGGAATGTCGGCAATCGCGTAGGCGTGCCGCGCGGGATCGAGCGACGCAAACCAGGCGTCGGTGGCACGGCGGACCTCAGGGTGAATGATGGCTTCGAGCGCCCGGCGCGCGTGGGGGTCGGCGAACACAATACTCCCGAGGGCGTGCCGATCCAGCCCGCCGTCCGCGGCGAGAACACCGGCGCCGAAGCGGCTCACCACTGCCGCCAGGCCCGGGCTGCCAGGCGCCACGGCCTCGCGCGCGAGCAGGTCGGAATCGACAGCCGGCACGCCCCGCTCCTCGAATCGGGCGCGCACGTGGCTCTTGCCGGTGGCGATGCCGCCGGTCAGCGCGATCCGGCGAACGCGATCAGCGTGTGCCATCCATCCGCGCGCGCGCCGCGCGCAGTGTGTTCATCATCAGCATGGTGACGGTGAGCGGCCCCACGCCGCCCGGCACCGGCGTCAGCGCCCCCGCGACCTCGGCCACCTCGGGGTGCACGTCGCCGACCAGCACCGACCCCCGCTCGCGGAACTTCGCGAGCCGCGGGTGCCCCTCGGGGAAGAGCTGCGCCGCCAGACCGGCGTCGGTCACCTGGTTCATGCCCACGTCGATCACGGCAGCGCCGGGTTTGACGAACGCCTTCGTGACGAGTCCGGCCCTGCCGATGGCGGCCACAAGGATGTCCGCCTCGCGGCACACCGCGGGGAGATCGGCGGTTTTCGAATGGCAGATCGTCACCGTGGCGTGGCGCTGCAGCAGCAGCAGGGCCATCGGCTTGCCCACGATGTCGCTCCGCCCCACCACGCAGGCCCGCCGCCCTTCGAGCGGGATGCCCTCGCGGACGAGCAGCTCGATAATGCCCGACGGCGTGCACGCCACGAGCGCCGGGCGCCCCTGCACCATCCGGCCAACGTTGACCGCGGTGAATCCGTCCACGTCCTTGTCCGGCGCGATGACGTCGAACACCCGCGCGGCGGCGTCGGGACCGAACGCCTTCGGCAGCGGCGCCTGCACCAGAATGCCGTCGTGGACGTCGCTCTCGTTCAGCCGTTCGACCAGCGCCAGCAGGTCACCGAGCGACGCCGTGTCCGGCAGCCGTTCGAGATCGGCGCGGAATCCGACGTCGCGGCCCGCCTTCAGCTTGTTGCGGACATACACCTCGGACGCCGGGTGCTGGCCGACCAGCACGATCGCCAGGCCTGGCGGACGGCCGCGGCGGGCGGCGAACGCCGCCACCTGCGGCGTGATCTCCTGCTGCATCCTGCCAGCCAGCGCCTGACCGTCGAGCACCCGCGCACTCATGCGCCTGCCATTGTACCTGTCGGTCCGGCGGGCCCGCCGCCTCCGACGCGCGGCCCCCGCCCCACGTACGATTCCGACGGTCCGCTTCGCACGTGTATGGGTCACAATGTCCCGCGTGTCTGCACCCGGCGCCTCCCCTCCCCTCGACACCGAATTCAAGCGCGGCCTCGGCCTGTTCGACTCCACGATGGTGGTGGCCGGCTCGATGATCGGCTCGGGCATCTACATCGTCTCGGCCGCGATGGCCCGGCAGCTCGGGAGCCCGGGCTGGCTGCTCGTCGCATGGGTGATTACCGGTGTCATGACGGTCACCGCCGCCCTCGCGTATGGCGAGCTGGCGGCGATGATGCCGCGCGCCGGAGGGCAGTACGTCTACCTCCGCGAGGCGTACTCGCCGCTATGGGGATTTCTCTACGGCTGGACGCTCTTCATGGTGATCCAGACCGGCACGATTGCGGCGGTGGCAGTGGCGTTCGCCCGGTTCGGCGGCATCCTCGTCCCGTGGATCGCGGAGACCCGATACCTCGTGCCGCCGCTGCACGTCTCGACCGGCTACGCCGTGTCTCTCTCCACCGCACAGCTCGTGGCGGTGGCGCTCATCGCGCTGCTGACCTGGACGAACACGCGCGGGCTCGACTACGGCAAGGTCATCCAGAACGTCTTCACGACGACCAAGACCGGCGTGCTCGTCATCCTCATCCTCCTCGCGCTGCTCGTCGGCCAGAATGCGGGCGCGATCGCGGCAAACTTCGGCAACTTCTGGCAGCCGCGCGGGTTCGAGCCCATTGCGGGCGGGGTGTCGGCGGCCACCGCGTACGGGGTGTTCGTGGCGCTCTGCGTCGCACAGACCGGCTCGCTCTTCTCGGCCGATGCGTGGAACAACATCACGTTCACCGCCGGCGAGGTGAAGGAACCCCACCGCACGATTCCACTCTCACTGGCCTTCGGGACGGTGATGGTCATCGCGCTCTACGTCCTGGCCAACGTCGCCTATCTTGTGACGCTGCCGCTCGTCGCCATCCAGCAGGCGCCGGCCGACCGCGTCGCCACGGCGAGCCTGGCGGCGATCGTCCCTGGCGCTGCGGTCGCGCTGATGGCGGTCGCCATCATGATCTCCACCTTCGGGTGTAACAACGGGCTCATCCTGGCCGGCGCCCGCGCGTACTTCGCGATGGCGCGCGACGGGCTGTTTTTTGCGAACGCGGGCCGGCTCAACACGGCCCGCGTGCCCGCGTGGGGCCTGCGGCTCCAGGGCGTGTGGGCGGCCCTGCTCGTCCTGCCGCGCACCTGGGACCCGGCGACCGGGCAGTACGGCAATCTGTACGGGAACCTGCTCGACTACGTGGTCTCGGCGGCGCTGCTCTTCTACATCCTGACGATTGCGGGCGTCTTCCGCCTGCGTGCGACCCGGCCCGATACGCCCCGGCCCTATCGCGCGTTCGGTTATCCGGTCCTGCCGGCCGTCTACATCGCCGGCGCGCTGACCATCCTGACGGTGCTGCTCCTCTACCGGCCGGCGACGACCTGGCCGGGCTTCCTGATCGTGCTGCTGGGGGTTCCGATCTACGTCTGGCTGCGGCGCAGGTCGCGGCCGGTCCTGTGATAGCGCCGGGTTTGCGCCCCGACTCCGCTCGGGGCCGGACCCGGCCTACGGACTGGTCCGCCTAAAGGCGGACACTACGTACGAGCGCCGGCGCACGTAGTGTCCGGCTTCAGCCGGACCCGAATCAGGAGACCGCCGGCCCTGGTCTCGCCATCGTCCGTGCCACGAGCAGGCCGACCGCCGTCACCACCGCGCCGACGCCGACGATGTTCAGCCCGAACCGGTCGGCGATTTCCGGGCTCACCCGGACGCCCACCCGGCTCGTCAGCGCGTCGAGCTCGCTCCAGCGCGCGAGGATCTCGTTGGTGACGTTCCATTCGGTCAAGTACGCCAGCAGCGTAATCGCCGCGCCGTTGAACAGCAGCAGATACCCGGCAATCGTCAGCGTGTTCCCGAACGACTCGCCCCCGCTGCGCGCGGCGGCCTCGCGCGCGTCGGCCAGCGGGCTGTGCGTGCGTCCGTAGAACCAGTAGATCAACATGCCGATGTCGAGCCATACGAGCAGCCGCACCCAGGTCATCACCGACAGGCTCACCATCAAGTAGAGGCAGGCAAACACGCCGAGCACCGGAATGACGATGCCGCCAGGCACCCTGAACGGCCGGTGCGCGTCCGGCCTCGTGGCTCGCAGGACGATGACCGCCATGCACACGACGACGAACGCGAAGAGCGTGCCGATGCTGGTCATCTCGCCGACCACCTGAATCGGCACGAGGCCGGCCACGATCGACACGACGACGCACGTGATGATGGTCGTGATGTACGGCGTCTGAAACCGCGGGTGCACCTTGCTCACGCCCTGCGGCAGGAGCCCGTCCCGGCTCATGCTGAAGAAGATCCGCGGCTGGCTCATCAGCATGACGAGGAGCACGCTCGTGATGCCCGCCACCGCCCCCGCCGACACCAGCCCCGCCGCCCAGTTCAGGTTGATGGCCGCCAGCGCGTAGGCGACCGGCGCGTTGAGGAACTGCGCGTCCTGGCGGTACTCCACGACCGGGATGATGCCGGTCAACACCCCCGCGACGAGCACGTACAGGACCGTGCAGATGATGAGCGACGCAATAATGCCGATGGGCAGGTCACGCCGCGGGTTCTTCGCCTCCTCCGCCGTCGTCGACACGGCGTCGAAGCCGATATAGGCGAAGAAGACCACGGCCGCGCCCGTCATCACGCCCGACCAGGCGTAGGGCATGAACGGCGTCCAGTTGCCGGGGTCCACGTACCACACGCCGGCGGCGAGAAAGAACAGGACGGCGACGATCTTGATCGCCACCATCGCGGCGTTGAACCGGGCGCTCTCGCGGATGCCGACGATGAGCAGCACCATGATAAACAGGACGATGATCATCGCCGGCAGGTTGACGACCGCGCCGGGGGCGGCGGCGGGCGCCGCGGCCATCCAGGCCGGCAGGTGCAGACCGAAGCCTGCCAGGATGCGCTGGAAGTAGCCGCTCCAGCCGATTGCCACGGTCATCGACCCCACCGCGTACTCGAGGATCAGGTCCCAGCCGATCATCCAGGCGAAGACCTCGCCGAGCGTGGCGTACGCGTAGGTATAGGCGCTGCCGGCAATTGGAATCATCGCGGCGAACTCGGCGTAGCAGAGCGCGGCAAACGCGCAGGCGGTGCCCGCGGCGGCGTACGACAGGATGATCGCCGGTCCCGCCTGGTTGGCGGCCGCCGTGCCGGTGAGCACGAAGATGCCGGTACCGATGATGGCGCCGATGCCCAGCAGCGTCAGGTCCAGCGCGGTGAGGCTGCGGCGCAGCGCCTTGCCGCCCTGTTCGACGTCGCTCACGAGCCGCTCGATCGACTTCGTTTTCAGCAGGTTCGAGTCCATCACCCCCCCGACCGCCGCGATTATAGGCCGAGACTCCGGCAGTAGGCGGCGACGCGTGCGGCCGGATCGCCGCCGGCGAGCAGATCGCTGATGACGGCCACGCCCGATGCCCCGGCGGCCATCACCTGCGGCACCTTCTCGAGGGTGATGCCGCCGATGGCGACGACCGGCCTCCCGCCGGCCCGGCGCGCCGCCTCGGCCACCATGCCGGCGCCGACCGCCTCGTATCCCGTGGCTTTCGTGTCGGTGCCGAAGACGGGGCCGATCGCGAGGTACGACACCGGCTCCGGCGCCGCGGACTCGATCTGCGCGATGGTATGCGTCGAATAACCGATCACGGCGTCCGGGCCGAGAAGGCGCCGCGCCGCCGCGGGAGGGAGATCGTCCTGTCCGACGTGTGCGCCGGCCGCGCCCGACAGCCGCGCGAGGTCAACGCGGTCGTTGATGATGACGACCGCGCCACACGGCTGCGCCGCGCGGACGAGACGATCGGCGTGCTCGAGGAACAGCCCCGACGGCAGGTGCTTGGCGCGCAGCTGGATCAGCCTGGCGCCCCCGTCGAGAAACGCCTGCGCCAGCCGGGACACCTCCCAGCCGGCCCGGGCGGCGACATCGACATCGAGAATGGCGTGCAGGGGACTCAGAACGCCCTATACCGCCTCGGCCAGGCTGCCCGGTTTCGGCTTGGCCGCGAAGCGGTCCATGAACGCGGTCCCGAGCCGGCCCGCCACGAAGTCGGCCTCCGCGAGGATCCTCAGGTGCATGGGCACGGTGGTCTTGATGCCCTCGATGACGGTCATCTCGAGGGTGCGGCGCATCCGGGCAATGGCCTCCTGCCGGTCGCGCCCGTGCGTGATGACCTTGGCGAGCAGCGAGTCGTAGTACGGCGAGACGGTGCACTCGGCGTGCGCGAACGTGTCAACGCGCGTGCCCGGCCCGCCGGGGATGCTGAAGCCGTGGATCACGCCCGGAGACGGCGAGAACGTCTCGGGGTCCTCGGCGTTGACGCGGCACTCGATGGCGTGCCCCGTGAAGGTGACCTCACTCTGCTTGAACGAGAGGCGCTCGCCGGCCGCGATCCGGATCTGCTCCTTCACGATGTCGATGCCGGTCACCATCTCCGTCACGGGGTGCTCCACCTGGAGCCGTGTGTTCACTTCCATGAAGTAGAACTTCCCCTCATGGTCCATGAGGAATTCGAACGTGCCCGCGTTGGTGTACTGCACGGCCTTCGCGGCGTCGGCGACGAGGCTGCCCATCTTCCGCCGTACCTTGTCGGACAGCGCCGTGGAGGGCGATTCCTCGAGGATCTTCTGATGGCGGCGCTGGATCGAACACTCGCGCTCGCCGAGGTGCACGAGATTGCCATGGTGGTCGCCGAGCACCTGGAACTCGATGTGCCTCGGGTTCTCCAGGTACTTCTCGACGTAGACGTCGCCGACGCCAAACGCCGCCTCGGCCTCGCGCTGCGCCGTCCGCAGGGCATTGGCCATCTCCGCCGGCGTGCGCACCACGCGCATGCCCCGGCCGCCGCCGCCGGCCACCGCCTTGATGATCACCGGGTAGCCGATATCCCTCGCCCACTTGAGCGCCTTTTCGTCGCTTTCGACCGGGCCGTCGCTGCCCGGCAGCATCGGCACGCCCGCCTTCTTCATCGCGCGCCGCGCCCGCGCCTTGTCGCCCATCAGCTTGATCACGTTCGGATCGGGCCCGATGAACCGGATGTGGCAGGCCTCGCAGACCTCGGCGAGGTACGAGCTCTCCGACAGGAAGCCGTAGCCGGGATGAATCGCATCGGCGCCGGTGATCTCGGCGGCGCTGATGATCGCGGGCACGTTGAGATAGCTGTCGCTGCTGCGGGCGGGGCCGATGCAGACGTCCTCGTCGGCGAAGCGCACGTGCAGCGAGTGCTCGTCGGCCTCCGAATAGACGGCCACCGTACGGATGCCCAGCTCGCGGCACGCCACGATGACGCGCAGCGCGATTTCCCCGCGGTTGGCGATCAGGATCTTCTTGAACATTCTGCTATGCGGGACGGATGGCGAACAGGCGCTCGCCGAACTGGACGGCGTGGCCGTTTTCGACGTACACCGTCACGACTTCGCCGTCGATCTCCGCGTTGATTTCGTTCATCAGCTTCATCGCTTCGATGATGCAGAGGACCTGGCCCTTCTTCACCACATCGCCCACCTCGGCAAACGGCTTGGCGGCGGGCTCCGACGCGCGGTAGAACGTCCCGACAATCGGCGACTTGACGATCGCCAGCTCCGTGTCCTCGCCGGGGGGCCCGGCCGCGGCCGCCGGCGCCGCCGCCGTGCCGGCCGACGCGGGGGCCGGCACCGGCAGATGCGCGGGCGGCGGATACGCCGGCGCCACGGTCCCGTGACCGCTTCCCTGTTTGCGGAGGCGGAGCTTGACGTTGTCGCGTTCGAGCTCGAACTCGCTGAGCTCGTGCTCGCGCATCATCTCGAGAATTCGTGTGATCTCGTCAAAATCCATACAACAGCAGGCCTCAGGAACCGGGGACCAGGGCTGGTCCAGGCCCGAGGACTGAGGCCCTGGGTCCTACAAGATTTGCAACTCACGAGGCGCGGTCGTCAGCACCTCGCAGCCGTCCTCGGTCACCAGCACATCGTCTTCAATCCGCACGCCGCCGAAACCGGAGAGGTACGCACCCGGCTCGATCGTAAACACCATCCCGGGTACGAGCGGCACCGGGGCGAGGTCGCTGCGCGGCCGCGTAATGCGGGGCTCTTCGTGGATCTCGAGGCCCAGCCCATGGCCGGTGCCATGGCCGAACGCGGCGCCCAGACCGCGCGCCTCGAGCACCTGGCGCGCGGCCGCGTCCACAGCGGTGGTCTCGACACCCGGTCGCACAGCGGCGACGGCGGCCTGCTGCGCCTCGTAGACGGCGGCATACAACCCGCGGGCCTCGGGTGACAGCGGCCCGATGGCCACAGTCCGCGTCAAGTCCGAGCAGTATCCGTCCAAGACGCCGCCAAAGTCCAGCACGACCAGGTCGCCGGAGCCGAGCATGCGCTCGCCGGCACGGTGATGCGGCAGCGCCGAGTGCGGGCCCGAGGCAACAATTGTATCGAACGCGGGCCGCTCGTACCCGGCTGCCCGGAGCGCGGACTCGATCGCGGCGGCCACGTCGCGCTCCCTGACTCCCGCGCGCACGGCCCCGATGGCTGCGCGCACGACATCGTCGAGGCGGCGCGCGGCCTCGCGCAGCGTCGCGATCTCGGACGCGTCCTTGACGGCGCGTGCCTGCTCCACGACGGCGGTCGTCGGCCGGAACGCGACGGCCAGCCGGCGCGCGTCGGCCGCGGTGCGCCACCATTCGTGCGTCGCGACCGTCACGTGCGCGGCTTCAAAGCCAATGGCGGACACGCCGATCGCCGCGAGGCATCCGAGGAGCGCCTCGTCGTAGCTGCCGGGCACCTCCCACGTCCGCAGATCGGGGCACGCGCCAGGTGATTGCTGCGACATCTGCACGGCGTCGCGGTAGCGGAAATCGACGAGCAGGTGTGCCGTCTTGGCGGTCAGCACCAGCAGGCCCGCCGAGCCGGCGTGGCCGGTCAGGTAGCGGACGTTGGTGGCCGAGGTGACGACAAGCGCGTCCAGGCTCAGCGCGTCGAGCGCCTGCCGGACGCGCGCCTGCCGTGCGGCCAGGTGGGCGGTGGTGGACGGTGGCACGGCACCCGCTACGGCGCGGTGACGGCCACTTCCTTGGTGGTGGTGCCCGTACGGCCCTCAGTGTCGGTCACGGTGAGCCGTACGACAAAGGTCCGTACCGCCGTGAACTTGTGGGTCGTGGTGGCGTCCGTCTCATCGGAGGTCTCGCCGTCGCCAAAATCCCACGCCCACTTGCTGATCGTCGCGCCGGCCGATGCCGTGGACGAGGCGCCGTTGAACTGCACTACGTCGCCCGTCTTGGGCCCTGTCGGCGAGACCGTGAAGCTGGCGGTGACACCGCTCCCGGTAATCGCCAGCTGCTTCGACGCCGAGGCGCTCTGCCCCACGTCATCAGTGACCGTCACCGTCGCGACGTACGTGCCCACTTTCGAGTACGTCTTCGTCGCGGTCGGCCCTGTCGTCGTCTGGGTGGTGGCGTCGCCGAAATCCCACACGTACCGGACGGCGCTGTGGCCGCTGGCAATCGACGGGGTGGCGGTGAAGGTGGCCTGCTGGCCCGCGAGGGGCGGATCGGGCGAGACGGCAAGGGTGATCGTCGGCGCCGCCACGGCGCTCACCGTCACGGTACTGGCCGTCGAGGCGCTGGCCCCCGAGGCGTCGGTCACCGTGAGCGTCACGGTGTAGATTCGCGCCGCAGTGAACGCGTGCGTGACAATCCGGCCGCTCCCGCTCGACCCATCGCCGAAGCTCCAGCTGTAGCTGCAGGCGTCCAGGCAGACCGCGCCCTCATCGGTCGTCGCCGACGCATCGAAGCGCACCGCGGCGTTCGCCTCGGGACTGGCCGGCGTGGCGGTAAAGGATGGGCTCGGGCGCGTCCGGTTCGACTCTCCGATGAACGCGATGGTGATTGTCCGAGGCAGGGCATTGCCGGCGTCGGTGCCGATCGGCGTCACGGAAATCGTTGCGCTGTTGCCCAGTGCGTTCGATGACGGCGCGACAAACGCGAACGTCGCCTGGCCGCCGCTGTTGGTGACGACTTCGGTCTCGGAGAGCGTGCCGACGGAGGCCGTTAGACTCAGGCGCTGGCCGACAACCGGCCGCCCCGTCGGGTTCCGCACCGTGACGGTGACCACGGACTGCGAGCTGCCGTCGCGCGGTACCTGGTCAGGCAGGGCGGTGAGACCGATGGACATGCCGAACTCGGACGGTGCCGCCAGGTCCGGCTGGGACACAGTGTCGAGCGTACAGCCGGCCGCCAGCAGACCCGCTGCGAGCGCAACGATGATCTTCATGACATTCATCTCTACTGGGGATCGGCGAAGTTGCCGAACTGCACGCCCATGCTGCCGGAGGCCGAGACGTCGTTGCCGGCCTGATCGCGTCCGTAAAACGTCACTTTGGCGTTGGTCGAAATGATCAGGCCCGGGCTGGCGGCAAGCGCCGCCAACGGGGCCTCGAGCTTGGCGACGTGCCGGATGAGTTCGAACGGCTGGGTGACGGCGCTCCCAGGCTGCACGGTAAACGTCACCGTCGAATCGAACGGGAACGGCACATCGACGCCGGGCGTGTTCCGGCCGTCCACGCGAGTGAACTCCACGGTGTACCGGCTCATCGTGACGGCGTTAATCGATGAGGGAGAGGCCCCGATGTCCTTCATGATCATCCGCACCGTAACTCGGCCGGCGTCGCTGAACACGCTGCTGCCGGTCAGCACGTCGGATTGGAGCGTGCCGCTGAAGGTGCCGGCCGTGCCCGACGCCCCTGACGCCCCTTCGAGCCGGTCGACGACGAGCACGACAGGCGAGCGGTCCTGCCGGATGAGGTCCCCGCACGCGCCGGCCGCGGCGGCCAGGCCGGCGAGGACGGCCAGAGTCAGCACGTTGAACGACTTCACAGTCACCCTCATCTCTCCTACAGCCGGATGATTCTCGGCGTGATGAAAATCAGCAGCTCACGGCTCTCGTCCGTGACCTCGTTGCGCTGGAAGAGCCAGCCGAGCAGCGGAATGCGGTAGAGGCCAGGCGTCCGGCCCTGGCTCGCCTGTTCGCGGCTGATGTAGATGCCGCCTATCACCGTGGTCTCCCCGTTGTTGACGAGCACCTGCGTCAGGGCGCGCTGCGTGTCGATCGGCGGAATGCCGTTCACCGATCGGCTGAAATCGGGCGACGCGTTCTCGACCGTGATCCGCATGATGACGGTGTTGGCGGCCGTGATCTGCGGCTGCACCAGCAGCGACAGCGCCGCGTCGCGGAACGTGACCGTGACCGTGTTGTTCGCCACCGTCTGAATCGGGATCTGGATGCCCTGCGTGATCTGCGCCTCGATGTTGTTCTGGGTCGTGACCTTCGGTGTCGAGAGCAGGCGGCCCTGGCCCGACGATTCGAGCGCCGACAGGATGACGTCGAGGTTCAGGGCGCCGTTGATCGCGCCGAGGGCCAGGCCGATGCCGGAGGTGGCGCCGGTGACCCCGAGGCCAACCACCGTGGCGGCGGCGTCGCCGCCCGTCGGCCCCTGCTGCCGCTCGCCGCCCGCGGGCACGCCGGTCGTAGCCCCGCCCGTCCGTCCACCCACCGTCGCCTGATTCGGAAACCCCAGCGGCAATGTGTTGCCGAGCTCGGGCACCGCGCGCCCGGTGGCGCCCCACTGCACGCCCAGCCGCTGCGCGAAGTCGCGGGTCGTCTGCACGATGCGCGCCTCGATCTCCACCTGCGGCTCCGGCCGATCGAGGGTGGTGATGAGGCCCCCCGCCTGCGTCAGCCGCTCCGGCAGGTCGGTGATGATGAGCGTGTTGGTCCGCTGGTCGGTCGTAATCGATCCCCGCCGCGACAGCACCGTGGCCGTGAGCAGCGGCTGCACGGTTTCCGCCCTGGCATAGCTGAGCGTCCGCGTGATCGTCTGGAGTTCTCCGGCGAGCGCCTGCGCCTCGGCAAGCTTCTGCCGCTCGGCCTGCTCCTGCGCCAGGACGTTCAGCGGCACGATCCGCACGACCGTGCCGTCAACCGTATAGCCGAGCCGATTGGCGCGCAGGATGATGTCGAGGGCCTGATCCCACGGCACGTCGCGCAGCGCCACGTCCACCGTGCCCTGAATCGACGGGTCGATCACCACATTGAGCCCGCTGATCTCGGAAAACGTGCGCAGTACGGCACGGAGATCGGCGCCCTGGAAGTCGAGACTGACCGGGAAGCCCGTAAACCGCCCCTGCCCGGCGGCGGCAGGCTGCTGCGGCGCGGGTGCCGCGGCCTGGGACGCGGGTGCCTGCGCCGGCGGCCCCTGCGACGCCCCCTGCGGCGGGGCGGCCGGTGGCTGCCCTGCCTGGGCGAGCCGCAGGGCGGAATCCGGCGACGCCATCGTACGTGGGGCGGATCCCGCCGACACAGGAGTGCCGGGAGACGGACCCGCCGCGGGATCGTCGAACACCACGGTCAGCTCGCGCCCATCCGCCGACGACTCGACCCGGTACGGCCCGCGACGGGTGAGGTCCATCACGACCTCGGTCACCAGGGGCGACGCGGCGCTCAGGCCGATGTGCACCGTATCGACCGGATCCTGACCGACCGGGTTCCTGCCGGGCAGCGTCGATGTGGCGTTGGCCAGGTCCAGGACCAGGCGCGGCGCGCCTTCCTGCGGAGCGACGACGCTCGACGCCGCCAGGCGGGCGCTTCCGTGGAGGGTCACGGCGGTGGCCGCACCACGGCGCGATGCGCTCACGCGGAGAATCGCGGCGGCCGGCCCGACGCTCGTCGATACACCGGACAGACGAGGCGGCGTGCGCCCGGACCGATCCGCCGGGCGATCGAGGCGGTCGGCCTCCACGTAGATGACGTTGCGCGAGCTGCGGACGCGCGGGCGCAGCGGCTCGCTGAGCGCGACGCTGACGCGCGCCGTCGCCACGCCGTCGACGGCCCGGCCCGGCTCCACGGCGACCGCCGAAAACGGGTGCCGGGGATCGGCCTTGAAGTGGTCGGCAAAGCCCCGGACCTCGACGTCGCGCAACTCGATCACGAACGTCCGCGGATCGGGCTGGGCGGCCACGTACGCCACGGGCGCGGAGGCCTCGATGGCAATCACACCGGCGCGGCCTTCGACGCTCGACGCGATCTTCCGGAGCGTTGCGCCGTCGGTCCCGGCGCCGCCCGCCGTCAGCGACGCCTTGGCGCCGAGCGCCAGGACCAGGCAAAGCAGCACAGTTGTGTGTCGATACATGTCTAGTTGGCCTCAACCTGTCGGAGCACCTTCCGCACCTCGCGTTGTTTGTCGAGCGAGAGCGGATCGTTCACCTGCTGGACGATCACCAGATCGTTCTGCGAAATCGCGCGCACGGTTCCGTCGAGCAGCTTGTCCCCCGGCCGGACGATGTAGGTCTTCTGATCGGCGCCCTGCAGAATGGCGACGAAACCCTCGCGGCTGCGCAGGGTGCCGCGCAGCGTGATCTCGCCGACACCCAGCCCCGCCAGGCCGGTCGGACGCGGACCCGTCCGGTCGCCTCCCCGTCCGTCGGCGCCACGACCCAGCAGACTTACAAAGGGATCGCGGCGGCCCCCCGCGTTGTACGTGAAACCCGGCGGCTCGATCAGCTGATCGGTCGTCGGCGCCGCCGGCACGGCCGGCGTCGCGGCCTGGGCCGCGGCCTGGGCCGCGGGAGCCACGGCGCCCCGCGCCGGTGCCGCGCCCCCTCGAGCGGGCGCAGGCGCCT
>JACQZV010000086.1 GCA_016213695.1 Acidobacteriota bacterium | reverse complement strand
GATGACGACCATCTGCTGGTAGTAGACGACATCGGGCTGGTCGGCCAGCCACCCGTGTCCGGGGATGACCAGCGTGCCGGCCTCCGACTTGCTGTTCGGCACCGTGATGTCGATCAGCCGGTTCAGGCTCTCGATCACCGCCTGGACGCTGCCGCCGGCCTTCAGGTCGATCGGGGGGTACGAGGTCAGATCGACAAGGTCGCCGACGCTCACCACGTCGGAGGTGCGGAAGTGCACGATGCTGTTGCCGTCGGTATTCGACGGCGCGTGCATGATCAGGATCGGCTCGTCGTTGAGATAGAGCTTCTTCTGCGGCGTGGAGTACGTGTTGTCGGGCCAGGCGCCTTCCGGGCGCGACGCCTGCTGGCCGGTGGGCGCCGACATGTGGTGAAACACGGTCAGGTACGAGATGACGTTCGCTCGATCCTTGCCGAGCCGGCCGTCCGACACGCGCGGGTCGGTCGAGATCCTGAACGGAATCGTGCTGCCCGCGTCGGCCAGCGGCTCGTTGCCGCCGCTGTGTTCGATCTGCTCGCTGGTGTTGACGATGTAGCGGATGGGCCGGTTCGAGATGCGGCGCACGGCTGCAAGCACCCTGGCGCTCATGGCCTCCACGCCCGCGTCCACGAGCAGCACCGCGTCGTCTCCCGCATGCACGGTAATGTTGCCGCCGGCGCCGACGATCATGGACACCCTGCCGCGCACCGGCAGCACCTCCACCTCGCCGGCCGGCACGGAGTGGAGCGGCGGCTTCCAGGCCCACGCGCTCTGGCGGGCCGCGCCCTGAGTGTCCTGCGTCTCCACTCGCTCGACGGCGACGAGCGCCGCGCAGACGGTGGCCGCGATCCAGAGGGCCCGGCTCACTGTCCGCGCTCCCCGGAGGCGCCCTCGACCTTCGGCGGGCGGCGGAAGGCTTTCATCTTCGCGATGTACTCCGGATACATCGTCTCGACGCCGCCGAGTCGCGGCTCGTAGGGGGTGCCGAACGCGTCGGTCAGATCGGGATTCTGCCCCGGCAGCAGGCTCTGGCCGGGCAGGTAATGCGGCACGGTGCCGCGCTCAACCACCGTCTCGGTCGCTTCTTCGCACGGATACGCCGGCAGCACCAGATCGGGGTCGTCTATCCAGAAGAGCGACGTGCGGATGTACGGAGCGTCGAAGTACACCGGGTCGTACACGATCACCGTCGCGCGCAGGTACTCGCCCATGCGCTTCCAGCGGATGCGCACCGTCGCCTGATCGCTTCTCATCGGTCCCCACCGGCGCATGTAGGCTTCCTTCAGGTGGGTCTGGGTCTGCACGAGCGTGCGCCCTTCCCATTCGCCGGTGGAGAAGCCGCTCCAGCTGTGGCGGGCGTAGTCGGGCGGCCGCGGCCGTCCGTCCATCCAGATGTCCGCTTCCTGCTCGCGCATCGAGAGCCGGCCGTGGAGGCCAATCAGCCGCTGCGTGGCATCCTCGATGTTCGCGTTGAAGCGGAGCTGCGCGGCGCCCGCCTCGAGCGAGAAGTCCCAGGCATGCGGGCGGCACACCCATTCGGGCACCTCGAAGTTTTCGGGGGCCCAGCTCTGCGCACGAAGGCGGCCGGCGGCGCTCAGCGGGAGGCCGGCGTAGTCGCCGTCCATGCCGCTGCCGTCCTCATTGCGCCCGAGCGGACGCCACAGGCCGGTCAGATCGACCTGGGCGAAGGTCGGAACCGTCCACGCCGTCGCGAGCACGACAAGACACGCGAGGATCCTCGAACGCATCAGGGTCCCCCCTCCGCCGCTCCCACTGCCTGCTTCGCCGGCTTCGGGAACGTCTTCATTTTCGCAACGTACTCGGGGTACATCGTCTCGGGACCGCCGAGCCGCGGCTGATACGCCGTGCCGAAACGGTCGGTCAGGTTCGGGTCGAGTCCGGGCAGCGGACTTCTCCCAGGCAGGAAGTGCGGCACGGTCCCGCGCGGCACCGCCGTTTCCGTAGCTTCCTCGCAGGGGTAGGGCGCCATGGTCATCGCCGGATCGTGGATCCACATCATCGTCGTGCGGATGTAGGGCGCCGCGAGGTAGACCGGATCGTACATGATGACGGTTGCCTGCAGGTAGTTCCCCAGGCGCTTCCAGCGCGTGCGCACCGTCGTCTGGTCGCTGCGCATCAGGCCCGAGCGCCGGATGTAATCCTCTTTCAGATGCGTCGTCGTGACGACGAGCGTGTCGCCGTCCCACTCACCGGTGGAGAAGCCGCTCCAGGTATGGAGCGCGTGGGCGGGCGGGTGCGGCCGGCCGTCCATCCAGATCGCGGTTTCCTGCTCCTCCATGTTGATGTGGCCGCGGTAGGCGACGATCGTCTGCGTGGCCGGATCGACCTCGGGCCAGAAGCGGATCGGCGAGAGCGGTCCTTCGAGCGAGTAGTCCCACGCGTGGGGACGGCAGACCCACTCGGCCACGTCGAAGTCGGCGGGCGACCAGCTGTCGGCGCGCCAGCGGCCCTCGGCGCTGAGCGGGACGCCGGCGGCGTCGCCGGTCATCCCGCTGCCGTCCTGGTTGCGCGGCAGCGGCCGCCAGTTGCCCGAGAGATCCGTCTGCGCGAGCGCCGGCTGCACGACGAGGGCGGCCGCCGCCGCCGCGAGCAGCGCGAGGCGAGGGAGGGTGTGCATCAGAAAGAGGCGCGGACTATAGCATACGCACCGCGTCAGACCGGCCGCCTCGATCGCGGTGCCGCTGCCGTGATCTCCACCAGCAGCTTCGCGCCCGGAATGCCCGTGCGCACCGCGCGCGTCGTCCGGCACGGCCGCCAGTCGCCGAGGCGCGCCTGGAATGGCGCTGCGCCGTTGATCTCGCCCACGCAGTTCATGCTGACGATGTGCTGCCAGGTGATGCCGGCCGCCTTCAGCATGCGGTCGATGCGCTCGGCGATCATCGTTTCCTGCGTCGCGGGATCGGCGGGCAGCACGTACGAGCCGGGGTTCCAGGGATCGACATCCGCCGGATGAGCGGTCACGCCAGGAAAGCAGACGAGATCGGCGTCGCGTGTGATCCGGATGGCCGGCGCCGCCGGAAGTTCCTTCAGCGTGACGCCCGGGCGGTGCAAGAGCGGTTCGATGCCGGGCGCGATGCCGCGCATCGTAATCGGGCGGTGCGGAGCCGCCGCCGTGATCTGGTACAGCACGTTGGCGCGGGGGATGCCGATCTCGTTCACGCGCAGGGTCGTGCTGCACGGCCGCCAGTCGCCCCAGTGCGCCGCGAAGTCAATGGCTCCGCCGGGCGAGGCGGTCCAGTTGCGATTGAAGACGATGTGTTCCCACGTCATCCCGCCGGCCGTCAGCAGACGGTCCAGATTCTCGGTCGCCATCCTGGCCCGTTCAGCGGGATCCGCCGGCATCGCGAACGCGCCGGGATGCCACGGATCCACCTCCGGCGGATACGGCGTGATGGCCGAGAACACCACGAGATCGAGCTCCGGCCCGATCCGGATTGCGGGAGCGTACGCGCCCCGTTCGGTCACTTCAGGCCGCGGGAAGATCGCGTCCATCCCCCGGACGCGGCTCGCCCCGACGGGTTTCGTCTGTGGCACGTACCCCGCCATGATGCGGGTTCCGCCCGGGGCCACCCATATGTCGATTTCGAGCCGCGCCTGGGGCGACGACAGGCCGCTCACTTCGTAGATCGTCTGGGGCGGCCACCAGTCCTTGAAGTAGCTGCGCAGCACCTCGTCGATCTGCGGCGACTCGTCCATGCGCGTCTGGTAGCGCGTCAGCGTGACCACGTTGCGCCAGTCGAGACCGACCCAGTCGAGGATCTCCTTGTGGTTGCGCAGCGTCAGCCGCGCCTGCAGCCGGATGTCGTCGGGCTGCACGATCTCCTCGCGCGGATCGTGCGGATGCTTGTGATAAAGCTCCATCGACGTTTCGCCGGCGTGCGGGATGATGCCGTTGGCGAGCGGTACGCGGATGAACGCCGGACGCGACAGGCGGTTGCCGCGCGTGCCGGCCTGCGCGGCGGCTTCCACGGCTTTCATGGCCGGCAAGAGACTCGCCATCGCGCCGGCGCCGGCCGTGAGGCCGCCGCGCGCCAGCACGCGGAGCACGTGGCGGCGATCGATGAAGAGGGCCATGGTCTTCGTGACGCAGGCGTGATTATAGGGGGCAATGTCGGCCGGACGCGATCTACTCGTTCTCGGCGTCCGCGTAGTGCGTCAGCAGGAAGTCCTGTGCGTTGAAACTCCCCGTTGCGGCCTCGGACCGCGCGTAGCGGCCGCCCGCGTTGAGCACCATCGCGCGGTCGGTGTCGCGAAGGTAGGCCGCCAGCACCACGTCGCGCAGGTGCTCCAGGATGTCCGGGTCGCGCACCGGCGTCAGCGTCTCGACGCGCCGGTCGAGATTGCGCTCCATCAGATCGGCGCTGCCGATGTACAGCTCTTCGCGGCCCCCGTTGCGGAACCAGAAGATGCGCGAGTGCTCGAGGAAGCGTCCGACGATCGACCGCACGCGAATGGTGTCGCTGACGCCGGGGACGCCCGGCCTCAGCGAGCAGATGCCGCGCACGAGCAGGTCGATCGACACGCCCGCCTGCGCGGCCTTGTACACCACGCGCATCATCTGGTCGGCGGTGACGGCGTTCACTTTCAGGACGCTGCGCGCCTCGCGGCCGGCGCGCGCATGCTCCGCTTCGCGCGCGACGAGCGCCGAGAGCCGCGCGCGCAGCTGGATCGGTGCGACGAGCAGACTGCGGAAGTCTTTCTGGCTCGAGTAGCCCGTCAGGTAGTTGAAGATCGCCGCCACATCGGTCGCGACCTCGGGGTCCGCCGTGAACAGGCCGAGGTCGGTATAGACCTTCGCCGTGTCCGGGTTGTAGTTCCCGGACGAGGTGTGCACGTACATCTGAATACCGTCCGGCTCCTGCCTGACGACCAGGCACAGCTTCGCATGCGTCTTGATATCGGCAAACCCGTAGACGACATGGATACCGTGCGACTCCAGCCGCTTCGCCCAGATGATGTTGTTGCGCTCGTCGAAGCGCGCCTTCAGCTCCACGAGCACGGCCACCTGCTTGCCCGCCTCCGCCGCCTCGATCAGCAGGTCGACGAGCGGCGAGTCGACCCCGATCCGGTACAGCGTCATCTTGATCGCGACCACGTGCGGGTCCCTGACCGCGGCGCGAACGAACGCTTCGACAGACGCAAACGACTGGTACGGGTGGTGGACGAGCCGGTCCTGATACCGCAGCTCGTCGAAGATGACCTCCGGGTCCTCGTCCGCCCGCCAGTGCGTCGGCGGCGAAAAGGGCGCGTCCTTCAGTTCGGGCCGGTGGAGTCGGCTGAGCTCCATCCAGTCGCCGAAGCCGAGGCGCCCGCCGGTGCGTACCACGAGGTCGTCGGTCATCGTGAAGTTTTCGAGGAGGATGTTCAGCACGCGCGCGGGCATGCCGGCGTCGACCTCGATCAGCGCAATCGCGCCGTGCCGCAGCTGCTGCAGGCCCGTTTCCACGGTCTCGAGCAGATCGTCGGCTTCCACCTGCTGAATCGCGAGGTCGGCGTCGCGGATGATCCGGAACAGGTGGGCGCCCTTGACCTGCGTACCGGGGAACAGGTCCTGGATGTTGGCGCGGATCACGTCCTCGACACAGGCGAACGCCAGCGTGCGGCCTGTCGCCAGCGGCCCGGGAAGCGGGATGAACCGGGGCAGCACGTCGGGCACCTTGACGCGCGCGAACTTGGTCCGCCCGCCGTGGCGCACGACCACCGCGAAGTTCTTGCTCAGATTGGAGACCAGCGGAAACGGGTGCCCCGGGTCGGAGGCGAGCGGCGTCAGTACGGGGCAGATCTCGCGGGAGAAGTACGCCTGCAGATAGTCGCGCACGTCCGGCGTCCATGCGTCGGGCTCGAGCAGCACGATCTGCTCGGCGGCCAGCAGCGGGCGCAGCTGCGCCCAGCAGGCGTCGAGATCCTGCAGCATCTGCAGCGCCCGCGCCCGCATCGCCGACAGCTGCTCCTGCGTGTTGAGGCCGTCGGGCCCGACGTCCTCGTGCCCCTGCCGCAGGCGCTTCTGCATGGTCGCCACGCGGATCATGTAGAACTCGTCCAGGTTTGTCGCGGCGATCGCGAGAAACTTCACGCGCTCGAGCAGCGGGTGCGACGCATCGAGCGCCTGGCCGAGCACGCGCTGGTTGAACTCGAGCCAGCTCAGCTCGCGATTGATGTACAGCGCGGGATGCTTGAGATCGCCCCGGTCGAGCTCCGGTGGCGCCACCATGCGGAGCGCCGACGGTCGAGCGATTCGCCGTGGTCCGTGTGGCCGCCGTTCGGCGACGACGGCGTTCCGGTAGGCAGGCATGACGGGTCTGGCCGAACCGTTGCACGACTGATGCCGTACTATGCATCCCGGATGCACCTGATACGACCCGCGTCGCTCAAGCCGGGCGTCTCACTCGAGCGCCTCCCTGCGGCGCCGGCTGCCGGGATGGCCGCCGCGCGCACCGCGTCGCCCATCCGCGGCAAAGCGCTGATTTTCTGGGACCCGAAGCTGCCCGGGACAAAATACGGGAAGAAACTCGACGCCATCGATACCGATCAGATCACCCCTGCGGCCGACTGCGTGTCGGAGAGCCTCGAGAGCCTGGACGAACGGTGGAAGGCCGGCGCGTTCCGGTACCTGATGCCGGACTTTCGTACGCGCGTCCACGCTGGGGAAAATTTCATGGTAGCCGGTGACCGGTTCGCTATCGGTTCCTCTCGGGAGATGAGCCCGGCCGGACTCAAGGGGATCGCCGAGGAAGCCGGCCTCGAGATGGTAATCGTCTGCGGCCGGAACATGGGCGACATCTTCCGCCGCAACGCGCTCAATCTGGGATTGCACGTGGTGCAGAGCCCGGAAGCGGTGGCCGACGCGCAGGACGGCGACCAGTTCCTGTTCGATCCAGTCACTCGCCGCCTCGAGAACCTGACGCGGAACACACGCTACGAGCCGCTGCCGTTCACGCCGAAGGAAGAGGAGATCCGCCGCAGCGGCGGCATCATCGCCGTGGGACGCCGCGAGTTCCGCGAATCGGTCGGGCGGCCGCCGTCCGTCGAGTGTCCGGACGACGTGCTCGCCCGGACGATGACCACGACCGAGCAGATCATCTGGGCGCATCGCGTCGACAAGGAGCGGCGCGCGCTGCGCCCCGGCGATACGCTGCGTGTGTACGCCGACCTGCTGCCGGCCTCCGACGGCACGGCGCCCTTCTGCATCCATACGTTCAACGGCATCACCGGCGGCCACACGATCGATCCGCGCCAGGCGGCGATTGCCAACGACCACTTCGTCTTCACCGGCCGCGAAGACGACGAACGGCAGACGTCGATCGGTCGGGCGTTCGCGCGCCAGCACGGGCTCGGCCCGCCGTATTACGCGACGCCTGGCGACGGCATCTTTCACTTCTACTTTCCCGAGCAGGGGCTCGTGCTGCCCGGCCAGTTCATACCGGGCGCCGACTCGCACAGCCGCGCGTACGGCGCGTACGGCGCCGTCGGCATCGGCGTCGGCTCCACGACGGTCGGCTTCGGCTGGGCGACCGGCTACGTCTACTTCACGGTGCCGCAGGCGCGGCGCGTGGTGTTCACCGGCGCGCTGCAGCCGTGGGTCGGCGGCAAGGACGTCGTGCTGGAGCTGCTGCGCCGGTGGGGCGCGCAGCAGGCGCAGGGCATGTCGGTCGAGTTCGTGGATGCAGGCCGCCAGCTGCCGATGGCGTATCGCAACACGATCGCGAACATGATGGCGGAAGCCGAGGCGATGAACGGGATCTTCGCCGCCGACGAGGTGACCTCCGCGTGGTATGCGGCGAAAGGGATCACTGCGTTTCCCTACCCACGCGTGGGGCCGGGCGCGGACGCCACGTACGCAATCGACGAGGAGCTGTCGCTTGCCGACGTGCGGCCGATGATTGCCAGGCCGTACAGCCCCGGCAATGCGTATCCGGCCGACGAGGTGGCGCGCGAGCGCATCGCGTTCGACAAGGCGATGATCGGCTCGTGCACCAACGGCAGCTACGACGATCTGCTCCAGGCGGCCCTCGTCATCCACCACGCGACAGTTGCCGGCGTGCGGAAGACGGCGCGCCCGTTCATCGTGTTTCCGGGGTCGGGGGGTGTGGCGGCACAGATTGAGCGCGCGGATGCGCGGCTCGGCGGCAGCTCGATTGCCGGCGTCTTCCGTTCGGTCGGCGGCGCGATCCGCCAGTCGTGGTGCGGCCCCTGCTTCGGGCAGGGCCCCGACGCGCTCACTGCGGGGCAGCGGGCGATTACCTCCTTCAATCGCAACTGGCAGAACCGGATGGGTGTCGGCGGTGAAGGCTACCTGGCCAGTCCGGCCGTGGTTGCCGCATCCGCGCTGCTCGGGTACATGGGGCCGCCGTCGGAGCTGGGACTGCGGTGGGATCCGGATCTGTTTGGAATCTAAGGCCCCAGGCCCCAGGCCCCAGGCCCAAAGCCCAAAGCCTGATCGAGAGTAGGATTTCAAGACGATGATCGGTCAGCTCGTCTCCCATTACCGCGTGCTCGAGCAGCTTGGCGGCGGCGGGATGGGCGTCGTCTACGAGGCGGAGGACACGCGCCTCGGGCGCCGCGTGGCGCTCAAGGTGCTTCCCGACAATGTCTCCGCCGACCCGCAGGCGATCGAGCGTTTCCAGCGCGAGGCGCGCGCCGCCTCGGCACTGAATCACCCTCACATCTGCACCATCTACGACATCGGCACCCACGAGGGCCGGCACTTCATGGTGATGGAGCTGCTGCAGGGGCAGACGCTCAAGCAGCTCATCGCCGACCGTCCGGTGCCGGTCCCGCAGGTCCTCCTGCTCGGGGCGCAGATGGCCGACGCGCTCGACGCCGCGCACGCCAAGGGGATCGTCCATCGCGACATCAAGCCGGCCAACGTCTTCGTCACCACGCGCGGCGACGCCAAGATCCTCGACTTCGGCCTCGCGAAGCTCGGGACCGGCTCGCCGGTTGCCGCGCCAGGAGAGTCGGCGCTGGCGGTCACCGGCGTCCCGGACGAGGCGTTGACCAGCCCGGGCATCGCCATCGGGACCGTGGCCTACATGTCGCCCGAACAGGCCCGCGGTGAGGACCGGGATGCGCGCACCGACCTGTTCTCGCTTGGCCTCGTGCTCGACGAGATGGCGACCGGCCGTCCCGCGTTCACCGGCCGCACCACCGCCGTGATCTTCGATGCGATCCTGCGCAGCGCGCCGGCCGACGTCGTCCGCGTCAATCCCGACGTGCCCGACGAGCTGGCGCGGATCGTGGCCAAGGCGATCGAGAAGGACCGTGACGTGCGGTATCAGACCGCTGCCGATCTGCGCGGCGATCTGCGGCGGCTGGTGCGCGACAGCCAGAGCGCACCGAGTCCCGCCGGTCCGGCGCGCGAGGCGGGCCCGCGGGCGCGGTCGGCGTCCCCGAGGCGCCGCAGTGCGCCGGCGGGAGCACCGCCGGCCGAGCGCAAGCCGTCGCGCGCCAGGGCGGCCCGTGAGGGCAGCAGCCGGAGTCGCCGCGCCGCGTCGCCGGGGACGTCGGTCGCTGCGAAAGTCGGCGCCGCCGTCCGCCGCCGTCCGCTGGCGGCAGCCGGCGCAGCCGTGGCGGTCGTGGCGATCGGCGTGGCGGCATTCTTCTTCTCCCGTCCGGACAGCTCGGCGCAAGGGATCGGCGCGTCGGGCCGTCCGTCGATCGCCGTGCTCGCGTTCGAGGCGCCCGGCGCGTCGAGCGAGAACGCCTGGCTGGCCAAGGGCGTTCCGAACATGCTGGTGACCGGGCTCGCCCAGACGCCCGGTCTCGATGTCGTGAGAACCGAACGGATCCAGGAGATCGTGGAGGGGCTGGGCGCGAGCGGCGCGCTCGACGCCGGCCGCGCGCTCGAGGTGGGACGCCGCTCGGGCGCCGGGGCGCTCGTGGCGGGCAGCATCTTCAGCGCCGGCGGCAGCACGCTGATCGACGTCCGCGTGCAGGACGTGGCGACCGGGCGGATCCTGCTGGCGCAGTCCGTCTCCGGCGCGGATCTATTCGGCCTCGTCGACAACCTGGCCGGGCGCATTCGCAGCAACCTCAATGTCGCCGACCGTGGTGCGGCGCGCGGCGTGGCCGAAGTCACGTCGAGCAATCTGGAAGCGTATCGCCTGTTTACCGAAGGCACGGAGGCCTTATTCAACCTGCGCCGTGCCGACGCGCGCAGGCTGCTCGAGGAGGCCGTCCGGCTCGATCCCTCCTTCGCCGTCGCGTGGTTCAACCTCTCCAAGGCTGCGGAGCAGACAGGCGACAACGCGGCGGCCGAGGAGTACCGCCGGCGGCTGGACGGGAATCTCGACCGGCTGCCGGGGCGGCAGCGGCTCATGGCCGAAGCCGGCGCGGCCCGGCGCGCGGGGGACTTCGACAAGGCGATTTCGCTGATGGAGTCGCTCCTGGCGCGGTATCCGGACGAGGCGGAAGCGTACGACGAACTCGCCCGCTTTTACCTGTCTCGCGATCGCGTGAAGGGCCTCGCCACCATGGAGCGCGGCGTGAAGGCCGTGCCCGATTACGGGCCGCTCCACAATTCGTACGGGTACGCCTTGCTCAGCAACGGACGCTATCCGGAGGCGATCCGGGAGCTCGACACCTACGCGCGTCTCAACCCGAAGGAAGCGAATCCGCGCGACAGCCTCGGCGAAGCGTATCTGGTGGCCGGGCAGCCGCAGAAGGCGTTGGACGTCTACACGCAGGCGCTGGCCCTTGACACGACGTTCGCGGCCTCGCACCGCGGCAAAGCCTGGGGCTACGGGATGCTGGGACGCTACGACGAGGCGCTCGGGGAGCTCAGCCAGGAGCAGGCGATCGAGCAGCGCGGGGGGCTTCCCTCGACCGATACGCTCGTCACCACCGCGTACTTTCTGTCCAGGGTGGGCCGCTACCGGCAGGCCGAGGAGCGGCTGCGCGACGGGCAGACGCTGGCGGATCGGTTTCAGGATGCCGGCAACCGGGGGAGAGCGTTCGATTTGGCGGCGCTCTTCGCGATGGAGCGGCGGGACTACGCGCGGGCGCTCCAGAACGTGCAGAAGGCCGAAGAGGCCAGCCCCGGCGTACCGAACCCGGACGCTCGAGCGAACGCCCAGATGCTGCTTCGTCTGCTGGGCGGTGTGATTGAAGTTCGCCGCAGCGACCTGGCGGCGGCGCGCACGCGCCTCGAGCAGCAGCGCACGGTGTTCGATGCCCGGCGGATGAATCACGTCTGGCTGCAGCGCTGCCTCGAGGGTGAAATTGCGCTGGCGGCCGGGGATGTCGCGGCCGCGGAGACGGCCTGGACCGCGGCGCAGCCCGCCTTCAAGCCGCCGCTCTCGGGCCCCGACTCGTACTGGCCCGCGTTCATCAACCACCTGCCGTGCCGCGACGGCCTGGCGCGCGTCCGGGTGGCGCGCGGCGACGTCGGTGGTGCCATCGAGATCTATCGTCAGCTCCTGACGTCCGACATCAGCCAGAAGTGGACGTCGATGCTCGAGCCGCGCTACGTGCTCGAGATGGCGCGGCTGCTCGACCGTACCGGCGACCGGGCGGCGGCGCGCGAGCAGTACCAGCGATTCCTCAGTCTCTGGAAGGGCGCCGACCCGGGATTGCCGGAGCTGGCCGAGGCGCGCGGGCGCCTGTAGCGACGCCATCGTTTCGCTTGCCTTTTTGCGGCCGTTGCTCTGTGATCGACCCGTCGCGAGGTGGACGATGGACAAGACACACGTCACAAGGCCCAAGTCACAAGTCACAAGGGGTCCATCTCGCCGTGCCTTGAGCCTTGCGCCTTGCGCCTTGTGCCTTGGAGTGGTCCTGGCTGCCGGTGCCGCGCGGCTGGGCGCCCAGGCGCAGACCGACGCGCCCGTCCAGGGCCCCACCTTCCGCACGGGCGTGGACGTGATTGCCGTCGACGTTTCCGTGGTCAACGGCAACGGCCGCCCGGTCGAGGATCTGCTGGCGCCCGACTTTGTCGTCAAGATCGACGGCGAGCCGCGCCGGGTCGTGTCGGCCGACCACGTGCGCATCGATCTCGAGGCGGCCAAGCGCGAGGCGGCCGATCCGTTCGAGACGCTGTTCACGACCAACCTGAAGCCGCCGAACGGCCGGATGTTCGTCATCGCGGTCGATCAGCTCGGCATCCGTTTCGGCGGGGCGCGGGCGCTGCTCGACACCGCGGCGAAATTTCTCGACAAGCTCAGCCCGGCCGATCGCACCGCGTTTATCGCGTATCCGGAGCCGGGCATCCAGGTCGGCTTTACGGACGACAAGCTGCGCCTCAAGCAGGCCATGCAGCGCGTGGTCGGGCGGCAACAGGTCTCGGCCGGGTCGGGCAGGTTCACCATCGGAGTGTATGAGGCGATCGCCATCGCGGAGCGCAGTGACGGCCGCATCTTCGCGCAGGTCGCGCTGCGCGAGTGCCCGCGCCTCACCGGCGTCGCGCTCGAGCAGTGCGAGCGCGACGTTCTGAGCGAGGCCAGCTCGCTCGTGCGCAGCGTCCGCCAGGACACCACCGACTCGCTGCGCGGGCTGTACGACCTGCTGGCGGGCCTGTCGGTCATCGACGGCCCCAAGACGCTGATTCTGCTGTCGGAAGGGATGGTGCTCGACAGCCCGAGCGACCTCGACGGCGTCATCCGCGCGGCGGCGTACGCGCACGTCACCATCAACGTGATGCTCCTCGACGTGCCGCGGCACGACATTACCGTCAGCCGGCTGCAGCCGACGCCGACCGAGGACCGCGACATGCAGGTGCAGGGGCTCGGCGATCTCGCGGGGGCGACGCGCGGGTCGATCTACTACATCGCGGGCACCGGCGAGGCCGTCTTCGACCGGCTCGCGGCGGAGACGCTGGCGTACTACATGCTCGGCGTCGAGGAGGCCCGCGGCGACCGCGACGGCAAGCAGCACCGCATCGACGTGGAGGTGCGGCGCCGCGGCGTGACGGTCCGGTCGCGCCGCGCCTTCGTCCTGTCGTCGCCCACCACCACCCGGCGGAAGGCCGAAGAGACGCTGATGGACGCGCTGAAGTCGCCGTTCGGCGTCGCCGAGGTGCCGGTACGGCTGACTACCTTCACGCAGAAGGATCCGGCCAGCGACAAGGCGCGCGTCATGGTCGCGGCCGATATCGGCCAGCCTGGCGGCGAGCCGGAGGAGTACACCGTCGGCTACGTGCTGCTCGACGGCGAAGGGAAGGTCGTCTCCGGGTCGATCGACAAGCGCGTGCTCTCGGTGCCGAACGGGCAGGCGAACACGGCGCGGGACTACCTGACGGAGATTCTGGTGGAGCCGGGCAATTACTCGCTTC
Source organism: Acidobacteriota bacterium (assembly GCA_016213695.1). Taxonomy (GTDB): domain Bacteria; phylum Acidobacteriota; class Vicinamibacteria; order Vicinamibacterales; family UBA2999; genus DATCJA01. The sequence continues at coordinate 36,465 of JACQZV010000086.1, read as the reverse complement.
GATTCGGCGTCGTGGACGCCGCGGGGCGGCGCGGGGGCATCATTCGCGACGTCAACGCGTGGAAGCTCGGGGGCGAGGAGTTCGCGCTCGGCGATCTGCTGATTGGCGATGGCGGCGACGGCAGCCGCCGCATCAGACCGGGCGTCGAGCCGCGGGTCGCAGGGAACGTCGCCGCGTTTCTCGAGATGTATGCGACGACGCCCGCCACGCTGGAGAGCACGACCGTGACCCTGGAAATCGCGGACGACCAGGATCGCCCGGCGCTGCTGTCCGCGCCCGCGCAGATGATCGCCGGGTCTCAGCCCACGCAGCGGGTGGCGCAGGGGCTGCTCTCGCCCTCCCTCCTGCCGCCCGGCCGCTACCTCGCGCGCGCGCGGGTGCTGCGCGGCGGCACGGTGGCGGGCGTGCTCGTGCGGCCGTTCATTCTCGACGGCCAGGCCGGCGGCGGCATGCCGGTGCCGTTTCTGCGCGGCACCGTGGCAAAGTTCGACCCGAAGGTCGCACTGCGGCGCGACCTGCTCGATGCGATGCTCGACGCGGTGGAGAAGACCTCGCCGGCGTTGAAGAGTCCGGTGGCTGAGGCGCGCGCCGGACGCTACGGCGCGGCGGCGCTCGACGCGTTGACGACCGGCGAGCAGACGGCGGCGGCGTTCTTCAAGGGGCTCGACTGGTACGCCAAGGGGCAGCTGAACGAGGCGGCCACGCAGCTGGCGCTCGCCGCCGGGCCGCGGCGCGAGTTCTTTCCGGCCGCGTTCTATCTTGGCGCGACGTTCGCGGCCGCCGGCCGCGACCGCGACGCGGCGGGTGTGTGGCAGCTGGCGCTCGGCACCGAGCCGCGCGCGCCGATCGTCTACCTCCTGCTCGCCGACGCGCGGCTGCGCGACGGGCAGACCGAGTCGGTCATCGACGTGCTCAAGGCCGCCTACGAGCGGAACACCGCAGACGACGACATCGGGCAGCGGCTGGCGTCGGCCTATTTGATGGGCGGACGCTACGCAGAGGCGCTGCCGGTGCTCGATCGCCACCTGGCGCTCCAGCCGGGCGATCAGACGGCGCTCTTTGCCGCGGTGTTCGCGCACTACCACGTCGCCACGCGCGAGCGCCTGGCTGTCTCGCCGGCCGACCAGTCCAAGCTCGCCCGCTACGTCAAGGCGTACACCGGACCGTACCAGCCGCTGCTCGCGAAGTACCTCGAACTCCTGCGGCGGTGACGCGGGGGATCAAGGCACAAGGCACAAGGCACAAGTCACAAGAAAGGCGGATGGCGTTCGGTTTGCTTGTACATGAAGCAACCAAATTCCGTCCCGAGCGAAAAACCTTACAATTTGCACGAACGTCTGGGGGTGTTCGCGTGTGACATCGTGCGCGCTGTGCAGTTTTTGCATCGCCGCGGCCCGATCGCGCGTGCACTTTCGTATCAGATCCTTGCCGCTGGCACATCCGTCGGATCAAACTACGAGGAGTCCGATGGCGCGTCGAGCATTGCCGATTTCATCGCTAAGACGCGTATCGCGCTGAAAGAAGCCAAGGAAACGAGATTTCGGCTTCAGGTCTGCCGCAAGTCCGATCTCCTTGATGACAGGTTCGATCCACTCATTCAGGAATCGGACGAAATTGTTCGAATTCTAGGCAAGATCGTCCACAACGCACGGCGCCGATTGTGATTTATGGTTGTGACTTGAGCCTTGTGCCTTGTGACTTGTGCCTTGTGACCTGGTGACGTATCTCCACGGGTGCAACTACCCGTGGTCCGCTGACGGCACGACGATCTACTACGGCCTCGATTTCGGCGCCAGCATCTGGGGATCCCATCTCGGCGTCTCGACGCGGCGGCCGGCCGTGGCCCGTGATTTCGACGCGATGGCGGCGCTCGGCTTCACCGTCGTCCGCTGGTTCGTGTTCTGCGACGGGCGCGCCGGCATCGTGTACGACGATCGCGGCGTGCCGGCCGGTCTCGATCCGTACGTCTTCTCCGACCTCGACGCGGCGCTCGACATGGCGCGCGGCGCCGGCATTCGTCTCGACCTCGTGCTGCTCGATCATCGCTGGATGTTCAGGAGGCTCCGGCACGCCATCGCGGATCCGGCGACGGGCGCGCTCTTCGAGGCGCGGCTGCCCGAGGGGCGCGCGCGCGTCCTCCTGTCCGAGGCGGGACGCGAGGGCCTCTTCGACTCGGTCTTCGCGCCGCTGGTCGGCCGCTACGGCCCGGGCGGCGCGCGCGCCGATCTGGGCGCCGCCGTCGCCGCCTACGAGTTCATGAACGAGCCGGACTTCATCATCGAGGAATGGGAGCGCGATCTGAGCCCGGACGTGCCGCATCCCCTGCCGTTCGAACTGGTCGCCGACCTCGTGGCCCGGCTGAGCGGCCTGGTGCACCGCGAGCATCCCGGCGTGCTGACGACGATCGGCTGCGCGCGGGCGCACAACCTGTGGGCCTGGGACGACGACGCGCTCGGGCTGGACGTGTTGCAGGTCCACTCGTATCCGGACGCGCGGCATCCGGGGCGCGAAGACGACATCATGGGCACGCCGGCGTCCGCGCTCGATGTGCGGCGGCGGGTGATTCTCGGTGAGATCCCCGGCAACCCGGACGCGCGTCCCGGCGGCGTCACGCCTCCCGCCACGTCGCTCGAGGAGTACCTGGAATTCGCGGTGAGCGGCGGCTATCTGGGCGGATGGCCGTGGAGCTTCAGCGGCACCGACGTGTACGGGCGGCTGCCGGTCGAGCCGCTCCGCCGGTTCGCGGCACGGCACCCGGAGCTCGTGAACCCACGCGCACGCGCACGCTGAAGCGTGCGCGCTACATGTGCCTGTAGCGCGGCGGCTTCAGCCGTCGCGTGTCATCGCGGCGGGCCGTCCAATGCTTCTATGGTGGCGGTCGAGGGCTCGCGCTGCTTCCGCAGCCGCGCGGCCACCGCTTCGGCGCCCCGCATCACGCGGAGGATGTTCAGCCCGAGCGCCTTCTTCACGTCGTTCTCCGGCCATCCGCGGCGCAGCAGTTCCGCCGTGAGGGCGGGGTACTTCGACACGTTCTCGAGTCCGACCGGCAGCGTCTCGACGCCGTCGAAGTCGCTGCCAATCCCGACGTGATCGGCCCCGGCGACCGTGCGCACGCGATCCATGTGATCGGCCACATCCGCCAGCGTCGCGTGTCCGTCGCGCGTGAGGAACCCCGGCACGAACGTCACCATGACGAGGCCCCCGTTGGCGCGCAGCAACTGCAGCACGTCGTCCGGGACGTTGCGCGCGTGATCGGTGAGGGCCCGCGCGCCGGAATGCGAAAAGATGATCGGCGCCTCGCTCACGCGTATCGCGTCCCGCATGGTGTCGGGCGAGGTGTGGCTCAGGTCGACGAGCATGCCGAGGCGGTTCATTTCGCGCACGACCTCTTCGCCGAAGCGGGACAACCCGCCCGCCTTCGGCATGTCGGTGCCGGAGTCGGCCCACGCGACGTTCGCGCTGTGGGTGAGCGTCATGTAGCGCGCGCCGGAGGCGTGCAGCATGCGCAGCACGGCCAGCGAGTTGTCGATGGAGTGACCGCCTTCCATGCCGATGAGCGAGGCGATCCGGCCCGCCTTGAAGATGCGCTCGACATCGGCCGCCGTCAGCGCCAGGTCGAAGGTGTCGGGGTACTTGCGGACCATGCGGTGCACAACGTCGATCTGCTCGAGCGTGGTACGAACCGCGTCGGCGCCGCGGATGTCCGCCGGGATGTACACGGACCAGAACTGCCCGCCGACGCCGCCGGCCCGCAGCCGGGCGATATCGGTGTGCAGCCGCGGCTGCCTCATGCGGATGTCGAGGGCGTTCAGGTCGCGCTCGGCGCTGTGCTGGCGGAGCGCCCACGGGTAGTCGTTGTGCCCGTCGATGAGCGGCACCTGCCGGTGCAGGGCCCGCGCGCGGGTCAGCAGGTCGGCCTCCTGCCCGACCGCCGTGGCGGCGGGCGAGGGCCGTTCCGGGGCCGCCGAGAGCACGAGCGCAAGCACGAAGGCCAGCTTTCGCATCCTCCGATTATGATGGAGCAGCAGGAGGTCGGGGCTGATGCGACGTGCCGCTGTTATGGTCGGAATCGCCACTCTCATTGCAGGCGTCGTGGCGGCGCAGGGACCGGCGGGTCCGGGGCGCGGCGGCCGCGGCCGCGGTCGTGGCGTCCAGATTCAACCGGGCGAGGAATGCCCGGCTGGTACCACCCTGGTCCGCGTCGGCGTCTGCCAGGCGCCCGAATGGCCCGTGCCCAGCATCGTCGACTACCGGCCGGCGTCGACGCTGGTCGTCGCCGGGCACGCGGTGCCCAAGGCGAAATTCCCGGTCATCGACATCCACAGCCACACGGGACCGACGCCGCAGACGCTCGACCAGTTGATTGGGGAAATGGACGCGCTGAACATCCGGACCCTCAACAACCTGAGCGGCGGCTACGGCGCGGAGCTGAAGCAGAAGATCGAGTACATCCGGACGACGAAGCACGCGGACCGGTTCACGCTGTTCGCCAACGGCCTCGACGGTTTCCGCGATGTGGAGCCGGGCTACGGGCGAAAGGCCGCGGCGCAGCTCGAGGCCGACGTGAAGAGCGGCGCGAGCGGCTTCAAGATCTTCAAGCAGACCGGCATGGATACGTTGAAGAAGGACGGCACCCGCCTGAAGATCAACGACCCGGAGCTCACGCCGCTCTGGGAGACGGCCGCGCGGCTGAACATTCCGGTGATCATCCACACCGGGGAGCCGCAGGAATTCTTCCACGAGCCCGACATGCACAACGAGCGGTGGCTCGAACTGGCGCTGTTCGGTGACCGGCGGCAGTACCTGAATCCGAACAAGGTGACGTTCGAGCAGCTCGTGGCCGAGCGGAACGATCTGTTCGCGAAGAATCCCAAGACGCGGTTCATCGCGGCGCACTTCGGCTGGCATGCGAACAACCTGGGCCTGGCGGGCCGGCTGCTCGACGAGCATCCGAACGTGGTGCTCGAAGTGGCCGCCATCCTGTACGACCTCGGCCGGCAGCCGCGCGGCGCGCACGACTTCTTCATGAAGTACCAGGACCGGGTCCTGTTCGGGAAAGACACCTACGCGCCCGCGGAATTCCCGTACTACTGGCGTGTTTTCGAGACGACCGACGAGTACTTCGACTACTACCGCGACTACCACGCGTTCTGGAATCTGTACGGCATGGGGCTGCCCGACGCGGTGCTCCGGAAGGTGTATTACCAGAACGCGCTGCGCGTGACGCCGGGCCTGCCGCAGACGGGGTGGCCGAGGTAGAGTCACAAGGCCCAAGTCACAAGGCCCAGGGATCTTTTTTTGTGACTTGTGACTTGTGACTTGTGCCTTGGTTTCAGGCGGGCACGAGGTGTGAGGTCCCGCGCTCGCAGACAAATCCGGCGGCGCGCGTCTCGGCTGCGGTGCGCTCCAGCACGGTCGGGACGAAGTACCAGTCGGCCTGGATTCGCTTCTGCGAAATATCAATAAGGACGTAGCCGCGGCTGTCGCCCTCGAGGAACTTCAGGTGCGGCAGGAACGTGCGCAGGAGCGGCTCCTGCTGCTTCCGGTCGGGAGTGCTGAAGAGGGGCGGCGAGCTGATGGCGGGCGCGAGCAGTTCCACGGCCAGCGACCCTTCGCCGGAGGACGCCTGATACTGCCGCCACGGGTCGCGCGGCACGTCGAGCGCCCACGAACTGTGGAAATCGCCGCTCAGGATCGCCACGTCCTTCACGCGCTCGGCGGCCAGGCAGTCGAGCACGCGATCGCGCGCCGACGGGTATCCGTCCCAGCTGTCGTTCGACAGCACCGGCCAGCCCGGCGGCGTCATGCGCGAAAACAGCACCTGCTGGCCGAGCACGCGCCAGGCCGTTCCCGCACCAGTCGATGACCGCAGCTGGTCGAACAGCCACGCCTCCTGCGCGGCGCCCAGGATCGAGCGCGTGGGATCACCGAGCGCCGCGGGCGTCGTCACCTGTTTGTCGCGGAGGCCGCGCGTGTCGAGCATCACGAGATCCATCAGCCCGCCGAACCTGAAGCTGCGGTAGAGGCGAATGCCCGGGACGGTCGCCTCGCGCACCGGCAGCCATTCGAGGTAGGCCCGATACGCCGCGGCCTGGCGCACGGCCCAGTCGCCTTCGCCCTGCGCCGGATTGTGATTGGTGGCGCCGCCCGACCAGGCGTCGTTGGCCAGCTCGTGATCGTCCCACACCGCGATGAACGGGTGCTGCCGGTGCGCTTCCTGCAGATCGGGGTCCGAGCGGTACGTCGCGTAGCGGATCCGGTAATCGCCGAGCGTGACGGCTTCCTTGCGCGGCTCCGGAATGCGCAGCAATCCGCTGCCGTCGCCGTACCGGCCGTTCTCGAACTCGTAGATGTAGTCGCCGACGTGGACGACGACGTCGAGGTCGGCACGGTTGGCCACCGAGCGATAGACGTTGAAGAACCCGGAGGGATAGTTCGAGCAGCACACGAGCGCCATCCGCACGCGATCGACGGCGCCGGCCGGCAGCGTTTTCGAGCGGCCGACAGGCGACCGCTGGCCCGCGGCGTCGAAGGCATAGTAGTACGTGCGGCCCGGCTCCAGGCCGCCGACGTCGACCTTGACGGTGAAATCGCGTTCGGCGCTCGTGCGGACGCTGCCGCGCGCCACGACGGCCTCGAGCCGCGCGTCGCTGGCCAGCCGCCAGACGACATCGATCGCCGCCGGCGCGCGCAGGTCCGCCGGTGTCACCCGCGTCCAGAGGATCAGACGATCGGCGAGCGGGTCGCCGCTTGCCACGCCGTGGCGGAAGAGGCCCTCCGCCGGGGCGCCGGGCGCCTGCGCGTGCGCCAGCCACTCGCGCGAGGCGGCGCCGGCGGCCGCCGCCGCCGCGGCGCTCCACATGAACCGGCGCCGTGTCAGGGACATGACGAGCGATCGTACACCGTGCGCGTGACTTGACACCCCCTGGCATGGTCACTAGGCTGTACTGTCAGATGCTGCAGTGGTTTCGCGCGCGCGCCTCGTGCACGGCGGTCGCCGCCATGCTGGCGATGGCGACCGTCGGCAGCGCGGCGATCGTGCCGCACGAAGACGACTGCCATGATGCGGCGTGCCGGTCGGTGGCCGTCGTGCACGACGCCTCCGCGCACCGGATCGGTGCCGCCGTCCCGGCGCAGGACGACCATCCGCTGCACTGCCTCGTGTGCCACTGGGTGCGGGCGTTCCGTCCCCGCGCCGAAGCCCGCATCGTCTCGACGCTCAGTGCCGCGGCCCGGCTCACCGTTCCGGTGCAGTTTTTCGTCACGTCGGCCGGGCCCCAGGTTTCGCAGCCTCCCCTCCGCTCGCCGCCCGTCTAGTCTTCCATTCGCCACGATTGACGCTCGGCGACCGTCGCCGCGACGTGTGTCACGCCGTGCGACCGCGCATGCAGATGTGGAGGACTTATGCGATCCGTGTACAGACGATGGGTATTTCTGGCGACACTTCTGATGATTGGACCTGCGGGGCCCGCGTCGGCTCAGACGGCCGACGTGCAGGCGGTGCGACAGGAGATCGAGCAGCTCCGGCAGGAGTTCGAGGCAATCCAGCGGCAGTACGGCGACCGTCTGGCGGCGCTCGAAGCGCGGCTCGGCGCGACGCAGCCGGCGCAGGCGGCCGGCGTGCCGGCGGCGCAGCCTCCCACGGCCCCCGTTCCGGAGCAGCCGACGCCAGGTGGGACACCCCCGGTCGGCACGCTGCCGGTCTATGGCGCGGCGGCGGCCGGCAGCAAGATCTTCAACCCGGACATCGGCATCATCGGGAACTTCATCAACGCGACGGGCGAAAGCCGTGGCGGAAGCAAGTCGATCGCGCCGATTCCGTTTGCGACGCTCCAGGAAAGCGAGGTGAGTCTCCAGGCGATCGTCGATCCGTACGCCCGCGCTGACTTCTTCCTTGCCATTGGAGAGGAAGGCATCGAGGTGGAAGAAGGGTACGTCACGTTCCCCACGCTCCCTGGCGGGCTTCTTCTCAAGGCCGGGAAGTTCCGCGCCAACGTCGGGCGGCTGAACGCGTTCCACAACCACACCCTCCCGTGGATCGACCGGCCGCTCGTCATGTACAACCTGCTGGGGGGCAGCCCCCTCGACCCGGACACGGGAATCAAGGATGCGGGCGTGTCGGTCGCTCGCCTGATTCCGGCGGGCGACCTGTTCCTGGAGGTCACCGGCGAGGTGTTCCGAGGCGATTCCGGGACGGTGTTCAAGTCCAGCCGGCGATCCGACTTCAGTACGGTCGGCCATCTTCGTGCGTATCGAGACCTCACGGACCAGACGAACATCGAGATCGGCGGGTCGTATGCCCGCGGCCACAACGACCTCGGCAGTGATTTCGTCACACAGTTGTACAGCACAGACGTCACCCTTCGCTGGCGTCCGCTGAGCCGGGCGATCTACCACTCACTGGCCGCGCGGAATGAGCTGTTCTGGAGCCGGCGCGAGGAACCGAGCGTGCTTCAGGGAGCGTTCGGCGGGTACGCGTCGCTCGACTACCAGTTTGCGCGCCGCTGGTTCGCTGGGGGGCGATACGACTGGTCCGAGCGGGCCACGAGCGCCGCCATCCAGGACCGGGGAAGCTCCGCCGTCTTGACGTTCTGGCCGAGCGAGTTCAGCCAGATTCGCAGTCAGTACCGCCGGACACGCTATGGCGACGATGGCCGCGTCGCCAATGAACTGCTGTTGCAGGCGCTCTTCACAATCGGCGCACACGGCGCGCATCCGTTCTAGTGACGAAGGGAATCATCATGAATGTCAGAATATCGGTTCTTGCGGGGGTGGCGGTCGCGCTCCTCGCGCCGCCGGCCGCACACGCCCAGAGCAAGCTGAACGTCGTGACGTCGACCGAGGATCTTGCGTCAATTGCGCGCGAGGTCGGCGGCGAGAAAGTGGGCGTCCTCGCGCTCGCGAGGGGCTATCAGGATCCGCACTTCGTCGAGTCGAAGCCGAGCTTCATTCTGGCGGTGAACCGGGCGAATCTGTACATCGGAGTCGGTCGCGAGCTCGAAATTGGCTGGCTGCCCCCGCTCCTGACCAGCAGCCGCAACGCGAAGATCCAGCCCGGCGCCCCCGGCTACCTCGATGCCTCGCTGAACGTTCGGATTCTCGAGATTCCAACGGGGCAAATCACGCGGGCCATGGGCGACGTGCACCCCCTCGGCAATCCGCACTACTGGCTGGACCCTGGGAACGGACGGCTGATCGCTCAAGCCATCCGCAACAAACTGGGCGAGCTCGCGCCGGCCGACAGGGCCTCCTTTGGGCAGCGTTATGACGACTTCGACCGGCGCCTCGCGGCGGCCGAGAAGCGCTGGGACGCGGCGATGGCGCCGTACAAGGGCACGAAGATCGTCACCTACCACAGGTCGTGGCCGAACTTCATGGAGCGGTTCGGGCTCGAGGTCATCGGATACGTCGAGCCCAAGCCGGGCATTCCGCCGTCGCCGTCGCACACGCTCGAACTGATCGACGCGATGAAGGCAGACTCCGTCAAGATCATCGTCGTGGAGCCGTACTTCAGCCTGAAGACGCCTCAGTCGATCGCCGGGCAGGTCAGCGGCGGAAAGGTCCTCGTGCTCGCCCCGTCGGTGGGCGGCGTGAAAGAGGCGACCGACTACATTCAACTGTTCGACTACAACGTCAATCTGCTGGCCGGGGCGCTGAAGCAGATCACGGGAAAGTAGGGCGGCATGGACTGGACGATCTTTCAGTTTCTGGCCCCCGCGATTGCCGCCAGCCTGATCATCGCGGGCATCCACGCCTACCTCGGGCTGCACGTCGTCGAGCGCGGCGTCATCTTCGTGGACCTGTCGCTCGCCCAGATTGCGTCGCTCGGCGCGGCGATTGCCGTCTGGCAGGGCTACGATCCGAACGACCCGCAGATCTACTGGATGAGCCTTGCCTTCACGCTCATCGGCGCGGTGATCTTCGCATTCGTCAAAGGACACACGGCGCGTATCCCGCAGGAGGCGATCATCGGCATTTCGTACGCCGTCGCCTCGGCGGCGGTCATTCTCACGCTCAGCAAGGCCACGGGCGAAGCCGAGCACCTCCGCGACATGCTCGTCGGCAACATCCTCTCGGTGCAGTGGCCCGATGTGGGGCTGACCGGCGGGATCTACCTGGTCATCGGGGTGTTCCACTACGTGTTCAGGAGGCGGTTCCTCGATATTTCCATCGACCCGGGCGCGGCGGCTGCCCGCGGCACATCGGTGCGGTTCTGGGATTTCCTGTTCTATGCGTCGTTCGGCTTCGTCGTGACGCGCTCGGTGGCGATTGCGGGCGTGCTGCTGGTCTTCTGCTATCTCATTGTGCCGTCGGTGGGGGGGATGCTCTTCGCGGCGCGCATCGGCCCGCGGCTGGCGATCGGCTGGGTGATGGGCACGGTCGTCTCGATGCTCGGGATGTACTTCTCGGTGCGGTTCGATCTGCCGACCGGCGCGACCATCGTGTGCACGTTTGGCCTTGCGCTGGCGGCGATGGCGGTGGCCCGCCAGATGATTCGACGCCCGGCGGTCGCTTAGGGAAAGAACCGCCGGAGGTCGTCCGGCACCGGTGCTTCGAGCGCCACCGGGTCCCGCGAGACCGGGTGCGGCAGGCTGACCCGCCACGCGTGCAGCGCCTGGCGGGGCAGCGTCCCGTCCGGCGTGCCGTACACCCGATCGCCGAGAATCGGCCACCCTCGGGCCGCCAGGTGCACGCGAATCTGGTGCGTGCGACCGGTGATGAGCTCGCACCGCACGACCGACACGGGACCCTCCGAGAGCACTTCGTACCGCGTTTCGCTCTCCTGGCCGCAGGGATCGACGACCACGCGCCGGCGGTCGGCCGCGCTGCGCGCGAGCGGCAGCGCGATGGCCCCGCGCCGCGGATCCGGCCGCCCGTGCACGACCGCGAGGTATTCCTTGACGATGCGTCCCTTCGCCGCGTCCTGCTGGATGCGGGCATGAACATCGGCATTCAGCGCCACGACGACGAGTCCCGACGTGTCCTTGTCGAGGCGCGTGACGATGCGCGGCTCGATGGCGGGGCGGTCGCGGAACCGCCAGAGCAGCCCGTTCAGCAGCGTGCCCGACCAGTTCCGGTACGTCGGGTGCACGACCATGCCGGGCGGCTTGTCGACCGCCAGCAGCCACTCGTCTTCGTACAGGGCGGCGACGTCGATCCGTTCAGGTTCGGGCCGCGGGCGGCGTGATTGAACCGGACGACCCTTTTCAGGCATCGTGTACTGTATGGCTCTCTTCACCACATCGATGAAATTGCGAATCCCACGCCCTGAAGACGCGCTGCCCGGGCGGTCGGAGCCGATGCCGGTCCCCGGGGCGCACTTTGTGAACGGGCACCCGCTGGCGCCGCCGTTTCCCGCAGGCCTGGAGCAGGCGATGTTCGGGATGGGGTGCTTCTGGGGCGCGGAAAAGACATTCTGGGAGGCGGGTGGCGTGTACACCACCGCCGTCGGCTACGCGGGCGGCCACACGCCGAACGCCACGTACCGGGAAGTCTGCTCGGGCATGACCGGCCACACCGAAGTCGTGCTGGTCGTGTTCGACCCTGCCGGGACGTCCTACGATGAGATGTTGAAGATCTTCTGGGAGAACCACGATCCGACGCAGGGCATGCGGCAGGGCAACGACGCCGGCACGCAGTACCGCTCGGCGATCTATACGTATTCGCCGGAGCAGCGGCGCGCCGCGGACGCGTCACGCGCCGCCTACCAGGATCGGCTGACGGAGGCGGGGCACGGCCGCATCACGACCGAGATTGCCGGCGCGCCGCCCTTGTATTATGCCGAGGACTATCATCAGCAGTATCTGGCGAAGAACCCGGGCGGGTACTGCGGGCATGGCGGCACCGGTGTGAGCTGTCCGATTGGCCTGAGGGTGTAGGAGAACACGATCGCGATGAGCAGGGTTGTCTATTCCAATGTTGCCGATACCGTCGATCACGTACCGCTGCGCGAGGCGCACGCGGTCCGCCTGGTCACTGCAGCGGAGGAAGGCACCGGGGTCAATGCGCTGCCGGGCGGCGTCTACGGGTTCACGTATTCTCCGGGGCTGCAGAACGCGCCGCTGTTCGCGAGCAGGCGGTACCGCAGCTACGAGATCCACAAACTCGCCGGCGGCGAAACGTTCGTCATCGCCTTTGCCGATGCCGACACCGCCGGCCGGATCGCGTCAGCGCCGGGCGAGGTCAGCGTCCGCGTGCAGCCCGACCCCGCAGGCACCTCGCGCACGCTCGTGACGATTCCGTACGGGCGCGTCCGTCACCATCGCCAGTACGCGGCGCCGAACGAGGAAGGGTTCATGGTGACGCTGGCCCCGTCTCAATAGGCCGCTTCGGATCGGCGGCCCACTCCGACCACGAGCCGGCGTAGAGCTTCGCGCCCGGCAGCCCCGCGTGCTCCATCGCGAGCAGGTTGTGGCAGGCCGTCACGCCGGATCCGCAGTACATCACCACCTGATCGGGCGGCCGCTCGCCCAGCGTCTCGGCGAACTGCCGCCGCAACTGGTCCACGGGCAGCATCACGCCCTGCTCGGTGACATTGCGTTTGTAGAAATGATTCACGGCGCCCGGGATGTGCCCGGGCACGCGGTCGAGCGGCTCCGATCGTCCTTCGTACCGCTCGGGCGCGCGGGCATCGACGAGCAGGACTGACGGGCTGCCGAGCGCCGAGGCGACCTCGTCGACCATCAGACGCCGCTCTTTCCGCCGCCGGCCGGTGAACGCCGCCGCCGCCCTGTGGTCCTCGCCGCTGCGCGCCGGACGCCCCTGGGCCACCCACTTCGCCCAGCCGCCGTCGAGGACGGCCGCCGCGTCATGACCCATGTAGCGCAGCATCCACCAGAGGCGGCTCGCGTAGATGCCGGCATCCTGGTCGTAGATGACCACCTGCGTGCCGGTCGAAATGCCGAGGCGCCCGAAGGTGGCTTCGAGGTCCTCCGGGCAGGGCAGGGGGTGGCGTCCGTTGGCGCCCGCCGGAGGCGCCGAGAGGTCGCGCGAGAGGCTGGCGTACACGGCGCCGGGAATGTGTCCGGCGAGGTACTGCTCGCGTCCCCACGACTCGTTGCGCAGGTCGTACCGGCAGTCGACGATCGCCCACGAACCGTCGAGATGATCGACAAGCTGATCCGTCGAGACGAGGGTGGTAAACATCAAACGGTCCGAACGGCCCGAACGATCCGAACGACCCGTGATTACGCGAAGTGTTCGAGCGCCGCGATGCGCGCCTCGATCGGCGGATGGGTGGCGAAGAACACCATCCAGCTGCGCGCCCCGTTGATCTTCAGCGTGGCGAGCGCGTGGTGCTGCGTGTCGACCAGTTCCCGGTTGGCCGCGAGCCGTCTGAGCGCGGACAGCATGCGATCGCGGCCGGCGAGCGCCGCGCCCCCGCGGTCCGCGCGGAATTCGCGCTGCCGCGAGAACCAGGCCGTGACGAGCGAACCGAGAATCCCGAGCACGATCTCGAGCATCATCACCACCATCCAGCTGCCGTACGAGGCGCCGCGGTTGTCGTCGCGCGACCCGCGCGAGGCGAGGGCGAACGCGATGATGCGCGCGAAGAACATCACGAACGCGTTGATCACCCCCTGCAGCAGCGTCATCGTCACCATGTCGCCGTTGCTGATGTGGGCGATCTCGTGGCCGAGCACGCCTTCGACTTCCTCGTGCCGCATCGCGCCCAGCAACCCGCTCGACACCGCGACGAGGCTGCGGCTCCTGCTGGGGCCCGTGGCGAACGCGTTGACCTCGGGCGAGTCGTAGACGGCGACTTCGGGCATCGGCAGGCTGGCCTGCTGGGTGAGCCGCGCCACCGTGGCGTGCAGCCAGTCGAGCTCGGCGTTCCCGGTGCGGCCGTCAATGAGCCTGGCGCCGGTCGCCTGCCTGGCGATGAAGCGCGACATCTGCAGCGAGATGAACGCACCGCCCATGCCCCAGACGAAGCAGAAAATGGCCAGCGACTGAAGGTTGAGGCCCGCGGGGCCGACATAGCGGCCGACGCCGAGCACGCTGAGGATGATCGACAGCGTGACGACGACCGCGATGTTGGTCAGCAGGAACAGAAAGATTCGCTTACCCATAGCCTGAAGAATATCACGCGGCCGCTGCGCAGGCGTCAGCCTGCGCGCAATCGCTCGGCGAGCCGGTGGAGGAACAGGCCGACGTCGGTGACCACGCCCACCGTCTGCGACGAGCCGCGGTCCGAGAGCTTGGTGACCACGGCGGGGTTGATGTCCACACAGACGACGCGCACCCACGACGGCAGCATGTTGCCGACGCCGATGCTGTGCAGCATCGACGAGAGCATGAGCACCAGGTGCACGTTCTTCGACAGTGCCGCCGAATAGCGATCCTGCGCTTCGACCAGATCCATCAGCGTGTCGGGCAGCGGCCCGTCGTCGCGGATGCTGCCGGCGAGCACGTATTCGACGCCGTGCTTCACGCACTCGTACATGACGCCCTTGGTCAGCACGCCTGATTCGACCGCCTGCCTGATGCCGCCGGCGCGGTTGACCGTGTTGATCGCCGCCATGTGGTTGCGGTGGCCCTGCTCGACGGCGGCGCCGGCGATGAGGTCGATCCCGAGGGACGTGCCGGACAGGGCGTATTCGATGTCGTGCACCGCGAGGGCGTTGCCCGCGAGCAGCGTGTCGACGAAGCCGAGGCGAATCAACTCGGCGAAATGCTCGACGCCGCCCGTGTGCACGACGACCGGTCCGGCGACGGCGGCAATCCGGCCGCCGCTGGCCTTGACCTGGCGCATCATCTCGGCGATCCGCGAGACGACGCCCTCGACGCGGCGCTCCGATGAGACGTCGTTGCTCATGAAGGCGAAGCCGAGGCGGTCGCGCTCCTTGAACGCGGGCGTCACGCGGATGCCTTCGTGCCCGCACACGACCCGTTCGCCCGCCCGCACGTCGCGCAGCTTCCGGCACGCGGCGCGGCCGTCCTGCACCACGATCACGGCGTCCATGCGCTGCAGCTCGACGTCGACCCAGCGGCCGCCCACCCGCACGCTCGTGCGGTTGTTGGTCGTCGAATAGAAGTCGTCCGGGACGCACCGGTCCTTTTCGGCCGGTGTGACCAGGGCGTCGCGCTCGCGGACGGGATGGCAGCCGTAGGTCGTGAGCTGCTGGAGCAGCTCGTCGAGCAGCGCCGTGTCGGCGGCGTTGATGCGCATCTTGATGTGCGAGGCATCGTCGTTGGTGCGGCCGATGTCGAAGGTGACGATCTCGTAGGAGGCCCTGAACTCGATGATCTTGTCGAAGATCGCCGAGAGCAGCCCGGAGTCGATGAGATGCCCGTCGGCCTCGATGGTGTCGCTGGCAGCCATGGCTGCCATTCTATCGGTCTACGGCTGGGGGACGAACCGGTAGCCGACGCCGCGGACGGTCTGCAGGAAGGTGGGCGCGGCGGGGCGGTCTTCGATGTACCGGCGCAGCCGGACGACGAAGTTGTCGATGGCCCGCGTGTCGACATCCTGCGCCAGCCCCCAGACGTCCTGCAGGATGGCCGGCCGCGATACCGGCTGGCCGGCCTTGGCGACGAGGTACCGGAGCAGATCGCACTCCATCACGGTGAGGCGATGGGTCTTCTCGCGGACCCGCACTTCCATCGCGCTGAAGTCGATGGTGCGTCCGGCAAACACGTACACGTCTGGTGCCGGCTCCCGCGGCGGGGCCTCCCCGGACGGGGGCTCCCGGGCGTACCAGCGGCGGCGCCGCAGAAGCCCGTTCACCCGGGCCAGCAGAATCGGCAGGTCGAACGGTTTGGGAAGATAGTCGTCGGCTCCCGCCTCGAAGCCGCGGAGCACGTCGGCCGCGCTGCCGCGCGCCGTCAGCATCAGAATCGGCACGTACTGGCCGGCCGCCCGGAGCTCGGCGGCGACGGTGAAGCCGTCCTTGCCGGGAAGCATGACGTCGAGAATGATCGCGTCGAACGGCCGGCGCTCGCGGAGGAGCAGGCCGATCGCCCGGTCGCCGTCGGCGGCCACCGTCGCGTCGTGCCCCTCCGCTTCGAGATTGAACCGGAGGCCGTCGGCGATGTGGTGTTCGTCCTCGACGATCAGGATCCGGCTCACGAGACGATCCGCTTCGAGCGCAGCCGATACACGGGCTTGGCCGCGTCGGCCGCCGCGGCCAGTCTCGGCAGCTCCACGGTGAACGTGGCGCCGCGTCCTTCGCCTTCGCTCTGCGCGAAGACGCGGCCGCCGTGGGCCTTCGTGATCGTCCTCACGATGTACAGGCCGAGTCCCGTGCCGCTGATCTGCCGGATGCCGCGCACCTCGACACGGTAAAACCGGTTGAAGATCCGTTTGAGCTGCTTGCGCGGGATGCCGACGCCGCGGTCCCGCACCCGCACCCACACCGTGCGTGGCGTCGGCGCGGCGACCGACACCTCGACGCGCACGCCGCCGCCCGAGTACTTCACGGCGTTGTCGAGCAGGTTGCCGAGCACCGTCCGCAGGCCGTCTCCGTCGCCATTGACGACGAACGGACCGTCGTCGTGGACTTCGACGGCAATCGCATCGGCGGGGAGATGGTGCCTGACGAGCGCCAGCTGGACGCATTCGCGCGCCACCGCCGCAATATCGACAGGCGCCCGGGCGAGTGCCTGCGGTTTCTGGCTGAGCACCCCGGCTTTCAGGACCTGGTCGACCGTGTGGTGCAGCCGCTCCGCGTCGGCGAGCATGATGTCGTAAAACTCGCGCCGCCGCGGTTCGTCGATGTCCCGCGACTGCAGCGTCTGCAAGTAGAGCCGCATCGAGGCGATCGGCGTCTTCAGCTCGTGCGTCACCGCGTTGATGAACGTCTGGTGGTCCTCGTTGCGCTTGATTTCGAGCACGAGGAACACGGTGTAGACGATCAGCCCGGCGATGATGAGCGCAAACGAGACGACACCGAGGACGAGGGGCGCAACGCGGCGGGCGTTGATGAAGATCCAGCCGATGTTGAGCGACACGGCGGCCGCCACCAGCAGGACGCAGAGGGCGACGAAGAAGGCAATGGCCTTCTGGCGGCGCGTCACCCCTCGATTGTAGGTCTTACGCGACGGCCTCGTCGATTTCTTCGGCCGGCGCGGATCGCACCTTCGCCACCTTGATATCCCAGGCCAGCCCGAGCGCCTTGAGGATGCTGATGCCGATCCAGTTCAGGTCGAGCTCGTACCAGGCCAGTCCGTGGCGCGCGGAGGTCGGATGGGCGTGATGGTTGTTGTGCCACCCTTCGCCGAAGGTAAGCAGGGCCACCCACCAGTTGTTCGTCGAATCGTCACGCGTCGTGAACCGGCGCGAGCCCCAGAGGTGAGTGGCTGAATTCACCAGCCACGTCGAATGGAGTCCCCAGGTCGTGCGGAAGAAGATGCCCCAGAGCACGTACGGCACGCCGCCGAGCGCGAGCAGCGCCAGACCGACGACCACATTGGACAGCCAATGCCAGCGCGAGAGCCACACGTGGAACGGGTCGCGCGACAGGTCGGGCACATAGCGGTTCAGGACCGAGGCGTCGTGGTGGAGGCCGTCGCCGGTCATAATCCACCCCATGTGCGCCCAGTACGTCCCCTCGCGCGGCGTGTGCGGATCGCCTTCGTGGTCAGATTTCTGGTGATGGATCCGATGCGTCGCCACCCAGAAGATGGGGCCCCCCTCGAGCGCGAGCGTGCCGCACAGCGTGAGGAAGTACTCGACCCACAGCGGAGTCTTGTAGCCGCGATGCGTCAGCAGGCGGTGGTAGCCCATGCCGATGCCGAGCATGCCGGCCGCGACCCAGAGTACGAGGGCCGCCAGCATCGCTCCGACGTCGAGATAAAACAGCGCGGCGACCGCGCCGATGTGAAACCCGGTCATCGCAATTGCGGTAACCCAGTTGACTCCGTGCTGGTATCGGCGTCCGAATAGCGGCATCGACATCGGTGTAGACAACTCCTTGGAATGGAAAGGCGGATGAACGATAGCAGGCTGAGGCGGGGAAGACTGTAATACTTCTGTAAGGTGTTAAATGCCTATTCAACAAGGAGATACGTACGCGTTAAGTATCCACGCGGACTACCGGTGCCATCGCTCCGGCGTCTGCTGCACGTCGGACTGGGATGTGCCGATCGAGCTGCCGCTGTACCGCACGCTCGAGAACGCAATGGCGGAGGGCCGCCTGCGGCCGGCGGCCGACGCCGCGGCCGACCCGCGTGCGTTTGCCGCAGGACCCGACCTCCCCGACGACGCCGCGGCGATGGTGGCGCGGACGCGGTCGGGCGACTGCGTCTTCTATCAGCGCCGGTCGGGGCTCTGCGCGGTGCAGCACGACCTCGGCGAGGCCCATCTGCCCGCGACATGCCGCCACTTTCCGCGCCTGGCCGTCCGGGACGGCCGCGGGACGTTCATTACGCTGACGCATTACTGCCCGACGGCGGCGTCGATGCTGTTTCGGGATGACGTGCCGCTTGCGATCGTGGAGCGTCCGCCGGCGTTCCCGCCAGGCGACTACGGGGGGCTCGCCATCATTGGAGACGACTGGCCGCCGCTCCTGCACCCGCGCATGCTCATGGACTTCGACGGGTACACGGCATGGGAGCGGCACATGGTGGCGCGTTGCGCCGCCGCGAACATCTCCCCTGAGTCGGTCGTCGCCACGCTCGCCCGGGACGCCCGCCTGCTGCGCCGCCACGACCCGGCGCACGGGGCGATTGCCCGGGCGGTCTCGGACCTGCCGCGGGCATTCGTTCGGCGGCCTCCGCCGGTGGATCTCCGCGCCAGCCTCGAGCTGTTCGGCGAGGTTGTCCGGGCCGTGCCAGACGACATGACGCCGGACGCGGATGAAGAGCGGCTGCCGGAGGCGTACCTCCGCTGGGTGGCGCCGGGATGGGATCGATGGCGCCAGCCGTTGACTCGGTACGTGGCGGCGAAGGCGTTTGCGTCGTGGACCGCCTACCAGGGCCGCGGCGTGCAGACGATCGTCCGCGGCCTGGACGCGGCGCTCGCCGTCGTCAGAGTGGAGGCGGCGCGCCAGTGCCGCGACGCCGGAGGCGCGCTCGACGCGGCTCTGCTGCGCGAGGCGTTTCGCAGCGCCGACTTCCTGCTCAACCATCTGGCGGCCGGCGACGCGCTGGCCGACTCGTGGGCAACGGTCGAGGACGCCTCACACATCGAAGACGGCGACGACCGGTCCGTGGTCGCTCGTGCCGGTCTCACGCTGGACGACGCATGAGATCGTGCGTGCGGCAACGGGTGCCGACGCGAGCACGTAATCGAGGCGCCAGCCGATATTCCGCTGCTTCAGGTTCCTCCACGGCGCCCACCACGTGAAGAGGTCGGCGTTGGCCGGTTCGACCTGCCGATGCACGTCGACCAGCCCGCGCCCGATGATGCGCTCGACGAGCGCGCGCTCTTCGGGAAGCTGCCCGATGGCGTGCGGCTTCCGTTCTTTCGGATGGACGTCCATCTCCGTGCGGGCCACGTTGAGGTCGCCACAGAGCACGAGCGGCCGTCCCGCGGCCTGGAACTCCGCCGCGTAGGCGTCGAGCGCCTCGAGGAAGCGCATCTTGGCGGCGAAGTCCTTGCCGCCGTTCGGGACGTAGATCGACGCGATCGTCGCCTGCGGCAGCTGCACGGCGACGACGCGATGTTCGAAGTCGAATGCTGGGTGGTGGAACGCGGGCCGATCAGGCGCCGCCGCTGTGCGGACGTGCAGCCCGACGCCCGAATAGCCCTTGCCGCCGTGCCAGTAGCACCAGTAGCCGTCGAGCTCGCAGAGCCAGACCGGCAGCTGATCGGGTGCGGCCTTGATCTCCTGGAGGCAGAGCACGTCCGGGCGTTCGCGCTCGATGAACTGCTGGACGTCGGCCTGCCGCGCGCGGATGCCGTTGACGTTCCACGTCGCAATCGTAAGGGGCATCGCGAACCATCATACGGGCTGACGTGGCGGACGACGCTCGTCCGCCGGGGCCTGCAAAGTAAAATCGCGGTACATGCTAATCGTCATGAAATTCGGGGGGACCTCCGTGGGTTCCGCCGACCGGATCGCCCAGGCGGCCCAGCTCGCCGTTGACACCGCCGCAGCCGGCCACCAGGTGGTCGTCGTCACGTCCGCCATGAGCAAGGTGACCGACGCGCTGATTGCCGCGGCCCGGCAGGCGTCGACCGGCGACTGGGATCCGACGCTGCGGGAGGAGCTGTTCAACCGCCACAAGGCGGTGGCCGACGCGCTCGTCGGGGGCGACGCCGCCCGGCACGCGGCGGTCGTCGACGCGCTCGGCCAGCGGCTCGAACGCTTCGAGAAGCTCTGTTTCGGATTGTCGATGGTGCGCGAGCTGACGCCGCGGCTCCTCGATGCGATCTCCGGGACGGGCGAGATGCTGGCGGCGCCGCTTATTGCGGCCGCGATTGCCGCGCGCGGCACGCCATCGTCCGCGGTCGATGCCACCGGGCTCATCGTGACGACCGACCAGTTCGGCGGCGCCGAGCCGCTGATGGACGACACGCGCGCCAGGACGCGCGCCCGGCTGCAGCCGGCGGTTTCGAGGGGCGAGATCCCGGTTGTCACCGGCTTCATCGGCGCCACGGCGGACGGCGTCATGACGACGCTCGGGCGCGGCGGGTCCGACTATTCGGCGTCAATCGTGGGCGCGGCGCTCGATGCCGATGAAGTGTGGATCTGGACCGATGTCGACGGAGTGATGACCGCGAACCCGGCGGAAGTGCCCGAGGCGCGGACGCTCCCGGACGTCTCCTACAGCGAGGCGTCCGAGCTGGCGTACTACGGCGCGAAAGTGCTGCACTACAAGACGATTCTGCCGGCATTCCGGCAGCGCATTCCGGTCCGCATCCTGAACAGCTTCAACCCGGCGCATCCGGGCACGCGCGTGACCGTCGAGGGCCATCCCTCGGCGCGCGGCGTCAAAGCCGTCACCTCGATTCGCGGCGTCATCCTGGTGGCGATCAGCGGGACCGGCATGCAGGGCATCCCGGGCATCGTGGCGAAGACGTTCGATGTCGTAGCGGCGCAGCAGGCCAACGTCCTCATGATTTCGCAAGCGTCGTCGGAGAACAACATCTGCTTCGTGCTGAGCGCCGCCGAAGCGCCCCGCGTGGTTGCGGCACTGCGGTCGGCACTCGAGTTCGAGCTGATGAGGGGACACATCGACGAGATTACGGCCGAGCAGCAGGTGGCGATCGTCGCCGCGGTGGGCGATCGCATGCGGGGCACGCCGGGGATTGCGGCGACCGTGTTCGGGGCGCTCGGGACGGCCGGGATCAACGTCATCGCGATTTCACAGGGATCATCGGAGCGGAACATTTCGCTCGTCGTCACCGATCGCGACGCCGCCGGCGCCGTTCGCGCCATTCATCGCGCGTTTCAACTGGACAAGGGGTGACCGCTCGCCTCGCCGCGCTTGCGTCGCGCCTCGGACGCGCGGAGCGCCTGACCATCCTCACCGGTGCCGGGGTGTCAGCGGCGAGCGGCGTGCCGACGTTCCGCGGCGCGGCGGGCCTGTGGCGCCAGTACCGGCCCGAAGACCTCGCCACGCCGGAGGCATTTGGCCGCGACCCGCGCCTCGTGTGGGAGTGGTACGCGGGGCGGCGGGAGACAATCGCCGCGTGTGCGCCGAACGCGGCGCACGTGGTGATCGCGGCCTGGTCCGGGAGACCCGGATGCCGGGTCGTGACGCAGAACGTGGACGACCTTCACCTGCGCGCCGGCACGCGGAATCTGGTGCGGATGCACGGATCGATCTGGGAGCTCACCTGCTGGGACGGCTGTGCGGCCGGGTCCGATCCCTGGCGCGACGAGCGCGTGCCGCTTCCCGATCTGCCGCCGCGCTGCCCGCATTGCGGAGGGGTGGCGAGACCCGCCGTGGTGTGGTTCGGGGAGGCGCTGCGCCCCGCACAGCTGCGCGGGGCGGTGCAGGCCACCGCGTGCGACGTCTTTCTGGCCGTCGGCACGTCCGCCCTTGTCTATCCGGCCGCCGGCCTCGTGCACGAGGCGCGCGCGCACGGCGCCTTCACCGCGGAGATCAACCTCGAGGAGACGCCGGCGTCCGACGCGGTGGATGTGGCCATTCACGGCGCCGCGGAAGACATCCTGCCGCACCTGTCCCGGCTCGCTCGGCAGCCACCCGCCGATTGAGCGCATGCGGGGCGACTCTCACTGGGCCTACTGCCCACTGCCTACTGCCCACTGCCCACTGCCCACTGATCTAAGATCGCCTCATGCACAACCCGTCCGTACCTGAGACGCTCGAGGGCTGGAGCGTTCTGCACCTGATGTACCGTGTCCGCTGGGAGCGGCTGCGGGATCGCACGCCCGCCGACCGCGGGCGGCTTGCCGCCGACGCCGTGCGCGCGCTCGCCGTGCCCGATGCAGGGTCGACCGCGTTCGTGCAGGTGCTCGGACACAAGGCCGATCTGATGGTGGTCTGCTTCCGGCGCGGCTTCGACGGCCTCGCGCATGCGCAGCTGGCGCTCTCGCAGGTGGAGCTGTACGACGCGCTCGAGCCGACCTCGTCCTACGTCTCGGTCGTCGAGCTCGGTATGTACGAGATGACGGCGAAGCTCCACGAGCAGGTGGGCGCCAGGTTCAAGCCGGGCAGCGAGGAATTCGACCAGGCGTTCGACGCCGAAATGGAGACGCAGCGGCAGCGCGTCATGAGCCGGCTGTTTCTCGACATGCCGAAGGCGCGCTACGTCTGCTTCTACCCGATGAACAAGCGCCGCGGCGAGGCGCAGAACTGGTACAGCGAAGCCTTCGATCGACGCGCGTCCATGATGCGCGAGCACGGCATGATCGGACGCCACTATGCGGGTAAGGTCACGCAGGTCATCTCCGGCTCGATTGGGTACGACGACTGGGAATGGGGTGTCGATCTGTTTGCCGACGATCCACTGGTGTTCAAGAAGCTGATCTACGAAATGCGCTTTGACGAGGCGAGCGCGAAGTTCGCCGAATTCGGCCCCTTCTTCACGGGACTGCAATTCGCGCCTGCGCAGCTTGCCGCATACATAAACGGCGAACTCCCCAAAGCCTGAAGCCCGAAGCCCGAAGCCGGAAGCCTGCAGGCCGAGGCCCAAAGTCTGTCGGCAGAGGCTCAGGCCGTGTTGTCGAAAACGCAACGGCGCCAGGGTGCGCGCGCCGCGGTTTGGGACATCGGTACGCGATCACTGTTCTGTAACCTACCCCTAAGTTCCTCCAGCTGAACGCGAAGCGCCGTTTCTGAATCCGCGGGGGCGGAGGCCCGGAAATTGCTGCGGTGGACGGGGAGACATGTCCCCAGGAGACCCAGCATGAACCCGCAGGACGCTTTTGTAGCGCGCCTTCGCCGGCACCGCGAGCGCAACCGGATCTCGGTGGATGACATCGCCGCGGCGACGTGCATCGACCGAGAGCTCCTTGAGGCATTTGAAGCCACCAACCTGTCGGAGTGGCCGCGCGGCATTTATGCGCGCGCGTGGGTGCGCGCCTACGCCAGCGTCGTTGGACTCGATCCGAGCGACACGGTCGATGAGTTCTGCCGTCTGTTCCCGCACGGCGATCGCCGGGCGGCCGCGACCCTGCACGAGATGGCGGCGATTGTGGCGCACCCGTCCGAGTACCGCGACGAGCGCGACCGCGCACGCGATCGACGGCGCCATAGTCCCCGGGTCAATGTGCTGCCCGAGCCCTCGTGGTACACGGCGGTGGGTCGATGGGCGCAGGTCCTGTGGTGGCGCGTGGTGGTCCCGCTGAGCCCTGGCGGCAACGGCCAGCGGCTCAAGGGGACGCCACGGACAAGTACTTGAGCGTACACTAGTAATAGCGTAGAATATAATATTACGTGCGATATCTAGGGGTTGCAGAGTCTGCAGCCAAGGCCAGCCGTTCCCCTGAACGCGCACCCGGAGCAGCGGCGACTACGTCGCAGTCCATTTTCGCTTTCCGCCTTCGTCTGCACCGCGAACGCAAGCGGCTCTCCCTCGACGATGTCTCCCGCGTGATGCGCGTGGTCCCCGGTCGCCTCGATGCACTCGAGCGCGGAGATTTGGCGGGATGGCCGCATGGTGTGTACGCGCGCGCGTGGGTCCGCGCCTATGCCACCGTCGTCGGGCTCGATCCGACCGACACCGTCGACGAATTCTGCCGGCTGTTTCCGCACGGCGATCGCCGTGCGCGCGAGACGATGCGGGAACTGGCGGCGATCGTGGCGCTGCCCTGCGGCTACCGAGACGAGCACCGGGAGGTGGACCGGCGACGCGGCATGCAGCACACGGATCGCGCGACGGTGCCGTCGTGGCGCACGCTGATCCTGCGCGCGGCTGATGCCCTGTGGTCTATTCGGGCCGGCCGGGATCGAGGAATCGCTTCTCGAACCGTCTCCGCACGACGAGCGTCAGCCATACCGTAACCGCGCTCGACTGTGGCGAGGGCGGGCCACACCTCACCACCCGATCGGCCGCCCCTTGTTCTGCTCGTCGAGCCACGTCTTGAGCGGCGCGTAATAGTCGGCCATCGCGGTGGCATCCATCTCGCGCTGCCCGGTCAGCGCCACGAGCGCGTCGGGCCAGGGCCGCGACGCGCCCATTTCCAGCGTGGCCTTCAGGCGATTCCCGACCTCCCGGTTTCCGTAGATCGAACAGCGGTGGAGCGGCGTGGAGCAGCCGGCCGCCTTCGCCAGCGCGCGATGGAACTGGAACTGCAGTACCGAGGCGAGGAAGTAGCGCGCGTAGGGCGTGTTCGCCGGAATGTGGTACTTCGCGCCGGGATCGAAGAACTCCTCGCCGCGGACCGAGACGGGTTTGACCCCCTGGTACCGCTCGCGCAGATCCCACCACGCGCGATTGTAGCGATCCGGTGTGATCGTTCCGCTGAACACCTGCCAGCGCCACGCGTCCACGACGAGTCCGAACGGCAGGAATGCGAGCCGCTCGAGCGCCGTTCTCAGGAGCAGCGCGATGTCGCCCGACGCGTCGGGCGCCCGGTCGAGCAATCCCACGTTCACGAGGTACTCGGGCGTGACCGACAAGGCAATCGTGTCGCCGATCGCTTCATGAAAGCCGTCATTGGCGCCGTCGCGGAAGATCGGCGGCTGGGCGGCATACGCGCGCTGGTAGAAGTTGTGGCCGAGCTCGTGGTGGATGGCGGAGAAATCCTCGGCCGTCTGGTCGATGCACATCTTGAACCGGAGGTCGTCTGCGTTATTGATGTCCCACGCGCTTGCATGACAGACGACCTCGCGGTCGCGAGGCTTCGAAAACAGCGATCGCTCCCAGAATGTGGGAGGCAGCGGCTCGAATCCGAGGGAGGTGAAGAAGCGCTCCGCGTGGCGCGCCATGTCGGCCGGACTGACCTTGCGCGCGCGCAGGATGTCGGTCAGCGAGACCGTCGGAGTCCCGCGCCCCGGGCCGACGATGTCGTACAGGTTGGACCAGTCCTGCGCCCAGAGATTGCCGAGCAGGTGCGCGGGAATCGGGCCTCCCGCCGGCACCTGGTCGCCGTACCGGTCGCGCAGCCTGGTGCGGACGTACGCGTGGAGCGACAGGTAGAGCGGTCGCAGCTGTGCCCAGAGACGATCCAGTTCCCGGGAAAACGCCTCCGGCGGCATGTCGTATTTCGACCGCCACATGGCGCCGGTGTCGGCGAATCCAAGCTCGCGCGCGCCTTTGTTCGACAGTTCGACGAAGCGCGTGTAGCTCTGCCTCATCGGTGGCGCAATCGAGTGCCATCCTTCCCACACGCCGCGAAGGCGCGACGGGTCTCGGTCCTTCGCGAGAATGTCGGTGATCTCCTCGATGTCCAGGCACGCGTCGCCCGATTCACCGTCCGCGCAGTACTTGCCGCGGCCGTACATCCCTTCCATCGACGAGACCAGCTGTGCCAGCTCGCCGGCTTCCTTCTCGTCGGCGGGCGCGGCCATCGTCAGGGCGTTCTTCAGCAGGGTCAGCTGCCGGCGTTCGCCGGGCGGCAGGTCCACATTGTCGTACCGTGTGGCCTCTTTGGCGAAGCGCGTGACGGCCGTCATGAAGGCGGTGTTCGCCCGCGCCGCGATCGCTTCGGTGTCGGGTGTGATGTAGGTGTTCTGCACCCAGCCGGCTTCGTTTGCCTCGTTGCTGAGACGCAGCATCGTGGCGTTCGCCTCGCGCAGGAAGGCGCTCGCCTCGCCGGCCGCCGGCGCCCGCGTGAAGGTGTCGCGGCAGCCCGTCGCAGACAGCACGGCGAGAACCAGGACGGGAAGCCCCCTTCGGGAATTCATGGCGCGATCATACCGCCGGGACCGCGGCCGGTCGCGCTCCTGACCGGCGACGCGCTATAATCCGCGAGTCTTTTTCTGCGAGGGAGGCCCATGAAACTCCGTATATGTGTCCTGTCACTGGCGATGCTGGCCGCGCTGATCGTCCCCGCGTCGGCCCAGACGCCCGCGCCGCTCCGGTCGCCCGACGTCATCTTCGTGCCGACGCCGCAGGAAGTCGTGGACGCGATGCTCAAGCTCGCCAAGGTCGGCGCCAACGACATCGTCTACGACCTCGGGTCGGGGGATGGGCGCACTCCGATTACGGCAGCGAAGACGTACGGTGCGCGGGGCGTCGGCATCGACATCGACCCGCAGCGCATCAAGGAGGCGATGGAGAACCTGAAGACGGCTGGCGTCGGCGACAAGGTCCGGTTCCTGAATCAGGACCTGTTCACCAGCAACATCAGCGAGGCAACAGTCGTGACCCTCTATCTGTTGCCGTCGCTGAACCTGAAGCTGCTGCCGAAACTCAACGCCGAGCTGAAGCCGGGCACCCGGATCGTGTCGCACGCCTTCGACATGGGCGACGCCAAGCCGCAGCAGACGATGAATGTGAACGGCCGGACCATCTATCTCTGGACGATTCCGATTAAGTAAGAAACCAAGGCACGAGGCACAAGGCTTACATCAGTAATTCCTTGTGCTTTGAGCTTGAGCCTGGTGACTTGACCCGCCCCCGCCCCGCCGCCTAATATTGCGACTCGGTCTCAGTATTGAGGTTTCCAACATGCTTCAGGCGTTTGTGATCACTCTTCGGGAGGGGCTCGAAGCCTTTCTCATCGTTGCCATCAGCCTCGCGTACCTGCGCAAGAGCGGCAGGCACCAGCTCATCCCTGCCGTGCGCTGGGGCATCGGGCTGTCGGTGCTGCTGAGCGTGGGCGCGGGGATGGTCTTTCAGCGGGCCTCCAACCAGGCGCTGTGGGAGGGCGTGCTGGCGCTGGTGGCCGCCGTGCTCGTCGCCACGCTCATCGTCCATATGTGGCGTCACGCCAGGCGGATGAAGCGCGAAATCGAGACGCACCTTGAGCAATCGGCGCTCAAGACTGGGGCTCAGGCGTTTGCCGGCGTCTTTCTGTTCACGCTGGTCATGATCACCCGCGAGGGGATGGAAACGGCGATGCTCATGGGGACGCTGCTGTTCCAGGTGCGCGCGATGGACATCGTCAGCGGCGCGGCGGCCGGCACCATCAGCGCGGCGTTCGTGGCGTGGCTCTGGTCGCGCTACGGGCACCGCGTGAACCTTGGCCTGTTCTTTCAGGTCACGGCCGTGTTTCTTTCGGTCTTCGTCGTGCAGCTGTTCATCTATGGGTTCCACGAAATGACCGAGGCGAACATCGGCATTCCGTACAGCGAGTCGCTGCACTGGGCGACCGAGCCGTACGGCCCCGAGGGGCGCTATGGCCAGTGGCTCACGTACCTGCTGGT
Source organism: Acidobacteriota bacterium (assembly GCA_016213695.1). Taxonomy (GTDB): domain Bacteria; phylum Acidobacteriota; class Vicinamibacteria; order Vicinamibacterales; family UBA2999; genus DATCJA01. Next base: position 8,796 of record JACQZV010000086.1, on the reverse strand, counting down.
GCTGCTGCCGATGGGGTGGCTCCTGTTCGCGGGACTCTTCGGAGGAAAGAAGACGATACCGCCGCAGGTCCAGCAAACCGCAGCGCGCTGACTTGGGCACGCCCGATCCACGGCCTCCGCTGACGGCCGAACTGGTCTGGTCGGATCACCTGCGGTTCAGGGCCACCAGTGACTCCGCAGCGGTGGCGGTCGATGGCGACGGCAAGGCCGGGCCGTCGCCCATGCAGCTTGCGGCGTTCGCGCTGGCCGGCTGCATGGCAGCCGACCTCGTGGCCATTCTCGAAAAGGGGCGCCATCCGCTGAGCGGCCTGCGCGTCTCGGTGAGCGGGGAGCGCGCCGCCGACGCACCGCGGCGCTTCGTTCGCATGTCCCTGCATTTCCATGTCGCCGGCGCCGTTCCACCCGAGGCGGTTGACCGGGCGATCGCGCTGTCGCGTCAGACCTACTGTTCGGTCTGGCATTCGATGCGGTCCGACATCGAACTCCTCACCTCTTTCGACGTAGGCCCGTGATCCCTCCAGTGCCGGCGGCCGAACGGAAGGGCCATCTGGACTGGCTGCGCGGCGTCGGCGTGCTCGTGATGATTCAGGGGCACGTCATCGATTCGTGGACGCGCGCCGCCGATCGCGATGGCGCGGCGTATCACTGGATCACGTTCGTGGGCGGCGCCGGCGGCGCGCCGGTCTTCCTGTTTCTCGCGGGCGTCGCCCTGGTGCTCGCCGCGTCAAGCCGCATCAGGAGGGGCCTGAGCGAGCCGGCGGCGGCGGCGCGCGCCCTCGCACGCGGCTGGCAGATCTTCGGTCTCGCGTTTCTCTTCCGCCTGCAATCGTGGGCAATCAGCGGCGGCCCTCCGCGCGCGCTCCTCAAGGTCGACATTCTCAATGTCATGGGACTCTCGATGGTGGTCGCGGCGCTGCTCTGGCGGGCCGGTCGCGGAAACCGGTCGCGGGCGCTGCTGTTTGCGGCGGCAACCGTCGTAGTCGCGATGCTGACGCCGGTCGTCCGCGCCTCCGGCCTGGTGGGCGTGCTGCCGGATCCGATCGAGTGGTACCTGCGTCCGGCCGGCTCGGCGACGACGTTCACGCTGTTGCCCTGGTCGGGGTTCCTCCTGGCCGGCTGCGCCGTCGGCGTCTGGCTCGACGGCCTGACGATCGCCCGCGAGCGGCGGGGGCACACGGTCCTGGCGGGGGCCGGCGCGGCGCTGATCGCGGGCGGCTACGCGGCGTCGCTCCTGCCGCCGCTGTACGCCCAGACCAGCTTCTGGACGAGTTCACCAACGTTCTTCTTCATCCGCCTGGGCATCCTGCTGGCGCTCGTGGCGGTGGCCCACGCCTGGAATCGGCTCGACGACGGCCGGCGGATGCGCGAGTTCGGCCGCTCGTCGCTCTTCGTCTACTGGATTCACGTGGAGATCGTGTACGGGGTGCTCAGCACGGGGCTGCACAGGCGGCTGCCGCTCGAGTCCGCCTACCTGGCCTTCGTGCTCTTCAGCCTGTTCCTGTACGGCGTCGTGAAAGTGAAGCAGCGCGTGTACGATCGTTCGCCCGCGCCGACTCTCGTCAGAACGCCACTAAGTACGTGAGTTTGGCAATCACGGCGCGGTTCAGCATCTGCCCGTTCCGCTCGTCGCGCCGCTCGTTGTAGACGAGGAAGAAGTCGCTGAGCGGCCGGTGGATGATGTTGAAGCGCAGGTTCGACGTCCACTGGTGATTGTCGTTGTTGTACTGCACCAGCCCGTTGAAGAACATCTTCGTGTTGAAGTTGTAGTTCACGCGCGTGGTCACCAGTTTCGAGACAAACGCACCGGTCGACAGTTCAATGTCGTTGAGCTGCAGGTTGACCGACGCGTTGAAATTCTCGTTCAGCCGGAGAGACGGCCCGAAGCTGAGGTTGCGGCGGTATCCGTCGTAAAAGGTGCCGATCGCGTAGCGCGTGTTGAACGAGACGCGCGCCGCCTCGTTGGTTCGCCAGAACGCGAAGTATTCCTTGTACTCGTACCGGCCCGCGTTCACACGCGTGCCGCTGGACGCGTTGATCGTGAAGGGAGCCGGGATGTCCTCGATCTGCGGGTTGACGCCGACTTCGGCGTTCGACCCGTCCTGGAGATTCATGTTCCAGTGGTAGCCCATGTAGGACGTGTCGAGGCCGCCCGTCTGGCGCCTGAACACGTCGAATTCGACGTGCGGCTGCATCTGCCGCATCCATTTCGAGAGCGCGGCCGGCCGAAGGTAGCGGCCGAACCGCCCGTCGAAATTGTGGATGCCGCGACGCGGCACGTACCCCAGGTCGTCGTCGAAGCGCTCGCCAATCCCGCTGTGGCCGGCCTGCGCCTGCCACGTGCGGCTCTGGTAGTTGAACCCTTCGCGGGTCGCGTACGCGTTGCCGCGCGCCGGCGCCGTTGACGACGGCGAAAACGACTTGGCGACGTAGGTGTTGACGGTCAGAAATCCGAAGCGGAAGTTCGCGTCGAGCCCGGACACACGGTTGGAGTGGGGCCCGGCTTCCTCCTTGTCAAGCAGGATCGCGCCGATGTCGGAATTCGCGAGGATGTCGCGGCGGAGCCGCAACGCCGTGAAGTTGGCGCCAGGCTGCGCACCCTGTTCCCGCTGCTGGATGTTAAGCACGCCCAGGGTGTACGCGCCCTGGCGGCCGGTCAGGCGGGTCCCGCCAAGAATCGGAATCGCCTCTCCCTGGTCGGACAGGCCGATCTGGCGGCTGAAGAACAGCCGCATTTCCCGTGCGCCGCCGCCGCCCCCGCCGCCGCCGAACTGGCCGGCATTGGTGCCGAATTGAAAGATGCCCGAGTTCTCCAGGAAGAAGTCGCGTTTTTCGGGGAAGAACAGGCTGAAGCGCGTCAGGTTGATCTGCTGTTCATCGGCTTCAACCTGGGAGAAGTCGGTATTGGCGGTGAAGTCCCACACGAGGCCGGTCGTCACGCCATATTTCACGTCGAGCCCGATGTCCACGTTGCCCCGGGTCGTGCGGCCCGCGAGCGTGCTGGAACTGCTGGCCGCGTACGGCTTGACGCGCAGGTTCTTGCCCGGCCGCAGGCCGCGCATGCCTTCGACCGTGCCGGCCAGCGACACGCGATCGAGGTTGTAGATGCGAGGCAGCGGCGACCAGTAGCTGTCTTCGTTCAACCGCCGCAGCTTGCGCTCGAAGTTGACGCCCCACGTCTGGATGTCGGCCGGGTTGAACTTCAGCGTCCGGAACGGAATCCTGATCTCGGCGTACCACCCCGTTTCACCGATGGTGGTCGCCACATCCCAGATGCCGTCCCAGTTCGCGTTGTTCTCCCGGCCTTCGTTCGACGTCTGCGCGTCCCACTTCGCACCGGCAGGGTTGGTCGCGAACTGATAGCCATTGCGTTCGTCGTGGAAGGTGTCGAGGATGATTGTGAACCCGTCGCTGCTGCCCGTACTGAAGTCCTTCTTGATGTCGTTGACGATGATGCGCGACGGCTGGTCGTCGCTGGCGAACACCCCGAAATAGAGCGCATCGTCGTCGTAGACGACCCGTACCTCGGTGTCGAAGGTCGCCGGTTCCCCCTCGCGGGGGTCGTTCTGGACAAAGTTGTGCGCCATCGGCGCCGACGCCCACGACGGCTCGTCGAGCCTGCCGTTGAGGGCGATCGGGCCGGCCGCGCGGACCGCCGTCAGGCGGCGGTCCAGCCTGGCAGTGTCGTAATTGATGGTCGGAGAAGCACTTGCGGCCACCCGCCCCCCCGGTCTGGCGGGCGCTTCCTGGGCGGCTGCGGGCGGGGGGAGGACGACAACCTGGGCGATGAGCAGACCGAGCGCGCCCGCGCAAAGTGCGGCGTGCCGACGAACCATGCTAACTCCTTGTACCCACTTCAGATAGAATGGCCCACCGGCGTTGCGCCTACGCAAACTCCGAACAAAAACCGAAAAAACGGGTTGAGCACGGGGTCCGCGGGCCGATACAATTCGCCTCTTCCCTGCGCCCCGTCGACAGGAGCCGGAGAGGACCACTCATGATAAGCGTGGCTGCTATCCGAATGCAGCAGTTTGGTGTGCAGTTTTATCAAGCCTCCCTGACTGCGGAGGACATCGACAAGCTCGTCCGCTTCGAGGTGTTGAGCTACGGCGAGTCCGGGCAGCCGCCCGTCCGCGGCGGGAACCGGAAAGCCCCCTCAAAGGTGAACTGGGACCTCCTGGAGCGCCGGATCGCCTCGAGCGAGAGGGCCTACCAGCGCCAGATCATCAGGCGAAAGATCGACGAACTGGTGCAGTATTACGAGCAATGCCGTCAGGCGCGAGACCTGCCGTCGATTCCGGGCGCCGTCATCATCTCGTGCGACGAGAAGCTGAGCTTCGAGCCGGTCGAGGCCGGGGCGGTCGTCGGGCGGCTGCGTGTTCCGGAACGGGAAGGCATCCTGCGCGCCATCGACGGGCAGCACCGGCTGCTGGCGCTGCACGCGGACATCGACAACATGCAGGGCCACGACTTCACGGTGCCGGCCATCATCTTCGACCGTCTGCCCGAGGACCACATCGTGCAGATGTTCGTCACGATCAACGCGAAGCACACCCGCCTGAACTCGTCGCACCTGGTCAGCCTGTCCGGCCGGCAGCTGTACCGCGACGAGTCCCTGGCGGCGGCGCACGACGTGGTGCGCGCGCTCAACGACCGCGATGATTCGCCGCTTTGCGGCGAGATCAAGCTGCTCGGCGTGGGGCGTGGGCGCGTCGCGCAGGCGCCCCTGGCGCAGGAGCTCAAGAAACTGTTTGGGAGCGACGCGTTCGGCGGGCCCCGGAAATCGGCTGATTTCCGCGACGATTCAAAGAAGTTCTTCGTCAACTATTTCAAGCAGGTGGCAGTGGTCTTTGGCGCGGCCTGGGGCGGCCGGAAGTACAGCATCAAGTCGGCCACGGCGCTCCGGGCGTTCGTGCGCGTGTCTCCAGACGTCGTGCGGAGGCTCGATCAGGACCACGCCGAACGGAGCGATTTCCGCGCGATCGGCCGCGTCATCGCGCCCTGGGGGCGCCGCATCGGCGATCAGCGGTTCGAGACCGAAGGCGCCTGGAAGCGCAGCGGCACGACCGTCGATACGCTGGCGCGTGAACTCAAGCTGGCGCTGGAATATCCGGAAGGCGCGGGGGTGTAGAGGCACAAGGCAGAGTGCCTGCCTGGGCCTTGTGACTTGCGCCGTGTGACTCAAAAAAACAGGAGGGACGCAGACGCGTGCCCTCCTGTCGCACCGGCCTGGCTCCCCCCAGGGTGTACGGCTGTCTGCCGCACACCACAGACCGGCGCTCTGACGTCAGGGCAACAGGCGTGCCGTGACATTTCTCAGGACAACCGCCGATCGGCATCCCGCTGAGCTTTCAACTATGTTGGAAGCATTACAAGCGTGTACTGCCCGCGGACATGCGCATCGATCTCAACGCTGACATCGGCGAGGGGCGCGCCGGCGAGGGCGAGCGGGATGCCGCGCTCATGCCGCACATCACGTCGGCCAACGTCGCGTGCGGCTTCCACGCGGGAGGGCCGGCGGTCATGCGCGCCACGGTCGAACTGGCGCGCGAGCACGGTGTCGCGGTGGGTGCGCACCCCGGTTTTCCCGATCTCGAAAGTGTCGGCCGGCGCGAGCTGCCCGTGACGCCCCGCGATGTCGAGGATTTCGTCGTCTACCAGGTGGGCGCGCTCGCGGCCATCGCGGCGGCGCAGGGCGTCCGGCTCCAGCACGTCAAGCCGCATGGCGCGCTGTTCAACATGGCGGTTCGAGACGCCGCGCTGGCCGACGCCGTGGCACGGGCCGCGGCGGTGATCGACCGGACGCTGATTCTCTTCGGGTTACCCGGGTCGGAGTTGATTGCGGCGGGCTGGCGTGCCGGCCTGCGCACCGCGAGCGAGGGCTTTGCCGATCGCGCGTACCGCCGGGACGGGACGCTCGTGCCGCGATCCGAGGCGGGCGCGGTCATTCACGACCCGGAGACCGTAGCGCAGCGCGCGGTGGCGATGGTGCGCGATCACACGGTCGGCGCGATCGACGGCGCCCGCGTCACGCTCGCTATCGAGACCATCTGCGTCCACGGCGATACGCCCGGCGCCGCCGACCTGGCGCGGCGCGTCCGCGCGACGCTCGTCGAGGCGGGCGTCGATGTCAAGGCGCTGCGCGCCGCCTGAGCCCCGCGTCAGTCGCCTCGTGCCGCCTTTGTCTCCTCGACCAGCACCCGGCGCAGCACCTTCCCGACCATGGTCTTCGGCAGGTCCTTCCGGAATTCGACCGCGGCCGGCACCTTGTACGGCGCAAGCTGCTCGCGGCAGTAGGCGCGCAGCTCCTCCTCGGTGGCCTGCCGGCCGGCCTTGAGGGTGACCCAGGCCTTCGGGACTTCACCCTTGAGCGGATCCGGAATACCCGCGACGCTGACCTCCATGACCGCGGGATGGCCGGCCAGCACCTCTTCGATCTCGCGCGGCCACACCTGGAAGCCGCTCGTCTTCAGCATGTCCTTCTTGCGATCGACGATGAAGAGGTAGCCGTCCGCGTCCATGTAGGCGAGATCGCCGGTGTGCACCCACGGCCCGCCTGGACCGTGCGCGCGAAGCGTGGCCGTCGTCTCGTCCGGATCGTTCCAGTACTCCGCCATGTACTGCGGGGCGCGCAGGATCATCTCGCCGACCTCCCGGAACGGCAGCTCGCGCTCGCCGTCGTCAGCGTCGACAATGCGGACCTCGACGTCGGGGAGCGGCAGGCCGATCGAGCCGATCTTGTTCGTCCCCTTCACGGGGTTCACGCAGCAGGCCATCATGCCTTCGGTCAGCGAGTATCCCTCGACGATCCGCGCGCCCGTGGCGGCTTCGAAGCTGCGCTTGGTGTCGGCCATGAGCGCCGCGGCGCCCGAGAAGCACAGCTTGATGGAGCGCAGATCAACTTTCCCGGCACGCACCGCCGGGTGGTTGAGAATCGCCGCGTACAGCGTCGGGATGCCGTTAAAGAAGGCCGGCTTGACCTGGTGAATCGTCTTCAACAGGTCGCCGATATCGCGGGGATTCGGCACGAGCGAGAGCGGCGCCGGCGCGAGGAAGGCGAGCGGCTGCACGCCGACGTTGGCGTACACGTGAAAGAGCGGCAGCGGCAGCATGATGTTGTCGGTGCGCGGCCTGAGCGCCGACTTGGTCCATTCGTACAGCTGGCGTCCTGCGGCGACGTAATGCCGGTGGAGTCCGACGACGCCTTTGGGCGTGCCGGTCGTTCCGCCGCTCGCGAGAATGACCGCGCGATCGTCGGGCCGCACCAGAATCGCCGGCCGCGGTGAGGCGCGGTGCTCCTCGAGCAGCGCCTGCAACCAGCGATCGTCGCCATCGATCGTGACGCGGTGGCCGCCCGCCTTCTCCTTGAAGAGGGTGAACAGCAGGCGCAGCACCGGCGGCAGGTACTCCTTGATGGACGTCGCCACGACGCGCCGCACCGCGGTGTGCGGCTGGACGTTCTTGACCCGCCGGTACAACGGCGTGAGCGCGACGACGAGCGAGGCGCCCGTTGCCGTGAGCGCCATCTCGATCTCGCGCTCGGTGTACGTCGGATTCAGCGGGACGACGATGGCGCCGGCCTTCCAGATGCCGAACTCCGCGATGAGGAACTGCGGGCAGTTGGGGAGCAGCAGGGCCACCCGGTCGCCGGGCTGCACGCCGAGCGCGGCCAGCGCCGCCGCGAACGCCGTGCTCCGGGACTCGAGCGCCCCGTAGGTTGTCGTCGAGCCCTTGAAGAACAGCGCGGGCGAATCGCCGTGGTCGCGTGCCAGCCCCGCGAGGTAGTCGAGGAGGGTCTTATCGGGGTAGGGCGCGACCGACGGAGCCACGTCCGCGTCGTAGTGCGCGAGCCAGGGTTTCACCGGACGCCATTCTACGAGAGGAGCATCAGCAGGAGCGCCTTCTGGGTGTGGAGCCGGTTCTCCGCCTGGTCGAAGACGACCGAGGCCGGCGATTCGAACACCTCGGCCGTGACTTCTTCGCCGCGATGCGCCGGGAGGCAGTGCATGAAGAGCGCCCCTGGCGCCGCCGCGTCCATGAGCCGGCGGTTGACCTGGAACGGCTCGAACACGCGGCGGCGAGTGCCCGCCTCGGTTTCCTGACCCATCGACGTCCAGACGTCGGTGTACACCGCGTCGGCGCCGGCGACCGCCGCGCGGGCGTCGTGGGACGTCTGGACGCCCGCGCCGCCCCGGGCCGCTCGCCTCCCCGCTTCGACGACCTGTGGCGGAAGCTCGTAGCCCGGGGGCGTCGCGACGTGCACGGAGATACCGAGCTGCGGCGCGGCATGGACGAGCGACGTCGCCACATTGTTGCCGTCGCCGACAAACGCGAGGGTGCGGCCGCGGCACTCGCCCCAGCGCTCGACCAGCGTGAGCACGTCGGCGAGCGCCTGGCACGGGTGCTCGGCGTCGCTGAGCGCGTTGATGACGTGGAGCCGCGCGCCCGCCGCGGCGAGCGTCCGCGCCGTGTCGTGCGCGTAGGTCCGGATGACGAGCGCTTTCACCCAGCGTTCGAGATTGCGCGCGATGTCCTCGAGCGGCTCCCGCGCGCCGTCGGCGAATTCGCGCGGCAGGTGCAGCGTGTCGCCCCCGAGCTCGCGCACCGCGATCTCGAACGTCGAGCGCGTGCGCAACGACGGCTTCTCGAACAGCAGCGCGACGTGCGTGCCCTTGAGCGTCGCCGCCGTGGGTGCGTCCGCACCGAGGCCGCGCTCGATCTTCAGCCGCGCGGCGAGATCGAGCAGCCGCGCGAGCCCGTCGGTCGAGAGATCGAGGATCGACAGGAAGTCCTTCGCCG
>JACQZV010000083.1 GCA_016213695.1 Acidobacteriota bacterium | reverse complement strand
CGATTATGGCATCTTCACCGGCTCTCGAGCCGGAACCCGGCCGTGAGCCACGTCACCGTGGAGAACTCGAGCTGGTAGGGATCGATCCGGCGCTCGGCCGCAAGAAACAGCTCGAGCGCGGCCCCGCGCCCATCGAGGCGGACGCCTCCGTCGCCCCGCCACCCGTAGAGCGTCCCGCGCGCGCCGACGCCGCCGCCTCCAGCGTGTAGTTGCCCTGGACCGGGTCGAAGTCCCGGAACTGGCTGCCGAGCACCGTCTGGTACGTCGCCGCAAACGTCAGGGCGCCGCGGCCGTAGTCCACCAGGTCGACGTCGCCTCCCCAGTGCGCGTCCCAGACGAACCGGGGATCGTCGGCCACGAAATGTTCGAGGCCGACCTGGAAGGCGAAGCGCGAGAGAAACTGCGTGCGGCCGGACGCTGCGGCCGCCGCCTGGCTCCCGGCGGTCTGCACGGCGGCGGACTGCGCCAGCGCGGGCGCCGCGGCGCCGAGCGCGGCCGCCAGAGCCATGAGCCACGCGCGGATCACTCCGCGGGCTCTCCGGGCACGGCGGCCTGTCCGGTCAGCGCGGCGAGCCGCGCCTCGAGCTCCTCGATCCGGCGCTTCAGCTCGGGCAGCCGTTTGAAGACCACCGAGGCGCGCCGCCATTCGTGGCTGTCGATCGCGGGATAGCCCGCCACCATCGCGCCCGGCGGCAGGGAGTTGGTGACGCCCGACTGCCCCACCGCCACGCTGCCGCGGCCGATCGTCAGATGGCCCCCGACGCCCACCTGCCCGCCGAAGATCACGTCGTCGGCGATGTCGGTGCTGCCGGCGATGCCCACCTGGGCCGCCATCAGGACGTTGCGGCCGACCGACACGCCGTGGCCGATCTGGACGAGGTTGTCGATCTTGGTACCGCGGCGAATCCGCGTCTCGCCCACCGCCGGCCGATCCACCGTGGTATTGGCGCCGAGCTCGACATCGTCTTCGATGACGACGGAGGCGATCTGCGGAATCTTCTCGTGGGTCCCGTCGCCGCGCCGTACGAAGCCGTAGCCGTCGCTGCCCACGACGACGCCGTTCTGCAGCACGACGCGGTCGCCGATGACGACGCGCTCGCGGATCGCGACGTTCGAATGGATGACGCAGTCGCGGCCGATCCGCGCACCCGCGCCGATGGTCACGTTCGGAAAGACCACGGTGTTCTCGCCGATGCGCGCGTCCTCGCCCACGGCGACGAAGGCACCGATGGAGACGTGGTCGCCGACGCCCGCGCCGGCCGCGACGGCTGCCAGCGGATGGACGCCCGGCGCCGGGCGCCAGGCGGGCGCGAACAGGCCGACCGCGCGCGCGAACGCCAGATACGGATCGCCCGTGCGCAGCGTTGCACAGGGCGCCGCCGGCGCCTCGTCGCGCAGCAGCACGGCCGAGGCGCGCGTGGCAGCGAGCGCCGCGTCGTACTTCGGATTGGCGAGGAACGTCACGTCGCCCGGCTCCGCGTCCTGAATGCCGGCGACGCGGACGATCTCGATATCGCCGTCGCCGTCGAGGCGGCACCCGAGGCGGTCGGCCAGTTCCCGGAGCTTCACGATGTCTGAAGAGAATCTATCACCTTACGCGCGGCGCACCGCGACGCGCTCGACGAAGGTCGACAGATGGCGCAGCTGCAGCCGCGCGGCGATGTCGTGGATGCGGGCGTCGCGCGCCGACGCGTCCAGCAGGACCACGTCGCGCAGATCGGTCAGCGGAGGACACGGCCGGCCCGACCACGCCACGCGGCGCCGCCCCTGGGCCGCCCCGCGCATCGACAGCCAGTGGCCGACCACGCGAAACGCGAAGTAGTACGCGACGACGTTGGGGCCCGGGACAAGCGCCAGCAGCCCCGAGAGGACGAGCAGCAGCGAATCGATCACCAGCCAGACGCGGTGCCGATCGTGGTCGCGCTGCAGCGTCCGGCGAATCAGCGCCAGCACCTGCTCGAACGGCAGATCCGGCGGGTGGACGGCGACGGCCGACGTCTCGCGCCGGAGGTTCCACAGCAGCCTCTGCTCGGCGATGCGATGCGCGACCCAGCCCAGGGCGCGGTCCTGCAGCACGCGGACCGGTCCGGCCCCGGAGCCGGCCCCCCCCGGGTCAGCCTGCGGGTGCCGATGCTGCCGCTCTTCGGCGGCGCGCAACACGACGCCGAACTTGTGCCGCAGCCGGCCGAACAGCCCCGCTGGCGGCTCGGTATCGATCCCGTCCTGATCGTCGGACGGCTCGCAATAGAGCTCGTACCGGTCGCGGCCGATCGGAATGACGAACACCTCCATTGAACCCACGATAGCAAAACCCCCACCCTACGGGCGGCGCCGCTGCGGCGGGAACGGAGGAAGATCGGTCGGAAGGGGCGGCCGGCCGGCCGCCTCCCACGCGCCCGCAATCAACGCGGCCGACGCGGCGACCGCCTCGCTCAGCCGACGCTCGAGCACCGGGCGCACCGAGGCGAAGAAGGCCGCGAAATACACGTCGTCGTAGGCGTCGCGCGCGCCGATCGCCTCGCGATCGGCCTGCAGCAGGCGCGGCACGAGCTGGGCGCTTTCGACGATGCGATCGAAGGCAAACGCGCGGACGTCACGGACCGGCGGCATTGGCGGGGGCGCAAGGGCGAGCTGGGCGCGGTAGCGCTCGAAGAGTGCCGTTTCGAACCGCGCGTGGACGCCCCGCTGTCCGGTGACCTGGCCGTCGTAGTTGATGACCCCGTGGAACGGCTGAAGCGCGTCGGCGACGTAGTGCGACACCGACGCGGCAAACAGCAGGATGTTGAAGCGCGTCAGCGCGGTCGGGCGCCGGTAGGCCTCAAAGGTGCGGCGCAGATTGCCGTAGAACTCCTCGATGCGCCACGGCAGCGTGCCATTCTGCTCGATGCGGCTCCGGCCGAACTTCGACACGGCCGCCGCATAGTCGCGCGGCAATTCGGCGAACGGATACGCGCCGTAGCCGTCCCAGTCGATGTTGATGAAATGATGCGGGTCTTCCGATTCGAAGCCGGCCGTCCGCCACGTATCAGGATCGATCGCGCGCTCCACGACGATCGCGCGATTCCGCTCGAAGAGCGGCCGCAGTTCAGCCGGCAGCAGGTCGACGGCGCGGTCCATGATGAACCGGTGCACGTCGTACCCCCAGGCCTCGGCGCCCCGGGCGGACGACAGCAGGAGAAGGGCGGCGAGCGCGACCAGACGCATCGACAGGCGCGGCACCTGCACTACCGGGTCCGCCGGATCCGGTCGTGCACGACCGGACGCGCCGGCGAGTGGCGCGACAGGTACTCGGCCGTGATGTCGACGTCGATGCCGATCAGCACGGGGTCCGTTCCCCCGGCCAGCGCCTTGAGGCCATCTCCCGTGCCCCACAGAAAATTGCTCGTGGCCACCCGGTACGTCCGGCCCGGATCGAGCGGCGCGCCGCCCACGCGCACCGACCCGCGATCGATGCGCTGTCCCGCCGGACGCGCGGCGTCGTACGCGTAGGTGAAGCCGTCGGCGAACTGCATGATGCGCGGTCGCTCGCCGAACTGCTGCTCCAGCGCCTCGAGGATCGCCTCGCCTTTCAACGACTTGACGATGAGCTCGTTGCCGAACGGCAGAACCGAGAAGAGCTGCGCGTAGGTGACCGGCGTCGGCCCCGTGCCGCCCGGCGCCACCAGATCCGCGCGGATACCGCCCGGATTCCAGAACGCGAGGTCGACGCCGGCGCCCGCCGCCCGGCGCGCGGCGTCGAGCATGGCGTCGGCAATCAGTTCGCCGAGCGCCGATTCGCCCGACTCGCTGGCGGCGCGCGTGAGGCTGCCCTCGATGGCGCCGACCAGGCGGCTGCCCACCGTGTCGGCGACCGGACGGTAGTTCGCGATCACCGCGGATTCCGCGACGGTCTTCGGGACGTCGCGTGTCACGACGACGTTGCGGGCGTTCTTGCCGACGACTTCCCCATCCGAGCGCCGGATGCGCAGGTCAACATCGGTGATCACCACTCCGAACGACGCCGCGCTCGTGACCAGCTTGCCGTCGATCGTGCAGTTGTAGGCCACGTGGCTGTGCCCGGACAGGACGACATCGACGTCATCCGAGAGCCGGGTGACCAGATCGACGAACGACGGAGACGTCCGCAGGTCGCACGCGTTGATGTCGCTGCCGGTGTAGTTCGCGCCCTCGTGGACGAGCACGACGATCGCGCGGACACCCTCGTCGCGCAGGGCGCGGGCGGCCCGATTCACCGATTCGACGACCGGATTGAAGCTCAGGTCGCGCCGGCCGGCGGCAATGATGACCGTCGGCGCCTCGTCCAGAATCGCGCCGATGAACCCGACGCGAACGCCCGCGACGTTGTGGATGGCGTACGGCGGAAACAGCGGCCGCGGCTCCGAGCCCCGCACGCCGGCGCGGGTCAGATCCTCCGGATTGGCGCCGCGCGGGTCGAAGATGATGTTGGCCGCGAGGTACGAGAACGCCGCACCGCTGAACGGCGTCCCGTCCTGGCAGCCGTCCACCGGGTGGCAGCCGCCGCGCTGCATGCGGTACAGCTCCGACCAGCCTTCGTCGAGCTCGTGATTGCCGACGGCCGAATACTGGAGCTCCGCCAGGTTCAGCGCTTCGACGGCGCCCTCATCGTGCGAGAGGCTCGACAGCAGCGGCGACCCGCCGATGTTGTCGCCGGCCGAGACGATCACCGTGTGTGGATTCGCGGCCTTGAGCCGTGCCAGATGCGTGGCGAGGTACTCGACGCCGCCCGCATCGACGGATCCGACGCGCCCGGTGCCGCCGGCGGCGGGCTCGAGCGCGCCGTGGAAGTCGTTGATCGCGAGCAGATGGACGCTGACGATCGGCTCGCCGTTCTGCGCCACCCGCCCTGCCGCCGCCGTCGCCACGATCGCGGCCGCGCACAGCGCGACGACCCGCATCCCGCGTGTCACAATCAAAAATGATAGACCATGCTCCGGATCGGCGCTCACATGTCGGTGGCCGGCGGCGTCTCCAAGGCGGTCGATCGGGCGCGCCTTCACGGATGCGAGGCGCTGCAGATCTTCACGAAAAACGCCAGCCAGTGGCGCGGCGCACCCCTCGATCCGGCCGAGGTGCAGGCGTTCCGGGCGCGCATCGACCGGACCGGCATCGCCCCGGTCGTCTCACACGCCAGCTACCTGATCAATCTCGCGACGACGTTTCCGGCGCTGCGCGAACAGTCCATCGCCGCCCTGATCGACGAGCTCGACCGCGCCGACGCGCTCGGCCTGCTGGGCGTCGTCATTCATCCCGGCACGTGTACGGCGGGCACCGAGGAGGAGGGTCTGCGATTGATTGCCGAGGCGATCCGCGCGGCGTTCCGGGCGCGGCCGCGGCGCCCGACGCTGGTGCTGCTCGAGCACACGGCCGGCCAGGGACGGACGCTCGGATACCGGTTCGAGCACCTGGCGGCCATCATCGGGCATCTCCGGGGCTCGCCCCGCGTCGGCGTCTGCCTCGACACCTGCCACCTGCTGGCTTCCGGCTACGACCTCAGCACCGCGTCCGGGTATCGCGACACGTTCGCGGCCTTCGAGCGGATTGTCGGTCTGGAGCGGCTGAAGGTCTTCCACGCCAACGACTCGAAGAAGCCGTGCGGCAGCCGCGTCGATCGCCACGAGCACATCGGCCGCGGCTGTCTCGGCGAGGAGCCGTTCCGCCGCATCCTGCACGACCGGCGGTTCGCGGGGCTGCCGATGCTTCTCGAAACGGAGAAGTCGAAGGAGTCGGAGAAGCGCAGCGCGATCGTTCTCGACCCGTACGACGCGCAGAACCTCGACACGCTCCGGAGACTCCGCAACGGTGCGACGGTGCGATAGTGCACGACGTGCCGCTCACGGCATAAACGGTACCCGAGTTGGCCCCATCCCCTTGTACACAAACTTCTGCACGCGCTTGCCCTCGTACGTTTCGCCGATGAACACGTTGCCTTTCGAATCCACAGCCATGTTGTGGGCGCCGTAAAACTGTCCGGCCCACCGGCCCGCCTGGCCGAACGCACTCACCACCTCGAGCGTGTCGCGGCGCAGGATGTACACCTGCTGATTGGTCCCGTCCGGCACGATGAGGAATGTCTGGGCGGGATCGGTCGAAAAGCCGATGTCCCACACGGACCCGCTGCCGAGCGTCGGACGGGCGATGACCCTCTCACGGATGAAGGTGCCATCCTTGCGGAACACCTGGATGCGATTGTTCGTGCGGTCGCACACGTAGACCAGACCGTCGCCGGCGATCCGCACGGCATGGACGATCCGGAACTGCGGCGCCGGAGGGCCGTCGGGATCGTACTGGCTGGGCCGGTTCTCGTTCTGCACGATCCCGCTGAACGGACCCGGCAGCTTCTCCCCCGCCCGCGTGAAGTACGCATCGTCCGGCCGACGGCCGTAGGCGCCCCAATGGCGCTTGTAGGCGCCGGTGGCGGCGTCGAACACGATCACACGGTGGTTGACGTACCCGTCGGCGACGTACAGCTCGCCCGCCTCGCGGTCCACGATCATGTTGGCGGGGGCGCCCAGATTCTTCGTGTCGTTGCTGCCGGTGTTCTCGCCCTTCCGGCCGATCTGCATCAGGAACCGGCCCTGACGTGTGAACTTGAGGATCTGCGCGTCCTTCTCGCCTCCGCCGCCGAGCCACACGTTGTCCTGCGCGTCCACGTAGATCCCATGCTCGAGGTCGGGCCACTGGTAGCCATCGCCCGGCCCGCCCCACGAGGAGACGAGCGCGCCGTCCCGATCGAATTCGAGCACCGGCGGAGCGGCGCGCCAGATCGAGCGGGTCTCATTCGGCTGGAGGGTGCCAGGCCGGTGCACGATCCAGACGTGGTCGTCTGCGTCCACGGCGATGCCCGCGATCGCCCCGACGAGCCATCGATTCGGGAGCGGCTTCGGCCACGCGGGATCGACGCCGTACATCGGCGCCTCGCGCGCCCGCTGTGCCGCCCCCATCGCCGTCTGTGCGCCGCCGAGCGCGCCGGCGGCGACGACGCCGGCCGCGAAGAGCGACAGGACCCGGGACGTGTTCATCGCGAATCTCCGCGTGGTGGCGCACTGCCCGGGACGATCGTGCTCTGCACGAAGGGGCTGCCGCGTCCGGCGAAGCGCATGTCGCCGACCGTGACGCGCGTGCCGCCCGGCACCGGCTCGAACGTCCAGAACGGAAAGCGGGACCAGACGAGGAAGGCGC
This sequence comes from Acidobacteriota bacterium, assembly GCA_016213695.1. Lineage (GTDB taxonomy): Bacteria > Acidobacteriota > Vicinamibacteria > Vicinamibacterales > UBA2999 > DATCJA01. The sequence continues at coordinate 12,481 of JACQZV010000083.1, read as the reverse complement.
GGATGTTCGGTGCGTCGCTGGCCTGAACCACGCGGGGATCCGCGCCGCTCTTCGGCACGACGGCCGGATCCAGCGTCACGTGCCTCGGCAGCCAGCCGACCGTACCGCGCTCGTAGTGGATGCCGGCATCGACGATGATCTCCCGCTCGAACGGCGTGATCGGGAGCGGGCCGACCATCAGGCCGGCCGGCGGGCCGCCGCGTTCGACGCGCCACCGCTCCAGCACCATGTTGCCTGCCAGATGCGCGTTCACGACCATGGCCATGATGTACGCCGTCACGGCGGCAAGGGCGTGTCGCGGCGGCACCGGCGAGCCGCTGCGGCGCGACATCCAGAGGCCCGCGCCGAGAAGCAGCCACAGCCACGGGTCGATGATGAACAGGGCGTCGCCGTAGAACCAGCGCCAGTCGAACGGCGCCAGCAGGCGGACGCCGTACGAATTGAGCAGGTCGAGCGCGACGTGGGACAGCACTCCGAGGTACGACAGCAGAAGCAATCCACGGACGCGGACCGGCGTTCCGCCGCGTGCGGGACGCAGGCGCGCGACCGCCATCATGGCCGCCGCGAGCGCAAGTGGGAGTACGGCCTGGGCCAGCACGCCGTGCGTCCAGCCGCGCCGAAACGCGACCGACGGCGTCGATGTGGCAAACACCAGCACGTCGATATCCGGCAGATTCGCGGCAAGCATCAGCGTCACGCCGCCGAAACGCGTCCGGTGCTTGAGCCCCGCCTCGCCAAGCGCGGCGCCGACGAGCGTATGACAGAGGTTATCCATTGGTGTCACCGAAGACCTGCGCCTCAAAGACGAACAGCCGCGCGCCGCTGCGCCAGGCGTCGGGCGGCAGCGCCGCCTTGCGGCAGGTGTGGGCCGCGAACGCCTCGCGGTCCCACTGCTGCTCCACGGCCACCTGCGGCAGCAGCAGGCCGTGCCGATAGCCCTGTTCGACGATCAGGCCATGCCGACCGATCTCGATCTCGTCAATCGAGGCAATCTCCCGTTCGGGAGTGAGTACGGAAATCTCGATGTCCACCTCGTCCAGCTCGAGCGCCGACACCGGTTCGAAGCGCGGGTCGGAGTCGGCCACCGAGCCGGCCAGATGCACGACGATCGCGCCGAGCGGCTCGGACGGCTCGACGCGCCCCAGGCAGCCGCGAAGCTCTCCGTGGCAATGGATGGTGACGAAGGCGCCGCACGGCCGATCGAAGCTCTCGCCCGACGGGGCCGGCGGCGGCGCCTCGCGGCGCACGCGGGCTTCGAGCGCGCGGCGCGCCAGCACGAGCAGGCGCTGCTGATCGGTGCGTGCGATCACCTCAATCCCCACAGCCCGAAGCCCGCAGTCCACAGCCCATCATCACCAGATCGCCGCGGCCATGTACCCGACCACAGACGACTTGTCGCCCGAGACGTCGCCCGAGTCGCCGTAGTGAACCACGCGGGCCTCGGTGCAGCCGAGTTGCGCGGCGGCGCGGAGCACCGCCACCATCGGCCCGCCGCCGCACGCGTGCCGCGGCTCCGCCTCCAGGGCGGTCATCAACCGCCCGGCGTCGAAGGCATCGACACAGGCGAGCACCACGGCGTCGAGGCGCGCGGCGGTTTCGGCATCTTCATAGTGGGACAGATCGCTGCTCGCCACCAGCAGGACGTCGGCGGCGGGGCGTGCCTGCACCGCCCGGCCGATTGCGTCGCCCAGCCCCATGGCGGTCGCGCGGTCCTGATGGCCCATCACAAGCGGCACGATCGGGACACCGGGCAGCAGTCGGGCGACAAACGGCAGCTGCATCTCGAGTGAATGCTCGCGCCCGTGGGCCGCCTCATGTTCCACGATGTCCCCCGACCCGGCGGCAATCGCCGCTGCCAGCTCTTCGGCGATCGGGACGGCGCCGAGCGGCGTGTCCCAGGCGCCGCGCGGCCAGAGGGAGACGCCGCGAAACGCGACGAAGTGCGACGGCCCGACGAGCACGGCCGCCGCGTAGTGGCACGGCCTCAGCAGGGCATACGCCCAGGCGGCCACCGGGCCCGAATACCTGAGCCCCGCGTGCGGCGCGATGATCCCCCGCGGGCAGGGACGCGGACGCCCCGGCGCCGCCGCCGCGAGATGTCCGTCCACGGCGGCTTCGAGCGCAGCCCTGCCTGCCGGATACCAGCTCCCTGCCACGGCCGGCGGCCTGACGTCGCGCATGGCGAATGGTACTGTACGTGTTCCGTGTCTCCGTATCTCTGTGCCTCCGTGGCTTGTAGAGGTGAAAGGCGTTCGGATAGCATCCCGATCATGTCTTCCCGCCTGACGGTGGCCGACGTCGAGCGCATCGCCGCGCTCGCGCACCTCGAGTTGACCGCCGACGAGAAAGCACTTTTCACGCGGCAGCTCGCCGACATCCTCACCTACGCCGAGCAGGTGCGGGCCATCGACACGAGCGGCGTGCCGGCCACCGCCCACGTCCATGCCGATGAAGGCGCCGAACGCGATGACGACCCGCACCGCTCGCTGCCGGTGGACGAGGCGCTGCGCAACGCGCCCGACGGGGCGCCCGAGGCGGGCCTGTTCCGGGTTCCCCGCGTCATTGGCTGACATGCTGGCATCGAGCGCCCGCGCGATCCGCGACGACGTCGCGGCCGGCCGCGTGTCGGCGGTGGAGGTCTGCCGCGCGTACCTCGACCGCATGGAGGCGGTGAACGGCTCCCTCAACGCGTTCAACCTGATCGATCCGGATCGTGCGCTGGCGCAGGCTGCCGGCGTCGATCGCCGCCGCGCCGCCGGAGAGCCCCCCGGGGCCCTGGCGGGCGTGCCGGTGGCGCTCAAGGACAATCTCTGCGTCCGCGGCATGCGGACCACGGCCTCCTCGCGCATCCTCGAGCGCTTCGTGCCCCCGTACGACGCCACCGTCGTGCAGCGCATCGAGCGGGCGGGCGGCGTGATCGTCGGCAAGACCAACTGCGATGAGTTCGCCATGGGCTCGTCCAACGAGAACTCCGCGTTCGGGCCGGTACGGACTCCGTGGGCGCCCGACCGGGCGCCCGGCGGCTCGAGCGGCGGCTCGGCGGCCGCGGTGGCGGCGGGCGGCGTGCCGCTCTCGCTCGGCTCAGACACCGGCGGATCGATCCGCCAGCCGGCTGCCTTCTGCGGTGTCGTCGGATTGAAGCCGACCTACGGGCGCGTGTCGCGCTACGGCCTGCTCGCGTTCGCCTCGTCGCTCGATCAGATCGGTCCGATCACCCGCACGGCGGCCGACGCGGCGCTGGCGCTCGGGGTGCTCGCCGGCGCCGACCCGGCGGATGCCACCTCGTCGCGTCAGCCGGTTCCCGATTTCTCCGCAGCGCTGACGGGCGAGATGTCAGGCCTTCGGGTCGGCGTGCCGCGCGCCTTCGTGGCCGAGGGGGTGGACGACGGGGTGAAGCGCGCCTTCGACGAGGCGCTCGACACGCTGCGCCGCGGAGGCGCGACCCTCGTCGATATCGAACTGCCGCACGCGAAATACGCGATTCCGGTCTACTACCTGGTGGCAACCGCCGAAGCCAGCTCCAATCTGGCCCGCTACGACGGCGTGCGGTACGGCTACCGTTCGTCCCGCCATGCCGAGCAGGGGCTGAGGGCGATGTACTCCCGTACGCGGGACGAAGGATTCGGCGCCGAGGTCAAACGGCGCATCATGCTCGGCACCTACGTGTTGAGCGCGGGCTACTACGACGCGTACTACCTGAAGGCGCAGCAGGTGCGGACGCTGCTGCGGCGCGACTACGAGCAGGCGTTCGAGCGTGTCGATGTCGTGGCGACACCCACGAGCCCGGTACCGCCCTTCAGACTGGGAGAGAAAGTCGCCGACCCCTTGCAGATGTACTTGACGGACGTGTTTACCGTGAGCCAGCCGCTGGCGGGACTGCCGGCCGTCAGCATTCCCTGCGGTTTCGTTGGACGACCCGAACGCCTTCCCGTCGGCCTCCAGCTCACCGGCCGGATGTTCGACGAGTCAACGCTGCTGCGGGTGGCCGACGCCTACGAGCGGATGACCGACTGGCACGCGGCCACGCCTCCGCTCTGGTCCTGATCGAGCGGGTCCGCCTTCGGCGGCACCCGCCCTGCGTACGGGACATTACTTGAATATCGCCTTGAGCGCGTCGAACTGCGCGCGATCGGTTTCGTCGATCGACATCGGCGTCACCGACACATACCCGTTCTCGACCGCCCAGAAATCGGTGCCTTCCGGCTGCGGCGCGCTGACGCGCTCGTTGTAGACGCTCCAGTAGATCGTGCGGCCCGAGGGATGCTTCATCTCGGCGAAGCCCTCCTGGCCCGTCCGGACCTGTCCCTGCCGCGTGATCTGGTATCCCTTGTAGCCGCCCGGCGGCACCCCGGGAATGTTGACGTTCAGGAACGTGTTCGGCGGAAGGCCGTACTGCTTGACGCGGCGGGCGACCCACACGACCTCTTCGGCAGCGAACACGAGGTCGCGCGGAAAGGCGGCGCCCGACATCGACGCGGCAATCGCGGGGATGCCGTGGCGGGCTGCCTCGCGCGCCGCCCCGACCGTCCCTGACACTTCGGTGGACAGCCCGAGGTTGTATTCCGTGTTCACGCCGGAAACGACGAGATCGGGCCGCGGCTTGACGATATTGCTGATCGCAATGCTCACGGTACTGGCCGGCGTGGAGGTGAGTCCGATCGCCGGAAGACCGTTCGGCAGCGTCATATCCTGGCGGAAGACCGGCTCGGCGGTGACGACGGACTGCCCTTTCCCGGTCTGATTGTCCGCGGGCGCCACGATGACCGGCGTCCCGATGACCTGCAGCGCCTGCGCCACCGCGGCGATCCCGGGGGCGCGCACGCCGTCGTCATTGGTGACGAGGATGTAGTAGGGGGGCACCTGGCGGAACTGCTGAGCCTGGACCGGCGCCAGCAGCCAGGCCGCGGCCAGCAGGATGAGCGGCGTGCGAACGGGGCGCGTGCTCATTCCGCCTCGCTGGCGCCCGGGACCACCTCGTACAGGACGAGGCACTGACGGACTTCTTCCATCGCCACGCGCTCGGCCTTGTGCGGCAGCACGCGATCCGCGTCGCTCTGCCCGTCATCGAGCCGCGGCATGGCGCCGCGGCGCAACTGCTTCGCGCGCATCGCCGCAACATCGACGAACAGAAACCGGCTCTCGATGGGCGGCGCCTTCGGGCGGGGACCGGCGGGAGCGTCGGCGTCGGTCGGAGGTATGAGTGCGTCGTCGGTATCCATAGAACGTCAGACTAGCACAGGGTTCTGAAGGCTTGAAGGGTCTGAAGGCCCGCACACAAGAAGGGGCCGACCGGACGGTCGGCCCCACCCGTGACACGGCGGCGTCGACCCGTTACGCCGCCACCTCGACACTGACGGTGCGAGGCTTCGCCTCTTCCTTGAACGGCAGCCTGACCGTCAGCACACCGTGGCGGTACTCGGCGGTGACCTTCGACGCGTCCACCGTGTTCGGCAGCGTGAACGAGCGGTTGAACGTGCCGTAGTGACGCTCGACGCGGCGGAACTGCTCTTCCTTGACGTCGGTCGGCAGCTTCCGCTCGCCGCGCAGCGTCAGCGTGTTGTTCTCCACGGTGACGTCGATGTCCTCACGGGACATGTCGGGCAGTTCCGCCTTGATGACGAGATCGTGCGCATCGGTCTCGTAGATATCGACGGGCGGCGCCCAGCTGGCGCGGCCGTTGACGTCCTCATCGCGCAGGTAGATGTCACCGAACAGGCGGTTCATCCGGTGCTGAAGCGTGGCGAATTCCTGGAACGGTTCACAGCGTGTAATGGTCATCGTCATGGTGTCTCTCCTTGTTCAGGCGTCGACGACTTCGCCGTCCTTGACGTCGTCGTGTGTCTCTGCGGCCCGGGAGGCCTGTGACCCGGTCCCGGATGTCCGCGGCGTGTAGAGCTGCTCGGCGATCGCGTGCGATGCGGTCTGCAGTGCGTCGCTCGCGCGCTGGATCGCCTGCAGGTCCTCGCCCTTCGCCGCCTCGCGCAACGCGCGGATCGCCTCGTCTGTCCGCGACACGTCGCTCGCCGGCAGGCGGTCGCGATGCTCGTGCACCGTCTTCTCCGCCGAATAGGCGAGCGCGTCGGCCTGGTTGCGGGCGTCGACCAGCTCGCGCCGGCTGCGATCCTCCGCCGCGTGCGCCTCGGCGTCCTTCACCATCCGGTCGACATCGTCCTTGCTCAGGCCGGACGACCCGCTGATGGTGATCTGCTGCTCCTTGCCCGTCGCGACGTCCCTGGCCGTGACGTGCACGATGCCGTTGGCATCGATGTCGAACGCCACCTCGATCTGCGGGACCCCGCGCGGCGCGGGCGGGAGACCGACCAGCTGAAAGCGACCGAGCGTGCGGTTCTCGCGCGCGATCTGCCGCTCGCCCTGCAGCACGTGCACCTCGACGCTCGCCTGGTCGTCGGTCGCCGTCGAGAAGACCTCGCTCTTGCGCATCGGAATCGTCGTGTTCCGCGGGATGAGCGTCGTCATGACGCCGCCAAGGGTCTCGAGGCCGAGCGACAACGGCGTGACGTCGAGCAGGACCACGTCCTTGACATCGCCCTTGAGCACACCGCCCTGAATGGCGGCGCCGACAGCCACGACTTCGTCCGGGTTGACGCCCTTGTGCGGCTCCCGGCCGAACACGTCCCTGACGAGCTGCTGAATTCGGGGCACGCGCGTTGACCCGCCGACGAGCACGACTTCGTCGATGTCCGACGGCGTCAGCCCGGCGTCGGCGAGCGCCTGCCGCACCGGACCCATCGACCGCTGCAGCAGATCCTCGACGAGCTGTTCGAACCGGGCGCGCGTCAGCTTCGTCTGCAGGTGCTTGGGCCCGTTCTGATCCGCCGTGATGAAGGGCAGGTTGATCTCCGTTTCGAGCACCGTCGACAGCTCAATCTTCGCCTTCTCCGCCGCCTCCTTGAGGCGCTGCAGCGCCATCCGGTCATTGCCGAGATCGATGCCGTCGCTCTTCCGGAACTCCGACACGATCCAGTCGATCACGCGCTGGTCGAGGTCGTCGCCGCCGAGGTGCGTGTCCCCGTTGGTGGACTTGACCTCCACGACGCCGTCGCCGACGTCGAGAATGGAAATATCGAACGTGCCCCCGCCGAAGTCGTAGACGGCGATCGTCTCGTCCTTCTTCTTGTCGAGGCCGTAGGCGAGCGCCGCAGCGGTCGGCTCGTTCACGATCCGGAGCACATTCAGCCCGGCAATTCTGCCGGCGTCCCTGGTGGCCTGGCGCTGGGCGTCGTTGAAATACGCCGGCACGGTGATGACCGCATCGGTCACGGGGCCTCCCACGTAGTCCTCCGCGGCCGTCTTCAGCTTCTGCAGGATCATCGCGGAGATTTCCGGCGGCGAGTACCGCTTGCCGTGGATGTCCACCGAGACGTCGCCGTTGCCGGCGCTCACGATTGTGTAGGGGACGCGGGCGCGCTCGGCCGCCACTTCTCCGTGCTTGCGCCCCATGAAGCGCTTGATTGAAAACACCGTGTTCCCGGGGTTCGTGACGGCCTGCCGCTTGGCAATCTGCCCGACGAGCCGCTCACCCTCTGCCGTAAAACCCACAACGGACGGCGTCGTCCGGGCGCCCTCCTGGTTCACGAGGACGGCGGGCTCCCCACCTTCCATGACCGCGACAACCGAATTCGTGGTGCCGAGATCGATACCGATGACGCTGCTCATGATTCGTCGCTCCATGACCGATGCTAAACATAATATGAGTGTCTGTCAAGAATATGATCTGATCTTAATACACTAATATTTCTAATTAAGACAGAGTCCACACGACCTCATAGCGCTTGACGCAGCCCGCGCTCGGCCTCGACCGACCCCGAGGTGAACCTACCCGTATGAGATCATGGGGCTCGCGTTCGATGGCCCAGTTTTCCCTCCTTCCCTCCGGAGAGGCGACCGAGTTCGCCGACGACATCCGCCAGTTGTTCGACGAACTGGCGCGCGCGCTTCCGCGTGAGCGACGGGCGCTGTCCGGCGACTGCCATCCGTCGCTCGACGTGATCGAGACCGACGCGGCCGTCGAAGTCGCCGTCGACGTGGCCGGCGTACCGGCCGACGCGCTCCGCATCCTCTTCCGTGCTGGAATGCTGCTCGTCGTCGGCGAGAAGGCGCCGGCTGCGGGCGGGGGCGAACAGTTCCACCTGGTGGAGCGCGAGTTCGGGCGATTTGCCCGCGCGGTCCGCCTGGCGGCCGCGCTCGATCTCGCCCGCGCGCGCGCGACGCTTCGCGACGGCGAGCTCAGGATTCAGCTGCCGAAGCTCGAGGAGCGGCGCGGCCGGCCGCATCACATTCCCGTGGCGCGCGTCACCGAGCCGCAGACATGAAGATCCTCCTCGTCGGTGACATCGTCGGACGCCCCGGTCGCGAGCTCGTGCGGCGCGGCCTGCGCGCGCTCGTCGATCGCCACGGCGTCGACCTCGTGATCGCGAACGCGGAAAATGCCGCCGCCGGCTTCGGCCTCACCAGGGACATCGGGGAGACGCTGCGTGAAGCGGGCGTCGACGTGATGACGTCGGGCAATCACATCTGGGACAAGAAGGAAGTGCTCGACTACATCGCGCTCGAGCCGCGGCTGCTCCGCCCCGCGAACTATCCGTCCGGCGTTCCCGGCCGCGGCGCCTGCGTCGCGCAGACCGGCGACGGCCGCGCGGTCGGCGTCATCAATCTGATGGGCCGGGTGTTCATGCAGGCCATCGATGACCCTTTTGCCGCGGCGCACCGGGAAATCGAGGCGATTCGCCACCGCACGCGTGTCATCATCGTGGACTTCCATGCCGAAGCGACGAGCGAGAAGATGGCCCTCGGCTGGCACCTCGACGGCAAGGTCACCGCGGTGATCGGCACCCATACGCACGTGCAGACCGCCGACGAGCGCCTGCTGCCGCAGGGCACCGCCTATCTGACCGACGTCGGGATGACCGGTCCCCACGACTCGATCATCGGGATGGATGTCACCGCGTCGCTCGCGCGCTTCCTCACCGCGATGCCGTCGAAATTCGAACCCGCCACCGGCAATCCCCGCCTCAACGGTGTCCTGGTGCAGGCCGACGAACGGACGGGGCACGCCACCGGCATCACCCGAGTCAGCTATTCGGAGGCCGAACTGCTGCAGGCCGTCCAGGAGCGCGCCTCTGGCGTCGCCCTTTGATCTTCCGTTCGAGGAGCCGGAGCCGGCGCGGGAGGAGTCCGTGCCGCCGCCCGAGCCCGAGGCACCCGCGCCGCGCCGGATTCTCACCGTCACCGAACTGACCGCACGGGTCCGCAAACTGATCGAGGAACAGTTCGGCGACGTCTGGGTCGAGGGCGAGCTGTCCAACTGCCGCGTCTGGAATACGGGGCACATGTACTTCACGCTCAAGGACGCCGGCGCGCAGGTCCGGGGCGTGATGTTCCGGTCGGCCCTCCGCGCCCTGCGCTTCGCCCCGCAGGACGGCCTCCGCGTCGTGGCGCGCGGCCGCCTCAGCGTCTACGACCCGAAGGGCGAGTATCAGATCGTCTGCGAGCATCTCGAGCCCGAGGGCCTGGGCGCGCTCCAGCTCGCCTTCGACCAGCTGAAGCAGCGCCTCGCCGCCGAAGGCCTCTTCGACGCGCGGCGCAAGCGCCCGCTGCCCGTGCTGCCGCGTAAGATCGGGGTCGTCACGTCGCTCGACGGCGCCGCCGTACGCGACATCATCAAGGTGCTGCGCCGCCGCTACCCGAACGCCCACATCGTCATTCGTCCGACGCGGGTGCAGGGCGACGGCGCGGCGCTCGATATCGCGAGGGCGATGTCGGCCGTGGGGCGTATCGACGGCATCGATGTCGTCATCGTCGGGCGCGGCGGCGGGTCGATTGAGGACCTCTGGGCTTTCAACGAGGAAGTCGTCGCGCGGGCGATTGCCGGCTGCGCGGTACCGACCATTGCGGCAGTCGGACATGAGACCGACGTGACGATTGCCGACTTTGTCGCCGACGTGCGTGCTCCGACGCCGTCGGCCGCCGCCGAAATGGTGGTGGCGCGCAAAGACGACTTCTACGCCCATATCGACCGGCTGGCGCACCGTGCGGGCGCGGCGACCGCCGCGCGGCTGCACCGCTGCGAGTCGCGCCTCCGCGCGCTCGAAGCCCGGCCCGGGTATGCCGGAAGGCCCGGCCACATGGCGCTGCGCGGGCGCCATGTGGCGGACCTCACGCACGGCCTTGCACGCGCGGTCCGCGCCCGCATCGCCGACCGGCAGCGGGCGTACCAGGCGCTGCGGCTGGCGCTCGACACGTTCGACCTCGGGCGCCGCTTCGGCCGGCTGCGAACGCGGCTGGTCCAGGCCGACGCGGGGCTCGGGGGCGCAACCGTCCGGATCCGTCATGGCGCCGACGGCCGCCTGCGAAGTGCGGCCGCGCGCCTCGAGGCACTCAGCCCGCTCTCGGTGCTCGGCCGCGGCTACGCCGTCTGCTGGAACGGCGAGCGCACGGCTATCATTCGCGACGCCGCCGCGGTGGCGGCAGGCGACCGTGTGCGGGTGACGCTCGCGAACGGCGAGCTCGATTGTGAAGTGAGAAACGGTGGGCAGGGAGCAGCGGGCAGCGGGCAGTAGAACGACAGCCGGCTTCTGACTTATATGGACGCAACCATCAAAGACTTCGAGGCGGCGATCGCCGAGCTCGAATCGATCGTGAAGAAGCTCGAGGAGGGCGACCTGCCGCTCGAAACGTCGCTGCAGCTCTACGAGCGCGGCGTGCAGCTTTCCCGCTTCTGTCACTCCCGCCTCGAGGAAGCGGAGCGCCGCATCGAGATCCTCACCGAGCGCGGCGAGATCAAGCCCGCGCCGGCGGGGCTGGGCGACGATGAACGCAAACCGTAGCGGGGCGGCTGTCGCCGCCGTACCGCGCAGGCTGAAGCCTGCGCCCTACGCCGTTGGACTCTGACTTCGCCGCATACCTCCACGCGCGCCGCGCGGACATCGACGCGGCGCTCCGAGCGGCCCTGCCCGCGGCCCCCGAGTGTCCCGCCGTGCTCGCCGAGGCGATGCAGTACAGCGTCACCGCCGGAGGCAAGCGGCTTCGCCCGATCCTCTGCCTCGCCAGCGCGGAGGCGGTCGGCGGCACGCAGGCCGCGGCCATGCCCGCAGCCTGCGCCATCGAGTTGATTCACACGTATTCGCTCATCCACGACGACCTGCCGGCCATGGACAACGACACGATGCGGCGGGGCCGGCCGACGCTGCACGTCGTGGCCGGCGAGGGATTCGCGATTCTGGCGGGCGACGGCCTGTTGACCGAAGCCTTCGCGCTGCTGGCTGGCGCGCCCGAGAGCGGCGACGCCGCCGCGAGCGCGCGCATGCTGCGCGTCATCGGTGTCATCGCGCATGCTGCCGGCCCGTTCGGGATGGTGGGCGGCCAGGCGCTCGACCTCGCGGCCGGCGGCGCCACGACGGATCGCCCGGCGCCCATGAGCGCCGCCGCGCTGCGCACCATGCACGCGAAAAAGACCGGCGCGCTCATCCGCGCGTCGGCGGCGGCCGGCGCGATCATGGGCGGCGCCCACGATGGCGCGATCGGGGCCATCGAAACGGCCGCCGCGGAGTTCGGACTCGCCTTTCAGATCATCGACGACGTCCTGGACGTCGAGGGCGCGCCCGCGACGCTCGGGAAGACCGCGGGCAAGGACGCCAAAGCCGGCAAGCCGACGTACCCGGCCGTCTACGGCGTCCTCGCCGCGCGCCGGATGGCCGCCGAGTGCCTGGGGCGCGCCGAGCGCGCGCTCCAGAGCGTCCATCTGGCCAAATCGCGGCTCATGGACATCGGCCGGTGGATTGTGGACAGGTCGCATTGAGGTGTCGAAAGTCCGACTCGATCACCTGGTTGCCGAACGCGGCCTCGCCCCGTCGCGGGAGCGCGCGCGCGCGCTCATCCTCGCCGCGCAGGTCTCGGTCGATGGGCGCGTCCTGACCAAGGCGGGCGCCCAGATCGAGCCCGATGCCGCGGTCGCGCTGGTCGCCCCCGACCATCCGTACGTCGGCCGAGGCGGCCTCAAGCTCGCGCACGCCCTCGACACGTTCGGCATCGCGGTGGCCGGCCGCGACGCGCTCGACATCGGCGCCTCGACCGGCGGGTTCACCGACGTCCTCGTGCAGCGCGGCGCGGCGCGCGTCGTGGCGCTCGACGTCGGCCACGGGCAGCTCGACTGGGGCCTGCGCAACGACCCGCGCGTAGTGGTCGTCGAGCGTTTCAACGCGCGGCGCCTCACGCCGGCCGATCTGCCCGGACCGGTGGACCTCGTCTGCATCGACGTCTCGTTCATCTCGCTGCGGCAGATCCTGCCGGTCGTCCCGCCGCTACTGCGACCGCACGCCGACGTGATCGCGCTCGTCAAGCCGCAGTTCGAGGCCGGGCGTGCCGAAGTGCGCAACGGCATCATCCGCGACGAGGCCGTGCACGCGCGCGTGCTCGACGAGGTTCGCGCCGCAGCCGCTGCGGTAGGATTAACGTCGGCAGG
>JACQZV010000082.1 GCA_016213695.1 Acidobacteriota bacterium | reverse complement strand
GGCCGCCTTGAGCTGCGCCAGGATGTACTCGCGGCACTGCGCGAGCGGGGCGGAGCCGGCCGGCCGGGGCCCGAAGCTCACCTGGCGGCGCAGATCCTCATAGGCGCGGCCGCTGTCGAACTTCATGGCTGCGGTCTGTCGCGCGAGGCTGTCGGCATCGGCCGACCAGCCGAGTCCGAGGCAGACGAACACCGTCGCGCCGAGAACCCCTCGTACTCTCGCACTCCTGCACCGTCGCACTGCGCTATGTCCGCTTGTCCAGCGCCACGTATTCGCGGCGCGTCGGTCCGATGTACACCTGCTTCGGCCGCGCGATCTTCTGCTCGGAATCGAGGATCATCTCTTCCCACTGCGCAATCCATCCCGAGGTGCGCGGAATCGCGAACAGCACCGGGAACATCGTCACCGGGAAGCCCATCGCCTGGTAGATGAGGCCGGAGTAGAAGTCGACGTTCGGATAGAGCTTCCGCGTGACGAAGTAGTCGTCCTGGAGCGCGATGCGCTCGAGCTCGATTGCGATGTCGAGCAGCGGGTTCTTGCCGGTGACCTCGAACACGGCGTCGGCCGTCCGCTTGATGATCCTCGCCCGCGGGTCGTACGACTTGTAGACGCGATGGCCGAAACCCATCAGGCGGCCTTCACCCGCCTTCACCCGTTTGATGAAGCCCGGAATGTTGTTGACGTGGCCGATTTCGTTGAGCATCCGCAGCACCGCCTCGTTGGCGCCGCCGTGCAGCGGCCCGTAGAGCGCGGCCGCCGCCCCCGCCATCGACGAATACGGATCGACGTGCGAGCTGCCGATGCTCCGCATGGCGTTGGTGCTGCAGTTCTGTTCGTGGTCCGCGTGCAATATGAAGAGCACGTCCAGCGCGCGCTCGAGCACCGGATTCACCGTGTACTTCAGCTCCGTCATCCGGAAGAGCATGTTGAGGAAGTTGCCGGTGAAGCTGAGGTCGTCGTCGGGCTGGTTGTAGGGGCGGCCGATGCTGTGCCGGTACGCATACGCGGCAATCGTCGGGCATTTGGCGATCAGGCGGTGGATCTGCTTCCGGCGCGACTGTTCGTCGAAGATCTGCTTCGCGTCGGGGTAGAAGGTCGAGAAGGCCCCGACGGTGCTGAGGTAGACGCCCATCGGGTGCGCGTCGTACTGGAACCCTTCCATCAGCTTCTTGATGTTCTCGTGGAGCATCGTGTGGAGCGTGATCTCCTTCGTCCACGCCTCGAGCTGCGCCGCGCCGGGCAGCTCGCCGAAGATGATGAGGTAGGCCGTCTCGAGATAGGTGGAGCGCTCGGCCAGCTGCTCGATCGGATAGCCGCGATATTCGAGGATGCCCTTGTCGCCGTCGATGTAGGTGATGCGGCTGCGGCAGCAGGCGGTGTTCATGAACGCGGGGTCGTAGGTCGCCAGTCCCGTGTCGTCCGGTCCCGCCTTGATCTGGCGGAGATCGGTGGCCCGGATGGTGCCGTCGGTGATCGGGAGGTCGTACTGCTTGCCCGTGCGGTGATCGGTGATCGTCAGCGTGTCGGCCATAGGAATACGTCAGGAGCTGCTGTCGGCATCGGTGTCGGGTGCAGGCGCCGGCTCGGCGGCTATCCGGTAGCGCCCCTCGGCCCACCGCGCCAGATCCTCGTTCCGGCAGCGCTCGCTGCAGAACGGCCGCCAGCGTTCCTCCGCCGGGCGGCTTGCGCACAGCACGCACAACCGCGCCTCGCCCATCCGACCCATTCTATGACAACTCCGAGCCGCCACTTTCCGGAACCCGGGCCGATGTCGCGGTGCCGAGGGCGCCTTGCGCATCGGGTTGTACCGATATAGTTAGGCCTCGAGATGGCGAGTCCCTTCGAGCTGTACCTGGTCCGCCACGCGATTGCCGCCGAACGGAGCACCCATCGTGCCGGCGACGACACGCGGCCGCTCACCGCCCGGGGCGTCGTGCGATTCAAGAAAGCGGTCGCCGGGCTCGCGATGCTCGGCGCCGGCATCGACGAAGTCTTCACGAGCCCGCTCGTGCGTGCCCGGCAGACCGCGGCACTCCTCGCGGCCGGACTCCGGGGCGCGCCCGCCGTGCGAGTCCTCGACGCGCTCGCGCCGGGCCACGCGCCCCCGGCGGTCGTCGCGCAGCTCGCGCGGGCGGTCCGCCGCCGCCGCCGCCGCATCGCGCTCGTCGGCCACGAGCCCGGGCTGGGCGAGCTGGCGGCGCATCTGATTGGCGCGGGCCGGCCGCTGCCGTTCAGGAAGGGCGGCATCTGCCGCATCGACATGGAGAGCCTCACGTCGCGGCGCCCCGGCGTGCTCGCGTGGTTTCTTCCGCCGAAGGTCCTCAGGGGCCTTGGAGCCTGAGGCATGACCGACGCACGCCACGCCGAACACCGCCTGCGCCGCCGCGTGCAGTTCTACGAGGCCGACCCGGCGGGCATCGTCCATTTCAGCTGGTTCTTCCGCTACATGGAGGAGGCCGAGCATGCGCTGTGGCGCGAGGCCGGGCTGAGCATCGCGCCGCCGGGCGCCGGCATCGCCTTCCCCCGCGTGTCGGCGTCGTTCGACTATCACCGGCCGCTCCGCTTCGACGAGGAGTTCGACATCCACATCCGGATCGCCGCGATCACGGGAAAGACGATACGGTACGCCTGCGCGGTGAGGCGGGGGCAGACACTCGTCGCCACCGGGACGATGACGGTGGCGTGCGTGAGCCACAAGCCGGAGGAGCCGATGAAGGCAGTACCGATTCCCGACGCCATCGCGTCGCGGTTTGCGGTGGCGGCCGACCCGGAGGGAGAGAGCGCATGATGATGATTCCGATGGCACTTCTTGCGGCCGGCCTGGCACAACAGCCGGCCGGTGGTCCCCCGCCCGATGTCGCGACGATCAGCGCGAGGCTCGGTCCGTGCGCGGCCGACTTCACGGTGAGCGATGCGGACGGCAAGCCGGTGTATACCGCCACGGTGCACGTCCGGGTCCGGTACGGCTTCATGAGCCTCAAGCGGATGGATCTCGAAGTCGGCACGAATTCCGACGGCATGGCGCGCGTCGAAGGGCTGCCGGCCAAAGCGAAGCCGCTCGTCTACGACGTGTCGAAAGGCGACAGGAAGACGACCGTCGAGCAGGACGTGGCGAGCCAGTGCCAGGCGACGTACCGCGTGTCGTTGAAATAGCGGCAACAGGTGGAAGCGTTGGAAGAGAGGCGGCCATGACACACCGATCTGTCCTTCTTGTCGTCATTGCCCTCGCCGGCACGATGGCCACGGTGGCGACGCAGTCGCCCGGGCCCGCCGGCGCCACCGCCGGGATCGACAGGGTCCTGGCCGACGCGGTCGCCCGGCGCGACATCCCGGGCGTCGTCGCGATGGCGACCGACCGGACCCGCGTCCTCTATCGGGGCGCGTTTGGCACCGCGGACGCGTCGAGCGGGCGGGCGCTGGCTGCCGACGCGATGTTCCGCATCGCGTCGATGACCAAGGCCGTCACCTCGGTGGCCGCCATGCAGCTTGTCGAACAGCGACGGCTCTCGCTCGACGATCCGGCCGCGAAGTACCTGCCGGAGCTGGCCGACCTCAAGGTCGTCGCGTCGTTCGATGCGCGGACCGGCGCGTACACCGTGCGTCCGGCGGCCAGGACGGTGACCGTCCGGCATCTGTTCACGCACACCTCGGGGCTCGGCTACAACTTCACGAGCCCGATCGTCCGGGATTTCACGCCGCGCGCGGGCGAGCAGTACGCCGCCGGACCGCTGGTGTTCGAGCCGGGGGAGCGGTGGCTCTACGGCACGAGCACCGACTGGGTGGGGCGGCTCGTGGAAGTGTTGTCCGGCCAGACGCTCGAAACCTATTTTCGCGAGCACATCTTCGCGCCGCTCGGGATG
Organism: Acidobacteriota bacterium; assembly: GCA_016213695.1. Lineage (GTDB taxonomy): Bacteria > Acidobacteriota > Vicinamibacteria > Vicinamibacterales > UBA2999 > DATCJA01. The sequence continues at coordinate 31,941 of JACQZV010000082.1, read as the reverse complement.
CATGACACCTCCTATACGGTGCCGGGCGGCAAGGGGGCGCGGCTGGTGAAGGTGCACCGGCGCGGGTCCGACGGCGCGTTCGCGCTCGATGCGGTGCAGCCGCCGCTCGAGGTGGCGCGGCCGATTGGCGGGGGCGGCCTGGCGTCGACCGCCGACGATTACATCCGTTTTCTGCAGATGCTGCTGAACGGCGGGCGTCTGGGCGAGGCGCGCATTCTGTCGGCCGACACGGTGCGCCTGATGGGGAGCAATCAGATCGGCAGCCTCGGCGTGCCCGCGCTGAAGACCGCGATGCCGGAGCGCAGCGCCGATTTCACGTTCGTCGCCGACGGCCGCGACAAGTGGGGCCTCGGCTTCCTCATCACGGCCGCGCAGGCGCCTGGCGCCCGATCGGCGGGGAGCCTGAGCTGGGGCGGCATCAACAACACCTATTTCTGGGTCGATCCGGCGCGCGGCATCGCGGGCGTCATCCTGATGCAGTTTCTCCCGTTCGCCGACAGCAAGGCGCTCGCCGTCTACGGCGCCTTCGAGCGCGCCGTCTATGCGGCCGCCGGCCCACAGCCCAAAGCCTGAAGCCCAAAGCCCAAGCAGTGTTAGGATCTGGCCCACTCGAGGAGGTCCTGCATGACGTCTCCGGCTCGCTGCCGTGGTCCCTGGGTGTTGTCGCTCGTCGCGCTCGTTGCGCTGGCGGCGCCCGCGGGCGCCGAGGTCAAGAAGATCGTCGTCGACAAGAAGGTCTCGCCGGCCTTCGACGGCAAGGCGTACGGCAGCGCCGGCCCGTACGAGACGCTGGCCGGGCGCGCCTTCGGCGAGCTCGACCCGAACGACCCGCACAACCGGATCATCACCGACATCCAGCTCGCGCCGCGGAACCGGAACGGCAAGGTGGAGTACGTCGCGAGTTTCTTCCTCGTCAAGCCGGTGGACATGTCGAAGAGCAGCCACCTGATGTGGCACGAGGTGCCGAACCGGGGCGGCCGGCTGACGATTCCCGAAGAGGAGCGCCTGCTCGGCGACGTGGGTCTCAGCAGCGGCTGGCAGGGCGACCATTCCGGCGCCACCGCTCCCGGCGATGACAACGACTACGTGGACGTGCCCGTCGCGCGCAATCGCGACGGCTCACCCATCACCGGCCTCGTGCTCGGCCGGATCGTGAACGCGAGCGGCCCCGACTCGCGCCCGATGCTCATCAACGCGAACCCGGTGCCGTACAAGCCGGCCTCGCTCGACACGACCAGGGCCACGCTGACGACGCACGACTCCGAGACGATCGACGGCCGGATCGGCGGCGAGCGCGCGGTGGCGGCCGGCGACTGGGCGTGGGCGCGCTGCAGCGCCTCAAACCCGTTCCCCGGGACGCCCGATCCGACGCAGATTTGCGTGAAGGGCGGCTTCGATCCCGCGCTGCTGTACCAGGTGGTGTTCACCGCGCAGGATCCGTACGTGCTCGGCATCGGCTACGCGGCGTTTCGCGACATGGCGGCGTTCTTCCACTTTGCCGCCGCCGACGCGGAGGGGACGCCGAATCCGGTGGCCAGTCAGGTGAAGTGGGCGATCACCCGCGGCCGCTCGCAGTCGGGCAACTTCATCCGGGCGTTCCTGCACCTCGGCTTCAATCAGGACGAGAAGAACCGCCAGGTGTACGACGGCGCGTGGCCGATCATCGCGGGGCGCCGCATCTCGCTCAACACGAGGTTTGCGCTTCCAGACGGCGCACTGAAGCTGTACGAAGCCGGCGGCGAGGGGCCGCAGTGGTGGGTCAAGTGGCCCGACCAGGTGCGGGGCCTTCCCGCGGCCAGCCTTCTCGACCGGTGCACCGCCAGCAATACCTGTCCGAAGATTGTCGAGCACTTCGGCGCAGCCGAAATGTGGGGACTCACTCTCAGCCCGTCGTTTGTCGGGACCTCGGCCGACAAGGACATTCCGCTGCCGGCCAACGTGCGCCGCTATTACATCGGGAGCACCCAGCATGGCGGCGGCAACGGCGGCTTCAACGTGGTTCCGGCCGCGGCGCCGGCCTGCCCGGGGCCGAACTTCGGCCGCGGGATGTTCGCGGCCAACCCGATGCCGCACACCGAGACGATGAACGCGCTGCGCGTGCACTTCCGCAACTGGGTCATGCACGACACGCCGCCGCCGCCGAGCGTGTATCCGATGCTGGCCAACGGGTACCTGGTGGATCCCACGAGGGAGGCGACAGGGTTCCCGGCCATCCCGGGCCTGCCGGGCGTGACGCCCACCGGCCTGGTCAACCCGATGCTCGACTACGACTGGGGGCCGAACTTCAACTACGTCGACGGCTCCGGCATCCCGTCGAAAGCGCCGCCCGCGATCAAGCGTGCGATCCGGATGAAGGTGCCGCGCGTTGACGAGGACGGCAACGAGCTCGGCGGCGTGCCGGTGGTGCTGCGCGAGGCGCCGCTTGGCACCTATCTCGGCTGGAACGTCGTGGCGCAGGGGTTCCACAAGGGCAAGATCTGCAACTACGCGGGCGGCATGATTCCGTTTGCGACGACGAAGGCGGAGCGGATGGCGAGCGGCGATCCGCGGCTCTCGCTGGAAGAGCGCTACAGGACACACGACGGCTACGTCGAGGCAGTCAGGGGCGCGGCGGCCCGGGCGGTGGGAGCGGGATTCCTGCTGCAGCAGGACGCCGACAAACTGGGAGCGCAGGCTGCGGCGAGCAACGTGCTCGTGCCGGGCCCCGCGCAGACACGCTGATGCGATCGCGTGCCACGGAGTCACGGCGTCACGGAGGAAAGCTAAGTACTGTGTCTCCGTGTCTCCGTGTCTCCGTGGCCTGTCTCGTGATCATCGCGTCGGCCGCGGGTCTCGCGCAGGAGTCCGCGCCGTCGCTCCCGTACGCGGCGGTGGCCGATCCGTTCCGCCTGCCCGAGGGCGTCACGTTCGGGCCGGTCGCCTCGGTCGCCGTCAACTCGACGGGCCAGATCTACGTCTACAACCGCGGGCCGCATCCGCTGATGGAGTTCCGGCCCGACGGCACCTTCGTGCGCTTCCTCGCCGAGGGGCTCATCCAGCGCGCGCACGGCATCCGCATCGATCGCGACGACAACATCTGGATCACCGACGTGACGGCCAACGTCGTCCTGAAGCTGAGCCCGCAGGGGCGCGTGCTGCTGCTGCTCGGGGCGCAGGGGATGACGGGCGATTTTCACCCCGCGTTCAAGTTCCCGCTGTTCAGCGAGCCGACCGACATCGCGTTCGGGGCGGCGGGGGAGTTCTACGTGTCGGAGGGGCACGGCGGGAAGATCGCGCGCGTGCGGAAGTTCGATCGCAACGGCAACTTCGTCAAGTCGTGGGGGCAGAAAGGCACCAACCCCGGCGAATTCAGCCTCGCGCATTCGATCGTCGTCGATCGGAAGGGTCTCGTCTACGTCACCGACCGTGAGAACGGGCGGATCCAGATCTTCGACGCCGACGGCAATTACCTCCGGAGCTGGACGGTGACGGGTCATCCCAACGGACTGAACCTGGGCCGCGACGGGTTCCTGTACCTCACCGACGGCAATGACGGGAAGCTGTTGAAGCTCGATCTCGACGGACGCGTGCTCGGGACGCTCGGATCGCTCGGCAAGGGCAACGGCCAGTTCGGCGAGGCGCACTGGGTGGAGCTCGACGCCCAGCGCAACCTCCTGATCGGCGACGTGTTCAACTGGCGCGTGCAGAAGTTCTCACCACGGTGAAGAAGCTCATTCTCATCCTCCTCCTCACCGCCACTCCGCTCGCGCAATCCGGCCGCACGCACGAGCTCAGGCTCCTCCCGCAGAACGTCCACTGGGGCTACTACGACGCGACGCTCAAACCGGTGCTCCGCGTGGCATCGGGCGACACCATCCGCGTCGAGACCATGGTCGCCGGCGGGCTGGCGCGGCTCCGGGCGGCCGGCGTGAGCGAGGCGGAGATACCGGAGGCGCTCAAGGTCGTGGAGGCCGCCATCAGCGAGCGGGGCCCGGGCGTGCATCCACTGACGGGGCCGATCTTCGTTGACGGCGCGGCGCCGGGCGACGTGCTCGAGGTGAAGATTCTTGCCATCGAGTTCCTGCATCCGTACGGCGTCGCCGGCTTCATTCCCGGCAGCGGTACGCTTCCGGACGACTTTCCGTACTCGGCGTTCAGGCTGTTCCGGTTCGACGCGGGCCGCGGCACCGCCGCCTTCGCGCCCGGGATCACACTGCGGCTGGCGCCGTTTTTCGGATCGATCGGCGTGGCGCCGAACCCGATCGTCCGCCGCGTGTCGAGCGGGCCGCCGGGACCGCACACCGGCAATCTCGACAACAAGGAGCTGGTGACCGGCTCCACGCTCTATCTGCCGGTCCAGGCGCCGGGCGCCCTGCTGTCGCTCGGCGACGGCCACGCCATGCAGGGGGACGGCGAGGTGACGCTGACGGCGCTCGAGACGTCGCTGCGCGGCACCATCCAGGTGTCGGTGCGCAAGGGCATGCGCCTCAACTGGCCCCGCGCCGAGACGCCGACCCACTACATCGTCATGGGGCTCAATCCCGACCTGGACGAGGCGGCCAGGCTCGCGACGCGCGAGATGATCGACTTCCTCGTGACGCAGAAGGGCATGACGCGCGATGACGCCTACATCCTGACGTCGGTCGGCGCGGACCTGCGCGTGACGCAGCTCGTGGACGGGACCAAGGGCGTGCACGCCATGATCGCCAAGTCCATTTTCGCAAAGTAGGGCGGGTCCCGCTGCGACAGCCCGTCCCGCGCAGCGGACCCGCCGTGAGGCCGTCATGAAACGCATCGCCACGCTCCTCGCGCTCATCTCGGTCACCGTCGCCGCGCAGTCGCGCGATGTCCCGCGCTTCCGCGTCGATCCGGCCTGGCCGAACGTGCCGAACAAGTGGGTGCTGGGCGAGGTCTCGAGCGTCTCGATCGACGCCCAGGACCACGTCTGGGTGCTCCAGCGCCCCGGCTCGCTCGAGCCTGGAGAAAAGGCGAAAGCCGCGCCGCCCGTGCTGGAGTTCGACGCCGCCGGCAATCTCGTGCAGGCGTGGGGCGGCCCGGGGAAGGGCTACGAGTGGCCGAACACCGAGCACGGCATCTACCTCGACGCGAAAGGCTTCGTCTGGATTGGCGGCAACGGCCCGAAGGACCATCAGATCCTGAAGTTCACCAAGGCCGGCGCGTTCGTCATGCAGATCGGCCGGGCGGGGCAGAGCAAGGGCAACGCCGACACGCAGAACCTCAACATGCCGGCCGACGCGTTCGTGCACACGCCGACCAACGAGCTGTACGTGGCCGACGGCTACGGCAACCGGCGGGTGATCGTGTTCGACGCCGACCCCGGGCGCTTCAAGCGGATGTGGGGCGCGTTTGGCGGCGTGCCGACCGACGAGGCGCCAAACCCGGCGATCCCGGACGCCGAGCTCAGGGGCGCGCCGCAGTTCGTGCAGCCGGTGCACGCCGTGCGCGTGTCGAAGGACGGCCTCGTCTACGTCTCCGATCGCGGCGGCAAGCGCGTCCAGGTGTTCGGCCTCGACGGCGCCTACAAGGCGCAGGTGTTCATCGGCCGCGACTGCCGCGTGCCCGCCTGCGGCAACGGCACCACGGCCGCGAGCACCGCGTTTTCGCCGGACCCGGAGCAGCGATTCCTGTACGTGGCGAACCGGAGCCAGGCCAAGGTGATGATCTTCGACCGGAAGACGCTGACGTGGCTGGACGAGTTCGGCCGGTGGGGCTCGGCGCCGGGCGAGTTCGGCACGCTGCACCACATGAACGCCGATTCGAAGGGCAACCTGTACGTCACCGAGGTGACGCCGCTTACGCCCGGGAACCGGCGCGTGCAGAAATTCGCGTTCCTCGGTCTGACCGGCGCGACGCGGTGATTCAGGACTGCCTCGACCGGATCCGCGAGCTCGATCCGTCGATTCACGCCTGGGTGCAGGTGGCGCCGCAGCCGGCGACCGGCGCGGGCGCTCTCGACGGCGTGCCGTTCGGCGTCAAGGACATCATCGAGACGCGCGGCCTCGCCACCGAGTACGGGTCGCCGATCTACAGGGGCCGCATCGGCGCCGTGGACGCCGCCATCGTCGCCGACCTGCGGCGGCGCGGGGCGATCCTGGTCGGGAAGACGCACACCACCGCGTTCGCCTACCGCACGCCGGCGCCGACGCGCAACCCGCGCAACCTCGCGCACACGCCGGGCGGCAGCTCCAGCGGCTCGGCGGCCGCCGTCGCCGCCGGCATGGTGCCGCTGGCGCTCGGCTCGCAGACTCAGGGGTCGGTGTTGCGGCCGGCCTCCTTCTGCGGCGTGGCTGGATTCAAGCCGACCTACGGGCGCATCCCGATGGACGGCGTGCTTCCGTTTGCGAAGAGCCTCGACACGCTCGGCTTCTTCACGCCGGCCGCCGCCGACATGCTGTCGGTCTGGGGCGCGATGGGGAACGAGACGGGCCGCGACGAGACGTTCGCGCTCGGCGTGCCGGATCCGATGCCGGAGGTCGACGAGCCGATGGCAGCCGCGTTCCGCGACGCCGTGTCGCGGTTCCGGAGCGCCGGACTGGCGACCGAGCGCGTCGATCTCGGCGACATGCTGGCGAGGCTCAACGAGGCCTCGCGCGTGGTCATGGCGTACGAGGCCGCCCGGTTCCACGAGAAGCGGTACCGCGAATACGGATCGAAACTGGCCGACCTCGCGAATCTGGTACGCGAGGGGCTGGCGTGTTCGGATGATTCGTACGAGGACGCCAGGCGCGACATCGAGGCGTGCCGCGCGCGCGTCAGCGGTCTGTACCGGGACACGCCCGTCATCCTCGTCCCGGCGGCCGTCGGCGCGGCGCCGCCCGGCCTGGCCTCGACCGGCGATCCCCGGATGAACGCGCCCTGGACCGCACTGGGCACGCCGGCCATCTCGATCCCGATGGGCTCATGCGGCGGGTTGCCGCTCGGTCTGCAGATCACCGCCGATCGCGGCGCTGATGATAGAGTGCTCCGCACAGCCGTGCGGCTGGAGGCGTTGCTTGAGACGGGCCACGGAGACACGGAGACACGGAGGTAAATCGATGAGGAAGCTGATTGCAGCTCTGGCGATGGTCGCGGTCCTGGTGCCCGTGGCGGCGTGGGCCCAGGCATTTCAGCCCAACGAGACCGGCGTGACGATGGGCCACTGGCATCTGAACACGCGGGACATCGAGGCGAACAAGAAGATTTTCGTCGCCATGGGCGGCACCGCCATCAAGATGGGCGCCTTCGACGTCGTCCGGTTTCCTGGCGTGCTGGTGTACCTGCACATGAACCAGGCGCCGCCGCCGACCGGCGGGACGGTCGGCTCGGCGGTCAACCATGTGGGCTTCATCGTGCAGAACGTGGCCGAGGCCACCGCGCGCTGGAAGGCGGCCGGGGTGGCCGTGCTCCCGGGCGGCAACGGACGTACCGATCAGGCGTTTGTCGTGACGCCCGACGAGTTGCGCGTCGAAATTCTCGAGAACAAGGCGCAGCCGTTCCCGATCCAGCACCACCACGTGCACGTCTACCTGCCGAAGGACAAGATTGCCGAGGCGCAGGCGTGGTATGCGAAGTGGTTCGGCGCCAAGCCGGGCATGCGCGGGCAGAACGTGGCCGCGGACCTGCCGGGCGTGAATCTCTCGTTCACCGCGAGCGAGACGCCGACGGTGACGACCAAGGGCCGCGTGCTCGATCACATCGGCTTCGACATCACGAACCTCGAGGCGTTCACCAAGAAGCTCGAGGCGGGCGGCGTCAAGCTCGATCGGCCGTTCACCAGGAACCCGCAGACGGGCGGCGCCCTCGCGTTCATCTCCGATCCGTGGGGCGTCTATATCGAGCTGAACGAGCGCCCCGGCGCGCAGTACATCGGGACGCGCTAACCCAGAATCTGCTTCGCGATCGTCTGCAGCTGGAGGTTGGACGTCCCTTCGTAGATCTGGCCGATCTTCGCGTCGCGGTACAGCTTTTCAACCGGATAGTCCTTGACGAAGCCGTATCCGCCGTAGAGATTGACCGCGAGCGACGTGACGCGCTCGGCGACTTCCGACGAGAAGAGCTTGGCCATGGCGGCTTCCTTGACGAAGCTCTCGCCCGCGTCGCGCAGCCGAGCGGCGTTGTACACCATCAGGCGGGCGGCCTCGAGTTCGGTGGCCGCCCGCGCCAGCTCGAACTGCACCGCCTGGAACTCGGCGATCGCCTTGCCGAACTGCCTGCGCTCCTTCGTGTAACGCACGGCGTGATCGAGCGCGCCCTGCGCGAGGCCCACCATCTGCGCGCCGATCCCGATCCGCCCCTCGTTGAGCGTTTCGATCGCCACCTTGTAGCCGGCGCCGGCGTCCCCGAGCACGTTGCCGCGCGGGACGCGGCAGCCGTCCAGTACGAGCTCGCACGTGCTGCTCGCGCGGATGCCGAGCTTGTCTTCCTTCCGGCCCACCGTACAGCCGGCGGCGCCGCGCTCGACGACGAAGGCGGTGATGCCGTGGTAGCCGGCGTCGGGATTGACGGTGGCGAACACGATGAACAGGTCGGCCTCGTGGGCGTTGGTGATCCAGAGCTTGCGGCCGCTGAGCACGAACGCGTCGCCGCTCTCCGACGCGCGCGTCGCCAGCGCGAAGGCATCGCTGCCCGAGCCGGCTTCCGAGAGCGCGTAGGCGCCGACCGTGCCGGCGGCGAGCCGCGGCAGGTACTGCTGCCGGAGGGGCTCGGACCCCCAGCGCAACAGCGCGTTGATCACGAGCGTGTTCTGGACGTCCACGAGGACCGCGATCGACGGATCGACCCGCGACAGCGCTTCGACGGCAAGCACCGCGTGGAAGAACTCCGCCCCGGCGCCCCCCTGCGCCTCGGGAATCTGGATGCCCATGACGCCGAGTTCGAAGAGCCGGTCGATGAGCTGGCGCGGAATCTGTGCCTGCTCGTCCATCTCGCGGACGTGCGGCCGGATCTCCCGATCGGCGAATTCATACACGCTGTCGCGGAACAGCGCCTCGTCTTCTAGAAGTGTGGTCAGTCCCCGCGCGGTCTCGACGTGTGGCACGTTCACCCCCACAGGCCACGGCCTGTTGCAGAGTGGTATTATCGCGGAAAAGACTGAGCCTACCGAAGGCCATGAACCGCGCGCCTCTCGCCATTGTCGTTCTCGCGCTCGGCCTGGTGCAGGTCGGGACCGGCCATCCGGTCGCGGCGCAGCAGGCGGGCGGCGCACCCCAGGACAACGCGTCACCGCAGCCCCCGGCGGCCCAGGCGCCCGAGCAGGGCGACGCGCCGCAGCAGCCGACCTTCCGCGCCGGCGTCAACTTCGTGCGCGTCGACGTGATGGTGCACGACGGCAAGGGGCAGCCGATCACCGATCTCACGCAGGTCGATTTCGAGGTACTCGAAGACGGCAGGCCGCAGCAGATCGAACAGTTCCGGCTGGTTCGCGTCGACGGCAACCCGCGCCCCGGCGATCCGCCGCCGCGCGAGCTGCGCAACCGCATCGACGAAGAAGTCGAAATCTCCAAAGACGATGTGCGGCTGTTCGTGCTGTTCTTCGACGACTACCACGTCCGGCTGGGCAACTCGCTGGGCGTCAAGGCGCCGCTCATCCGGTTCGTCCAGACGCAGCTCCGCCCGAACGACATCGTCGGCATCATGTATCCGCTCACGCCGCTCGACGGCATCTCCTTCACGCGCAACATGGCGTCGGTCGAGAGCGCGATCGAGCACTTCGAGGGGCGGAAGTTCGACTATCGGCCGCGCAATCTCTTCGAGGAGCAGTACGCGCGCGCGCCGTCCGAGGTCGTGGAGCAGATCCGGAATCAGGTGGTGATGACCGCGATTCGCGGCCTGGCGACCCGCCTGGGCGGCCTGCGCGAGGGGCGCAAGGCGATCATCTATGTCAGCGAAGGCCTCACGGTGATGCTCCCGCCGCAGCTCCGGTCGGCCGACGCCTCGCTCGGCGCGCTCGGCACCAATCCCGCCGCGCGCAGCCCGATGGTGGGCGAAAACAACGCGCGCGAAGACACGATGGCCTGGTTCGCCCAGTCCGATCTCTACTCCCAGCTGCGTGACGTGTTCACGGCGGCGAACCGGAATAACGCCGCCATCTACACGCTCGACCCGCGCGGGCTGACGCCGTTCGAGTACGGCATTGACGAGGCGGTCGGCCCGAATCAGGATCGGCGCTCGCTGCAGATGACGCAGGACATCCTGCGGTCGCTTGCCGACGAAACCGACGGCCGCGCCATCGTCAATCAGAACGACGTCGGGCCGGGGCTGGCGCAGATCGTCCGCGACTCCAGCTACTACTATCTGCTGGGCTACAACTCGTCGCAGGCGCCTTCCGACGGCAAGTTCCATCCGATCACGGTGCGGGTGAAGCGGCGGGGCGCCGATGTGCGCGCGCGGAAGGGCTACTGGGCGCTGACGGCCGAGGAGATCACGCGCGCGATCCGCCCGCCGACACCCGACGCGCCGAAGCCGATCCAGCAGGCGCTCGCCTCCATTGCCACGTCCGTGCAGGCGGGCAAGTACGTCCGCACGTGGCTGGGCACCGCGCGCGGCGACGGCGGCAAGACGCGGGTGACGCTCATCTGGGAGCCGCTGCCGCCCTTGCCGGGCGCGCGGCGCGATCAGCCGCAGCCGGGCCGCGTGTCGCTCATTGCCGCCGGTGCGAAGGGGGATCTCGTGTTCCGCGGCCGGTCGCCGGACGCGGCGCTGGCCTCGACGGCGCCGGCGGCGCCGCCGGCCGCGGCGCCCGCGTCAGGGCCGCAGCGCCTCGTGTTCGATGCGCCGCCCGGCGAGCTCGAACTGCGCATGTCGGTCGAGGCGGCGGCCGGTGGCGGCACGCTCGACAGCGAGATTCGGACCATCCAGGTGCCCGACCTCACGTCGCCTGACGCCGCGCTCAGCACGCCGCGCGTGCATCGCGCGCGCACGGCGCTCGACTTTCGCACGATCGCCGCCGACGCGAACGCCGTGCCCGTGGTCGGCCGCGACTTCTCCCGCGCCGAGCGGCTGCTCGTCCGCTTCGACGTCTACGGCAGCGCCGCGCCGACCGCCACGCTCATGAATCGCGGCGGCCAGAAGATGGCTGACGTCCCGGTGACGCCGGCCACGGCCGGCGGCACCCATCAGATCGACCTGAGCCTGTCCGCGATTGCGGCGGGCGAATATCTCATCGAGATCACCGTCAAGGGCGCGACCGGCGAGGCGAAGGAACTCATCCCGCTCCGCGTCGGCGCGTAGCCGGCCGCTCTACGCGTACATCCCGCGCATGCGGGTGACGGTCCCGACGCGCGAGATGGCGACGATGTACGCCGCCGTGCGCATGTCGACGCCGTACTTCATCGCGGTCTGCAGCACGGCGTGGAACGCCTCGTGCATCTTCTTCTCGAGGCGCGCGTTGACGTCGCTCTCCTCCCAGAAATAGCCGTAGCGGTCCTGCACCCATTCGAAGTACGACACGGTGACCCCGCCGGAGTTGGCGAGGATGTCGGGGACCACGAAGACGCCGCGCTCGTGCAGCATCTGGTGCGCCTCCGGGGTCGTCGGCCCGTTGGCCGCCTCGATCAGGATCTTCGTCCGGATTGACGCCGCGTTGTCCACCGTGATCTGGTTTTCGAGCGCAGCCGGAATCAGCACGTCGGTGTCGAGCGCGAACAGTTGTTCGTTGGTGATCGGCTCTCCGCCCGGGAACTTGTCGATCGTCTTGTGCTCGGCGGCGTACTCGAGCATCTTCGGGACATCGAGCCCTTTCGGGTTCTGGACACCGCCGATCGAATCGGTGACCGCCACGATGCGGGCGCCGGTGCGCGCGAGCAGATCGGCGGAGACCGATCCGACGTTGCCGAATCCCTGAATGGCGATCGTCGCCGCCGCCAGGTCGAGGCCGCGGTGCTTCGCCGCCTCGCGCGTCACGATCATCACGCCTCGGCCGGTCGCTTCGCGGCGCCCCAGCGATCCGCCGAGCTCGATCGGCTTGCCGGTGACGACGGCGGTCGACGTGTGGCCGACGTGCATGCTGTAGGTGTCCATCACCCACGCCATCACCTGGTCGTTCGTGTTCACGTCGGGTGCCGGGACGTCTTTTTCCGGCCCGATGGCGTCGATGATCTCCGCGACGTAGCGCCGCGTGAGGGCTTCCAGCTCCCGCCGGCTGAGCCGCGTGGGGTCGCAGACGATGCCGCCTTTACCGCCTCCGAACGGGATGTGGGCGACCGCGCACTTCCACGTCATCCAGGCGGCGAGCGCCGTGACCTCGTCGAGCGATACGTCCGGGTGGTAGCGGATGCCGCCCTTGGCGGGCCCCAGCGTGATGTTGTATTGCACGCGGTAGCCGGTGAACACCTCGATCTCGCCGCTGTCCATCTGCACCGGGCACGACACGATGATCTGTCGCTTGGGGTGGGTGAGGATCCGCCAGATGCTCGGATCGAGCTTCAGGAGGCGCGCCGCCTCGTCGAATTCCTGGAGCATTGCGCCGAAGATGCTGCCGTGCTCGGGCATGCGTATGGTGGCATTGTACTCGGCGGGTCCGCGGCGCGGCACGTTGCGTCCGGCAGGTACAATATCCGGCGATGACGCGCGCGCCTTCCGCCGCCGACACCGCGCCGCCGCCGGCGCCGCGCGGGTCCTTCACGACCGTCTCGGGGCGTCCCCTCGCCGCGCTCTACACACCCGCTGACATCTCCACGCTCGACTACGAGCGCGACCTCGGCGACCCGGGCGAGTTCCCCTACACGCGCGGCATTCACCCGGACGGCTACCGCGGCCGGCTCTGGACGATGAGGCAGTTTGCCGGGTTCGGCACGCCGGAGCAGACCAACGCGCGCTACCAGCAGCTGCTCGCGGCCGGCGGCACCGGCCTGAGCGTCGCGTTCGACCTGCCGACCCTGATGGGGCGCGACCCCGACCACGCGCTGTCGCTCGGCGAGGTGGGCAAGTGCGGCGTCAACGTGACGTCGCTCGCCGACATGGAAGCACTCTTCAGCGGGATCGACGTGGCTGCGGTCACCACGTCGATGACGATCAATTCGCCGGCGTCGATCCTGCTGGCGATGTACCTCGTCGTCGCCGAACAGCAGGCCACGCTCCGATCCGGCTCGGGGCAGGCGGGCTGGCAGACGCTGTCGGGCACGACCCAGAACGACATTCTCAAGGAGTTCATCGCCCAGAAGGAGTACATCTACCCGCCGCGGCCGTCGATGCGGCTGGTCACCGACACGCTCGCGTTCTGTGCGGCGCAGGCGCCCAAATGGAACACGATCTCGGTGAGCGGCTATCACATCCGCGAGGCGGGCGCGACGGCGGCGCAGGAGCTGGCGTTCACGCTGCGCGACGGCATCGAGTACGTGCAGTACGGGATCGACGCCGGGCTCGACGTCGATGCGTTCGCGCCGCGCCTCTCGTTCTTCTTCAATTCGCACAGCGACCTCTTCGAGGAAGTGGCCAAGTACCGCGCCGCGCGGCGCATCTGGGCGCATGTGATGCGCGATCGGTTCAAGGCGACGAACCCCCGGTCGTGGCAGCTCCGCTTCCACACACAGACGGCCGGCGTCTCGCTCACCGCGCAGCAGCCGTACAACAACGTCGTCCGGACGGCGCTGCAGGCGATGGCGGCGGTGCTCGGCGGCACCCAGTCGCTCCACACCAATTCGCTGGACGAGGCGCTGGCGCTTCCGACGGCCGACGCCGCGACGCTTGCGCTGCGGACGCAGCAGATCATCGCGCACGAGACCGGCGTCGCCGGCGTGGCGGATCCGTTCGGCGGTTCGTATGTCGTGGAGGCGCTCACGCGCGACCTGGAGGACGAGGCGCTCGCCTACATCGAGACGATCGATCGCATGGGCGGCATGGTGGAAGCCATCGAACGCGGCTATCCGCAGCGGGAGATCGCCGACAGCGCGTACCGCTTCCAGCAGGCGGTCGAGCAGCGCGACCGGGTCATCGTCGGCGTCAACGAGTTCGTCGAGGAGCACGAACCGATCGAGACGCTGTACATTGACGACTCGGTGGCCGAGCACCAGCTCGCACGGCTCGAACAGGTGAGGGCCGCGCGCGACGCCGATACCGTCCGCCGGGCGCTCGACCGGCTGGAGGCCGGCGCCGGGGGGAACGAGAACACGATGCCGCTGCTGATGGATGCCGTGCGCGCCTATGCCACGATTGGCGAGATGTGCGACGCGCTGCGCCGGGTGTGGGGGGAGTACGAGGAAGTGGCGGTCATCTGAAGTGGGCGGTGGGCAGTGGGCAGTCGGCAGTGGGCGGAAGCGTTCAACTGATCACCGATAGCGGCATGGCCAAGATCAGAGTTGTCATCGCAAAACCAGGGCTCGACGGCCACGACCGCGGGGCGCGCGTCATCGCACGCGCGCTGCGCGACGCCGGCATGGAGGTGATCTACACCGGCCTGCGGCAGACGCCGGAACAGATCGTCGCCGCCGCGCTGCAGGAGGACGCCGACGTCATCGGCCTGTCGATCCTGTCGGGCGCGCACATGCACATCTGCCCGCGCATCATGGCGCTCCTGCAGGAGAAGCGCCTGCAGGACGTTCTGGTCGTCGTCGGCGGCATCATTCCGGACGTCGATGTCCCGAAGCTCAGGGCGATCGGCGTGCGGGGATTGTTCCTCCCCGGCACGCCCATGCAGGAGGTCGTCGATTTCATCCGGACCAACGCCCGCTCGCGGGTGGAATCGCTGTGAGCGAGCGGCCTCCCGACCCGGTGGACGAGTACCTGGAGCGTCTCGAGCGGGCGCTGTCGGAGGCGAAGCCGGCGGCTGCCCCCGCCGCGACGCACTCGAGCGGGTTCGACACACACATGTCTGACGTCACCGATCCGGCGCATCCCATCACGCTTCCCGAGAAACCGGCGCTCGAGGGCCTCGAGGCGAAATGGACCGCGCGGTGGGAGGAGGACGGCACCTACCGGTTCGATCGCCGATGCGGGCGCGCCGAGGTGTACGCCATCGACACGCCGCCGCCGACGGTGAGCGGGTCGCTGCACATCGGTCACGCGTTCTCGTACACCCACACCGATGTCGTGGCCCGTTTTCAGCGCATGCGCGGCAAGGCGGTGTTCTACCCGATGGGGTGGGACGACAACGGCCTGCCGACCGAGCGCCGCGTCCAGAACTACTACGGCGTGCGGTGCGACCCGTCGCTGCCGTACGACTCCACGTTCGCGCCGCCGGAGAAGCCGGGCAAGCAGCCGCTGTCGGTGTCGCGCCCCAATTTCATCGAGCTCTGCGACCGGCTCACGCGCGAAGACGAGAAGGCCTTCGAGCATCTCTGGCGCTACCTGGGGCTGTCGGTCGACTGGTCGATGACCTACGCCACCATCGATCGACGCGCCCAGCGCGTGTCGCAGGCGGCCTTCCTGCGGCTGCTGGCGCGCGGCGTCGCCTACCAGCTCGAGGCGCCGACGCTGTGGGACGTCGATTTCCGCACGGCCGTGGCGCAGGCCGAGCTCGAGGATCGCGAGCAGCCGGGCGCGTACCACCGGATCCGCTTCGAGCGCCCCTCGACTTCGGTCGGGGCAGGCCCCGCGAAGGCCTATGTTGAAATCGACACCACGCGGCCCGAGTTGATCCCGGCCTGCGTCGCGCTCGTGGCGCACCCCGACGATGAGCGGTACCAGCCGCTCTTCGGCACCGAGGTCGTGACGCCGCTCTTCGGGGTGGCGGTGCCGGTGCGGGCCCACCCGCTCGCCGATCCCGACAAGGGCACCGGGGTCGCGATGATCTGCACGTTCGGCGACGTGACCGACGTCACCTGGTGGCGTGAGCTGGCGCTGCCGGTGCGCGCAGTGATTCTGCCCAACGGCGCGCTGCGGCCGGTTGCGTGGGGCGCGGCTGGCTGGGAATCGCGCGACCCGGCGCGCGCGCAGCAGGCGTACGACCAGCTGGCCGGCCTCTCGGCCACGAAGGCGCGGGCGCGCATCGTCGAGCTGCTGCGGGAGACGGGCGATCTCGTCGGCGAGCCGCGCCCGATCACGCATCCGGTGAAGTTCTACGAGAAGGGCGACCGCCCGCTCGAGATCGTCACCAGCCGGCAGTGGTTCATCAAGACGATGGCCTCCCGCGACGAGCTGCTGGCGCGCGGCCGGGAGCTCGAATGGCATCCCGACTTCATGCGCCACCGGTTCGAGAACTGGGTCAACGGCCTTGCCGGCGACTGGTGCGTCAGCCGGCAGCGGTTCTTCGGCGTGCCGTTCCCGGTGTGGTATCCGGTCGGCGCCGGGGGCGGCGTCGAATACACGCGCCCGATGGTGCCGGCGGAGGACCGGCTTCCCGTCGATCCGTCCACGGACGTGCCCGACGGCTACCGCGAGGATCAGCGCGGACAGCCGGGCGGGTTCGCGGGCGATCCCGACGTCATGGACACGTGGGCCACCTCCTCGCTGACGCCGCAGATTGCCGCCGGCTGGCTGGACGATCCGGATCTGTTCGGCCGCGTCTTTCCGATGGATCTGCGCCCGCAGGCGCACGACATCATCCGGACGTGGCTGTTTACGACCGTGCTGCGGTCGCACCTGGAGCATCAGTCGCTGCCCTGGTCGCACGCGGCCCTCTCGGGTTTCATCGTCGATCCCGACCGGAAGAAGATGTCGAAGTCGAAAGGCAACGTCGTCACGCCGATGGCGCTGCTCGAACAGTTCGGGTCCGACGGTGTCCGCTACTGGGCGGCCAGCGCGCGGCCGGGCGGCGACGCGGCGTTCGACCCGAACGATCCGGGGCAGATGAAGATCGGGCGCCGGCTGGCGATCAAGATTCTGAACGCCGCGCGGTTCGCGCTGCTGCAGGCCGAGCCCCGCGGCGCCATCACCGAGCCGCTCGACCGCGGCATGCTCACGAGCCTGTCGCAGCTCGTGGAGGAGGCCACCGGGCAGCTCGAGGCGTACGACTACGCGCGCGTGCTCGAGCGGACCGAGCGCTTCTTCTGGTCGTTCTGTGACGACTATCTGGAGCTCGTGAAGGCGCGCCGCTACGGCGATTTCACCGCCGACGGCGCCGCCTCGGCCAATAGCGCCATGCTGGTGGCGCTGTCGGCCCTGCTGCGCCTGTTCGCCCCGTTTCTCCCGTTTGTCACCGAGGAGGTCTGGTCGTGGTGGCGGCCGGGGTCGGTCCACCAGGCGCGCTGGCCGACGAGCGCCGAAGTCGTCGAGGCCATCGGCGGGCCCGACGCGGCGGCGCTGCAGACGTACCTTCAGAGTCAGGCGGCGCTCTCCGAAGTCCGGCGCATCAGGACGCAGGCCAGGAAGGGCGCGAAAACGGCAATCGAGCGCGCGGTGCTGCCGGCGGCGCTCGAACCGCTGACGCCCGCCGCGCGCGATTTCCAGGCGGCGATGCACATCCGGGAGCTGGCGTTCGCCGACATCGCCGAAGCGGACCTGACATTCGCCGAGGAGCCCGCGGCATGACCGGCGTTCCCACGCTCGAGCCGCTCGACGCGGGCATGTACCGCGAGATCGTCCGCCGCGCGCTCGCGGAAGACTTCGGCTGGGGCGACGTGACGACCGAGGCGGTCATCGACCGCGGCCAGAAGGCGCGCGGCGCCATCGTGGCGAAATCGCGCTGCGTCATCGCCGGGCTCGACATCGCGTCGGAGGCGTTCCGGCAGATGGATCCGGCGGTCGCGGTCACGATGCACCGCCGCGACGGCGAGCGCTGCGAGCCCGGCGCCATCGTGGCCGAGTACCGCGGGTACGCGGCCGCGATGCTGACCGCCGAGCGCACCGCGCTCAACTTCCTTCAGCGGCTGTCCGGCATCGCCACGCTGACGCGGCAGTTCGTGGACGCCGCCGGCGGCCGCATCACGGTGCTCGACACGCGGAAGACGACGCCGCTGCTGCGCGCGCTCGAGAAATACGCGGTGCGCGCCGGCGGCGGCACCAACCACCGTGGCGGACTCGATGTGGGCATTCTGATCAAGGACAACCATGTGGCGCTGTCGGGCGGGATCGAGTCGGCGGTGCGGCGGATGCGCAAGGCCAACCGCGAGATGCCGACCGAGGTCGAGGCGGCCACGCTCGACCAGGTGGACGCGGCGCTGCGGGCCGGGGCCGACATCGTCCTGCTCGACAACATGACGACCGCGGATATCGCCGACGCGGTGACGCGCTGCCGCGGCCGCGCGAAGACCGAGATCTCCGGCGGCGTCACGCTGTCGCGGATGCCGGAACTGGCCGCCACGGGCGCCGACTGCGTGTCGATCGGCGCGCTGACGCACTCGGCGCCGGCCTCCGATCTCAGCTTCGACATTGAACCGGCCTGAAAACAGGGTGCACAGGTGCTCAGGTGCTCGGGTGCTCGGGTGCTCAGGTGCTCGGGTGCCCGGGTTCCGGTTCATAGGTGCCCATGGTGTCCGGGTTCGCTGAACGATTTGTAGATGCCGGCGAACCTGAGAACCACCCGTGCACCAAGAACCCAAGAACCCAAGAACCCGAGAACCCGAGAACCGGAACCCAAGCACCCAAGCACCTGTGCACCCATGAACCTCTCACAGCCGTTGCCCCCTGAGTTCGGCGAAGCTCTGGCCCGAGCCGCGGATCGGCTCGGCGCGTTCGCACGCGAGATCGTCTGGTACGCCGACGTCTCGTCCACCAATGATGAGGCCGCGGCGCTCGCGGAGGGGGGCGCCGCCGAAGGCACGGTGGTGGCGGCGTACGCGCAGTCGGCCGGGCGCGGCCGTCAGGGACGCGTGTGGGCATCGCCTGCCGGCGCCGGGCTCTACGTGTCGACGGTGCTGCGGCCGCCGCCCGACGCGGTCTCGATGCTCACGATCGCGGCGGGCGTTGCCGTCGCGGAAGGCGTGCAGGCGGCGGCGGGGCTGCGCGTCGATCTGAAATGGCCCAACGACGTGTACGTCGGCCCGCGGAAGCTGGCGGGCGTCCTCGCTGAAGCCAGCGCGGTCCGCGACATCCAGTACGTCATCCTCGGCTTCGGCATCAACGTGATGCCCGCCGCCTACCCGCCGGAGATTGCCGCCAGGGCCACGAGCCTCGAAGCCGAGCTGGGCCGGCCGGTGGACCGCGGACTGCTGCTGGCCGAGTGCCTCGCCGCACTCGCGCGGCGCTACGGGGACCTGCGGGACGGCCGTGGCGATGTCGTGTGCGGCGTCTGGCGCATGCGGGCGGCGGCGAGCCTCGGGCGCAGGGTCCGGTGGGCCGCACCCGGTGCGCCGATTGACGGGACGGCGGACGACATCGACGCCACCGGCGCGCTGATCGTGCGCACCGACGCCGGTACGATCCGTGTGACGTCCGGCGAAGTGGTGTGGATGTGAGCGAGGATCGGGACGCGTACTGTCGCGAAGTCGAGAGCTATCTGTGCCGTAAGAACGACGGCCACCTGGTCCGCATCGTCGGGCCGGCCTTCGAGCAGGTGTGCGGGTGGGCGGCGCGCGGCATCCCGCTCAAGATCGTGTTCCGCGGCGTGGATCGATACTTCGAACGGTACTACGCCAAGGGGCCGCGGCGGCGGCCGGTGCGCATCGAGTTCTGCGACGCCGATGTGCTGGACGTGTTTGACGAGTGGCGGCGAGCCGTGGGCGTCGCGCAGGCCGAGGCGCGCGCGGGCGGAGCAGAGGACGCGGAGGCGAGTGGCCGGCGGCGCGAGTCGCTGTCAGGCCACCTCGACCGGGTGGTCGCCCGGCTCGTGGCGCGCCGCGGTGGCGAGGATCGGTCGCTTGACGCGGTGCTCGACGACGTCGTGCGCGAGCTGGATGCGGCGCGTGCCGGCTCGAAGGCGCTGCGCGGGGAGCGGCGGGAGGCGCTGCTGCAGCGGCTTCGCGACCTCGACGCGCGGCTGCTCGACGCCGCCCGGGCGGCCGCCGACGGCGACACGCTGGCGCGCCTCGCCGCCGAGGCGGAGGCGCAGCTGTCGCCGTTCCGCGGGCGTATGCCGCCGGCGGCCTACGCGCAGTCCGCACAGGCGTGCGTCGACCGGCTGCTGCGCGAGCACGCCCGGCTTCCGACGATCGCCTTCGACTGAGGGCGTGGTTCACTCCCACGGAACACTGAGACACTGAGGCGCTGAGATCGGGGTGCCGATGACTGCCGAAGCTGGATCCGAGATCACCCTCGACATAGAAAAGCCGGCGGTCGGCGGCCGCATGCTGGCGCGGCACGACGGCCAGGTGGCGCTCGTCTGGGGCGCCATTCCCGGCGAGCGGGTGCGCGCGCAGATCGAGCGCGTGTCGAAGAGCGTGATCTACGCCACCACCACGGCAGTGCTGACCGCGTCGCCCGACCGCCGCGAGGCCGGCCCCGACTGGCGGTGCGGCGGCAACGTCTTCGCGCACATCGGATACGACCGGCAGCGCGGGTTGAAGGCGGAGATCATCCGCGACGCGCTGCGCCGCATCGGCAGGGTCACGCTGCCGGCGGCGCCGGACGTCGTCGGCTCGCCCGAGCGCGGCTACCGCATGCGGGCGCGTCTGCACGCGCGCGACGGGAGGCTCGGCTTCTTCCGCGAGGGGACGCACCGGCTGTGCGACGCGGCGGCCACGGGGCAGCTGCGGCCGCAGACGACGGAGTGGATCGCGGCGGTCGAGCGCGTGCTGGCGCGCGACCGGCTGGCCGGACTCGACGCGATGGAGATCGCCGAGAACGTCGCGGGCGACGAGCGCGCCTGCCACCTGGAGCTGCAATCGGGGGTCGAGGCCTCGCGGTTTGGAGCGCTCGCGGCTGCCGGTGCGCTGACGGGTCTGTCGGCGACGCGCGCGGACCGTCCCGGCGTCGAGATCCTGGCGGGGACACCGTCGGTGAGCGACGTGCTCCACGTCAGGCCGGGCGACCCGGCAAGGGCGCTGCGCCTGCGCCGCGACGTGCGCGCGTTCTTCCAGGGCAACCGCTTCCTGCTCGAGCCGCTGGTCCACCGCGTCGTCGCGCTGGTGCCGCCCGGGCCGGTGGTGGATCTGTACGCCGGTGTCGGGCTCTTCGGGCTCGCGCTCGCCGCGGCGGGCGCGGAGCAGGTGACGCTCGTCGAGGGCGATCCCGTCAGCGGCATGTCGCTGGACGAAAATGCGGAGCCGCTGCGCTCACGTGTCAGGGTCGAGCACCGCAGCGTCGAATCGTACGTGGGCCGGGTCCCGACGCGCGAACCATCGGGGCGCGGCGGACCCGGCGCCGCCGCGGACCCGGCGTCGACCTTCATCGTCGATCCGCCGCGGACCGGCCTGTCGAAGGCGGCGCTGGCCGGCATCGTCGCCGCGCAGCCCGCGCGCGTGGTGTACGTGTCGTGCGACGTGGCGACGCTGGCGCGCGATACGCGACTCCTGCTCGACGCCGGCTACGTGCTCGACAGCGTGACCGGGATCGACCTGTTTCCGAACACCGCGCATGTCGAGGCGGTGACCGCCTTGTCGCGGCCGGGACCGCCACCGGGTCGATGACGTGCGCGTCGCCCGGGCCTGCCATCGGGCGCTGCGCGCGCCGGGGTTGCTCCGCGATCGGTGCCTTGTTACCATATATGGCGCATATATGGCAGATACGCAGAAGACGACCGTGTATCTCGATGCGGACGACTACCGCCGCCTGAAGGCGATTGCCCGGGCCCGCGGGCGCGCGCCGGCCGAGCTCGTGCGTGAGGCGGTGGCGCGCTATGCGGCGAGCGAAGCGCCGCCGCGTCGCGCCCGGAGCGTCGCGGCGGGCGCCAGCCGCCGCGGCGACCTCAGCGAGCGCGCCGAGGAGCTGCTGGCCGGGCTGAAACGCCGGTGATCGTCGCCGACACGGGCGCGATCCTGGCGCTCATCGACCGCAGCGATCGCCATCACCGGACCCTCCGCGCCCTGTACGAGCGCAATCCCGCCGCCTGGGTGTTGCCCTGGGCCATCCTGCCGGAAGTGGACTACCTGGTCGCGGCCCACGTGGGTCCGCGGGCGCAGGAGGCGTTTCTGGCCGACCTTGCCGACGGCGGGTTTCATGTGTCGTGGGGCGACGAGGCCGATCTCGACGCCGCCCGCGCGCTGTCGGCGCGCTATGCGAAGCTGCGGATCGGGCTGGTTGACGCGGTGGTGATTGCCACGGCCGTGCGGCTCAAGGCGAGCGCGATCGCGACGCTCGATCTCCGGCACTTTGCCGCCGTGGCGATCCCGGGTCGTCCCGAGCTGTTGCCGCGCGACCTCGTGTGATCGCATTGGTGTACGAAGCGGGTGCGCCTTTGGCGGAGCCCGCCCTACGGGCGCGTCGCGGCGTTCACGAGCGCTTCGAACAGCGTCCGGAACTCGCCCGTGCGATAGAAGTTCTCCGGGTGCCACTGCACGCCGAGGCAGAAGCGCCGCGCCGGATCTTCCACCGCTTCGATGACACCGTCAGGAGCTGTGGCGGCCGTGACGAGTCCCTCGCCGAGCGCCTTCACGGCCTGGTGATGGCGGCTGTTCACCTGAACGCGCTCGACCGTGCCGCCCGCCTCGGCCACGAGCCGCGCCAGGCCGGAATCTCTTTCGATCCGGACGTCGTGCGCGAGAGTGAACGGCGGATGCGCGGGGCTTTCGAGCTTGTGCGGGCACGCGCCGGCCACCTGCGACGGGATGTCCTGGACGAGCGTGCCGCCGCGCGCCACGTTCAGCAGCTGGATGCCGCGGCAGATGGCCAGGACCGGCAGGTCCGCCTCGATGGCGCGCCGCACCAGGTCGATCTCGTATGCGTCGCGCCCCGCCTCGGCCGCGGAAAACGTCGGATGGGCCGGCTCCCCGTACGTCGACGGGTCCACGTCGCCGCCGCCGGTCAGCAGCAGACCGCCCGCGCGGGCGATCACGTCCGGGGCGGGATCGCTGTTGTGGTCGATCACCCACGGATCGCCGCCGGCACGCCGCACCGATTCCTCGTAATCGGGCAGCTTGCTGCAGCGTGCAATTGCGATCACGGGCATGTGGCGGTTTACATTCTCGGGGGCACGCCGATGCCCATCAGGTCGAGTGCGCGCGTGAGCTGATCCCGGAGGTAGATGACCGCCGCCGCGCGCCAGCGCCGGACGTCATCCCGTTCCTCGTTCAGGATGGGCGAGCGGTGGTAGAAGGCGTTGAACGCCTGCGCGAGCGAGAACGCATACTTGGCGAGCACCGAGAATTCGAGCGATCGGACGACCTGCTCGACCACCTCATCGAGCCGCGACGCGTCGAGCACGAGCTGCCACAGCTCGTGGCCGCCGTTCCCGCCCTCCAGCTCCGCGGCCGGCACGTTCGCGAGCGAGGCCACGACGCCCGCCTCGTTCAGCCCGTCGCGCTGCCACAGCTTCTGGAAGATGTTGTTGGCCCGCACCACCGCGTACTGGATGTAGGGGCCGCTTTCGCCTTCGAAGCTCAGCGCTTCCTCGAGGTCGAAGGCGATGATCTTCGTGCGCGAGAACTTGATGAGGAAGTACCGCACGGCCGCGATCCCGATCATCTGCGCGATGCGCTCCCGCTCGGCCTCGCCGAGCTCCGGGTTGCGCGACGCGACCTCGCGCCCGGCGTTGCGCACCAGCGTGTCCAGGAGGTCGTCCGCTTTGACGCCCAGCCCCTTGCGCCCCGACACCTCGACGAAGGGGCGTGTGGCGTCCTCCGACCCGGCAGGCGGCGCGTAGCCCAGCTCGCGCGCCGTAGCGTGCGACAGTGCCACCATCTCGTACGAGAAGTGGTGCGATCGCTCGGCCGCCTCCGGGTGGCCGGAGGCGATCAGCGCCTGCTTGAGCAGTTTCTGCAGGTAGGACTGCCGGACGTCGATGACGTTGTACACGTACGCCGCGCCGCCAAACGCCGGATGATCGGTCTCTCCGCCCGACGAACACGTTGCCCAGAGCGGCCCCTCGGGACGGCCGGCGAAGACGCGGTACTGAAAGTCGCGCCCGAGCAGCCCGAGCTTCCAGAACTGATACGCGATGTCCTTGCCGACGTAGGTGACGACGCCGTTGGACCGGACAATCACTTTCTCGCGCTCTTCCGCCTGATCCTCCTCGTCGGCAGGTTCGCTGCGGGCTTCAGGCTTCGGGCTGTGGGCTTCCGGTTCGTCCTGAATCGGCATCACCCAGCAGCCGGCGAGTCGTCCCTCGGTCTGCAGGTACACGGCGCCGCTTGCTTTCAGGACCTCGAAGGCCTGCGCCCAGAACTGCAGCCGCAGGATGTCGCCTTCCCACGAGAGCAGGTCGTAGTCCACGTTCATCCGCGCCATCGTCTGCAGATGGCAGCGGACGATGCGGTCGGCGATGAACGCCGCGGCGTCGGCGGCGTCGGTGCCGCCGTGCTCGATGGCGTGCAGCGTCTCGGCGCGATGCGTCAGCCGCGCCGTGTCCTGCTCGTACCATTCGGTGACGCGGGCGTAGAGGTCCCAGCAGTAGTAGTCGAAGCGCGTCGAGCCGGCGAGCTCGCGGATCTGGTCGAGTGTCTTCTGTTCCAGCACGCGGAAGCCGACAACGACGTCGGCCACCTGCACGCCGGTGTCATCGATGTAGTTCTGCACCTCGACCGGCACTCCGCGGAAACGCAGGACGCGTACGAGCGTGTCGCCGAGCGTGGAGTTGCGGAGGTGGCCGATATGCGCGGCCTTGTTCGGATTGATGGCCGTGTGCTCGACGATCGCCTTGGCGGCCGTTGCCGGCGGCCGGCGGGACGTGTCGGGCAGGAGCCGATCCAGGAGGAAGCCGCGGCGTTCCAGGAAGAAGTTCAGGTAGCCGTTGGGGGCGGCCGCCACTCGCGCCACCCCCTCAAGCGCACCGAATGCGCCCGCGATCGCCTGGGCGATGGCGCGCGGCGCCTTGCGCAGCCGGCGCGCGAGCTCGAACGCCACGGGCGTGCCGAGGTCGCCCAGCTCGCGGGTGGGCGGATACTCGAGCGGCACGGCCGGCGTCGTCTGCGCGTCG
Organism: Acidobacteriota bacterium; assembly: GCA_016213695.1. Classification (GTDB taxonomy): domain Bacteria; phylum Acidobacteriota; class Vicinamibacteria; order Vicinamibacterales; family UBA2999; genus DATCJA01. The sequence continues at coordinate 7,142 of JACQZV010000082.1, read as the reverse complement.
AGGGAGTACAGCTGCGCCAGCAGACGTCCGAGATGCGCGCGCAGACGGTCGTGCAGGGGAAGAATCATGTGTCGGAGGACGTGCGATTTGCGGCGATCAGGCGCGCCCGCGCATAATCGTCGGGCGTGTTGATGTTGAGCAGCAGCCCTCCGTCCGCATCGAAGGACTCGATCTCATCCGGCCCGATTTCCCGCACCGTCAGATCCCGGAGGGCATCGCTGACGCGCAGGTCGCCGGCCTGGATGCGTGCGTGGAGGTGGGCGGCCGCCTGCCGGCTGTACGAGGCGCAGAGCGGATGACGTCCGTGCCCGTCCCGGGGCACCGCGGCATCCACGCCGCGGCCGCGCTCGACCAGGTGCAGCAGAAACGGCGCAGTCAGAAACGGCATGTCACACCCGATCACCAGCACCTGCTCCGCCGGCGCCTCCATCAGCGCGGTGTACAGACCGCCGAGCGCGCCGGCACCGGCGATGCGATCGACAGCCACGGGAATATCGGCGGCCCGCACGCGCGACCCCTCGCTCGTCACGACGAGAAGATGTGGAGTGAGCCGGCGCAGCAGCGAGATCTGGCGATCGAGAATCGAGCGCGCGCCAATGATGAGCGCGCTCTTGTCGAGACCGCCGAGCCGCCGCGCCTGGCCACCGGCAAGAACGGCCGCCGCAAACACGGGGTCGGAACCCACTGTTGACCCCTCGTCATTAGACCATGATTGAGACCGGTGTTGGACGGATCCTGGTCGCGAGTCTGCATCAGGCGATTGCGGACCTGCTGCCCACGCGGCTCGAGTTCTACGAGGCGTGGCTGAACCCGACCGGGCTGCGCGACGGGCGGATCGGGCCGGCGCCGCTGGCCGCGGTGCTGAGCTTTCTCCGGCAGGAGGGCGAGCCCTACCGGCTCGTCACCGCGCGCGCCGGAGAATACGCGGCCGAGTGGACCTTTGCCGACCTGTCCGGCGTCCGGCGCTCGGTGCTGCGGGCGACGCCCGCCGGCCTCCGGCTGCGGCTGGTGATGCGGCTGGCGCGCGGCATGATTCGCCGTACCTCCCGGAAGAGCCGCGGGGTCGTCCGCTGGCGGCGGGGCAGAGGGGCAGTTGACGTCCGGGGATCGATCTTCTGCGAGGTGCGCGAGCGCGTCGCGCGGCCGCTGTGTGAGTTCTATGCCGCGGCCATCCGCCGCTTCATGCACCTGTTCGACCTCGAGGTCGACGTCGAGATCACGCAGTGCCGCGCGACCGGCGCGGGGCAGTGCCTGATGGTCGTCACGGTACGCCCGGTGGGGTGACGGCGTGATGAAACGGAACACCGCCTCTGCGTCTCTGCGGTTCGTGATCGTGTGTGCGCTCGTCGGTTCCACCGATGGGTTCGCGCAGACGCCGCCGCCGGTCCACCTCGTCATCCCTTTCGCGAACGCCACACGCGAGCCGCGTCTCTACTGGCTGAGCGAAGCGTCCGCGGTGCTGCTGGCCGACGATCTGCAGGCGCTCGGCGCGCCGGCGATGCGCCGCGAGGACCGGCTGCGTGCCTTCGAGCGCCTCCGCGTGCCGCCCGTGTCCACGCTGAGCCATGCAACGGTGATTCGGCTTGGCCAGCTCGTGGGCGCCTCGACCGTGGTCATCGGCTCGTATCAGATCCAGGACGATGCGCTGACGGTGCGCGCCCGGAGCATCCGGCTCGACACCGGGCGCATGTCACCCGAGCTGGTCGAGCGCGGTCCCCTGGCCGACATGCTGGAGACGTACGGGCGGCTGGCGCAGCGCATCGTGCCGGAATCGGGCGTGCCGGCCGATCCGCCTGCTCGTCTCTATCCGTCGCTCGCCGCCTTCGAGCAGTACATCAAAGGGCTGCTCGCGGAGGCGCCCGACGCGAAAGTGGCGTTTCTCGAACAGGCCCTGCGGCTGGTGCCGGCGTTTCCCCGCGCGCGGATCGCGCTCTGGGACGTGCGCACGGACCAGGGGGATCACCGGCGCGCGATGGAGGCCATCCGTCAGGTGCCGGCGGCCGATCCCCTCGTGCGGCAGGCGCGGTTCCTCGGGGCCGTCTCGATGCTGCATCTTGGACAGCCGCAGGCCGCCTTCGCCGAGTTCAGCGCGCTCAACGAGGCGGCACGCGACCCGGCGCTGTTCAATAACATGGGCGTGGCGCAGCTCCGGCGCCGGGCGGCGTCGCCGGGTCCTTCGCCGCTGCCCGGGGTGGCGGGGCGCGCCGTGTCCTACTTCGGCGACGCGGCCATGCTCGACGGCAGCGATCCGGACCTTTTCTTCAACACCGGCTATGCGTACTGGCTCGACCGGGACGCGCAGGGCGCGATCGCCTCGCTGCGCGAAGCGGTCCGGCGCAATCCGGCCGACGACGCCGCGCACTATGTGCTGGGAGTGGCGCTCCAGTCGTCTGGAAGTACCGCTGAGGCGGCGCGCGAGAAGGAGCTCGCGCGCAGGCTCTCCTCGACCTATGTGGAGTGGGAGCAGCAGCACCCGGGGGCGAATACCGTGCCGCCAGGACTGGAGCGGCTCAAGACCGATCTCGACGTGCCCGCTTCGCTTCGTGTGGACGCGGCGGTCGTGGCCGCCGAGCAGCGCGATCAGCGGGCGATTGCGGCGTTTCATCTCGACGCCGGACGGCGGCTGTTTCAGGAGGGGCGCGACGAGGAGGCGGTTGGGGAGCTTCGCCGGACGATCTTTCTCGCGCCGTACGAGAGCCAGGCGCACCTGCTGCTCGGGCGGATCTATCTGCGGACCGGTCGCCGGCAGGACGCGATCGACGCGCTGACGATTGCCGTCTGGAGCGACCCGGCCGACGGAGAGGGCCGGGCGCTGCTCGAGAGCGTGCAATAGTGCATCTGTGCTAAACTGTGCATCACCTAACCCATGCAGGATGAAGGATTTCACGAGATTCAGCTGAACGGTAAGCAGCTCGTGTTCCTGTTTATGGCGGCCACCGTGGTGGCAGTCGTGGTGTTCCTGTGTGGCGTGATGGTGGGCCGCGGCGTTCCGGCGCAGCGTGCCCTCGTCACGGACCTTCCCGAACAAGCGCCGATCGATCCGACGTCGGCCGCGCAGCCCTCGTCGGCTCCGTTTGCAGTGGCCAGCACGGGCACGGCGCCCGTGGCCGCGAGCGAGACGCTCACCTACGCCTCGCGTCTCGAGGACCCGAATCCGCCGGCCGAGACGCTGAAGCCTCCCTCCGAAGCGGCCCTGTCGCCGGTCGCAGTCGGTGCGGCGCCCCTTGCACCGGCTCCGAGGCCGGCTGCGCGCGCGCCGGAGCCCGTGGCCGCTCCAGCGCCGAAGGTGGCAGCGGCAGTCGCGCCGAAACCGGCAGCGGTTGTCGCACCGAAAGCAACAGCGGCCGTCGCGGCAAGACCAACAGCGCCTGCAGCATTGAAACCGGCGGCCGCTCCGGCGCCGAAGCCGGCCGTAGTGCCGGCGCCGAAGCCAGCCGTAGTGCCGGCGCCGAAGCCAGCCGTAGTACCGGCACCGAAGCCGGCGGCGGTTGCGCCAGTCACCGCGTCGGCTGATTCCTCGCTCCGCGAGCCGGTCGGCAAAGGGTTCGTCGTGCAGGTCGCGGCGGTCCGCCAGCGCGCCGAGGCGGAGGCGATTGCGCACCGGCTGACGGCGAAGGGTTATCCGACATTCGTCACCACCTCCGGCGCCAACTTCCGCATCCGCGTCGGCAAGTACGACGATCGCCGCGCTGCGGAGGCGATTGCCACCCGCCTCCAACAGGAAGAGCGCTTCAAGCCCTGGATCACGCGGTAGTCTCTGACAGCAAGACTGTCGATGACAGACTGGCGTGTGTCCGGCACGTATTTCGAAGCGTGTAACTGCGACGCGATCTGTCCGTGCCGGCGGCAAGGTGGGCGGAAGCTGACCACCGGGTCCACCTACGGCGTCTGCGACTTTGCGCTGTCCTGGCGAATTGTCGAGGGCGAACGTGGTCCCCTTCTGCTCTCAGGACTCTCCGTCGTACTCGCCGGATCGTATTCCGATCACGAGGCCGGAAAGCCGTGGCGTGTGTGCCTGTACGTCGATGAGACCGCATCCGACGACCAGCATGCTGCACTGACGGCAATCTTTCTCGGCCGAGCCGGTGGGACGACGCTTCGCAACTACGCGGCCTCCATCGGAGAGGTCTACGCCGTCAGACGGGCGAACATCGTGCTCGAGCACGCGCCACGCCGGTGGTTCATGCGCGCCGGGGATCATGTCGAAGTGCGCGGAGGGACCGTCGTGCCGTCAGATGGCGCCGTCTCGTGCGGGATTCCGGGGCACGACCACCCGGGTGACGAACTCCGGACCGAGGCCTTGAAGGTCGAGGACGCCCCTCTCAGCTGGGAGGTCCGCGGGCGCTGTGGCTTCGCGACAGACTTCGACTATCAATCGGATCGTTAAGTGAAGACGAGAGAGTGGCTGCAGCTCGCGACCAGTCGAGCGGTCGTACGTCGGGCGTGTGTGGTTGCCGTCGTTGTGGGAACCGTACTCATCCTGATCAACCACGGCGAGGCGCTGTTGCACGGCGAAGTCTCATCAGGGCGAGCGCTGCAGATCGTCTTGACGGCGCTCGTGCCGTACTGTGTGTCGACATTCTCGAGCGTGCAGGCCATGCGCGACCGTGCGCCGGCGCACCCTCGGATGGAGCGTCGACCACTGTAAGTACTTCCCGGAAGGAGACGCATGCACACGAACCTGACGCGCCGCGAGTTCGGTCAGGTGATCGGCACGGCGGCCGTCGGCGCCGTGGCACCGGGCGCGTCGGCTGCGTCGCCGCAGGCGGCCGGGGCCGCCTCCGCGCCGGCCGCCGGCGGGTCCGAACTCTGTGCTCTGAGCGCCGTCGAGCTCGCGGCCCGTATCCGCCGGAAGCAGGTCTCGGCCCGCGAGGTCATGGCCGCGCATCTCGCCCAGATCGAGCGGGTGAACCCGACGGTCAACGCCGTCGTGACGCTGGTGGCCGACCGCGCGATGGCCGATGCCATGCGGGCGGACGAGATGACCGCGAACGGCCGGACGCGCGGCGTGCTGCACGGCCTGCCGGTCGCCCACAAGGATCTGGTCGATACCGCGGGCATTCGCACCACGCGCGGGTCGCGCTTTTTCGCCGACCACGTGCCCGAGCGCGATGCGCTGATCGTCCAGCGCATTCGCGCGGCCGGCGCGCTGACGCTCGGGAAGACGAACACGCCCGAGTTCGGCGCCGGGTCGCAGACCTTCAACGCGGTGTTCGGCGCCACCCGCAACCCGTACGATCCCTCGAAGACATGCGGGGGCAGCAGCGGCGGGGCGGCCGTCGCGCTCGCGTGCGGCATGGTGCCACTGGCCGACGGCAGTGACACCGGCGGCTCGCTGCGCAATCCGCCCTCATTCTGCAACGTGGTGGGACTGCGGGTGTCGCCCGGCCGTGTCCCGTCGGAATCCGGGTCCTGGTCGCCCCTCTCGGTATCGGGGCCGCTGGCAAGGTCGGTCGCCGACGTCGCCCTGTTTCTGAGCGCCATCGCCGGTCCCGATCCGCGCAGCCCGCTCTCCATCCAGGAAGACGGCTCGCGGTTCCGCGCGCCGCTCGGTCGAACCTTCAAGGGCGCCCGCGTAGCGTGGTGGCGCGGGCTCGGCGGCATCCCGTTCGAACCGGAGATCCGGCGTGTCGTCAACGCCAACCGCAGCGTCTTCGAGCAGCTCGGATGCGTCGTCGAAGAGGCCGAGCCGGATTTCGACGGGGTCGCCGACGCCTTCCCGATCCTGCGCTACGCGGCCAATCATCCCCAGTACGCGCCGCTCATCGCGCAGAACGCCGCCTGGGTCAAAGACACGATCAAGTTCGAGGCGGCGGAGGCCGAACGCCTGACCGCCGCCGATGTCGGACGGGCGCTGGCGCGGCAGGCCCGGATGCACGAGCAGAGCCGCCAGTTCTTCGCGAAGTACGACTACTTCGTGCTGCCGGTGACGCAGGTCGCGCCGTTCGACGTGACGACGGAGTTCCCGACATCGATCGACGGCGTGGCGATGACGAACTACATCGACTGGATGCGCTCCTGCTGGTACGTCACGTTCATGGCCAACCCGGCGATCTCGGTGCCGGCGGGTTTCACGTCAACCGGGCTGCCGGTCGGCATCCAGATCGTCGGACGCCATCGCGACGAGTGGAGCGTCCTCCAACTCGCCAACGCCTTCGAGCAGGCGACGCAGCACGGCAAGCGCCGGCCGCCCGTTGTGCTGACCAACTGAACGCCACTTCGGGTAATCTTGGCGCGTGCGCGGTGCTGGTCATCGGCTGTCGCCGGGGAACGGACCCTGTCTCGTGGGCGTCGTGGTGGGCGTCGTGCTGGGGCTGCTGCTGGCGTATCCCGCCTCCGCGCAGTGGCTGAAGCTGTCGCTGCCCGGTACGCCGCGTACTGCGGATGGCAGCCCCGATCTCGCGGCACCGGCGCCACGAACCGCTGACGGAACACCGGATCTCTCGGGGATCTGGATGCGGCCGCGCGGCGCCAAGCCCCCGACGGGCGGGGCCGACGGGATTGCGAGCGGCCTCGAGGTGGTGTTCCAGCCACCGGGCGCGGCGCTTTACAAGGAGCGCGGAGACAACGGCGGCAGGGGGACGCCGAGCCAGCGGTGCCTGCCGCACGGCATCACGAAGGCGATGTCAGTCCCCGAGCCGTTCAAGATCGTTCAGACGACGGGGCTCATCGTCATCCTGCACGAGGAGTTCAACCACTATCGGCAGATCTACACCGACGGCCGCCGCGTCCCGGCCGGCCGTGCCCCGGCGTATTTCGGTTATTCGCTTGGCCGGTGGGACGGGGAGACGCTCCTCGTCGACACCACAGGGTTTGTCGACGGCACGTGGCTCGACTTCCGCGGCCATCCGGCCACCGACGCGTTACACATTGTCGAACGCTACCAGCGGCGCGATTTCGGCCATCTCGACGTGCGGTTCACGATTGACGACCCGAAGGCCTACGCGAGACCGTGGGACGTGGGGTTCGGGTTCGGGCTGCTCCCCGACACCGAGCTCATCGAGCACATCTGCGAGAACGAGAGAGATGCGCAGCATATCGGGGGCTAGCCGACTGGCGGTCGCGCTGGTCGTTGCCGGCACGGTGGGCGGTGCCGAGGCGCAGGTGTCGCGCACGCCGGAGGGCCGTCCCGATTTGTCAGG
>JACQZV010000008.1 GCA_016213695.1 Acidobacteriota bacterium | reverse complement strand
TTCCCTCCGATCGTCCCGTGCTGGTGTATTGCGCCGGAGGCTATCGATCGTCGATTGCCGCAAGCCTGCTGCAGCGCGCGGGGCGGTCACCGGTCAGCGAACTGGCGGGCGGGATCGTGGCGTGGGAAGCGGCGCACTTGCCGCTGACAACTGACAACTGACAACTGACAACTGGCAACTGCCCGCTGCCCACTGCCCACTATCCCGCGGCTCTGCGCCGCGCCGGCGTCGCCCGCGGCAGGCTGATCCGGAACGTGCTGCCGCCGGGACCGGACGCTTCAAGCGTCAGCCGCCCGCCGGTCGCCTCGACGGCGCCTTTCGCGATCGACAGGCCGAGCCCCGCGCCCGGCGTCTGGGCATCGGAGGCGCGGTAGAACCGATCGAAGATGTGGTCGCGCGCCTGCGGGTCGATGCCACTCCCGCTGTCGATCACGTCGACGTGCGCTTCGGCCGCCGTCTCCCCCACGCGAATGGAGATGCGCCCGCCGTCCGGCGTGAACTTGATCGCGTTGTCCACCAGGTTGATGAGCGCCTGGCGGACGACGAAGCGATCGGCGCAGGCGTGCGGCGCGTCCGCATGCTCGACGCCAATCGACTGGCCCTGCTCTTCCGCGAGCACGTCGAGATGCCCGGCCACGTCTTCGGCCAGCTCGCGCAGGTCGATGTCGTCAGAGGCGAGCTTCGCCTGCCGCGTTTCCGCGCGCGAGAGGGTCAGCAGCCGATCGACGAGGCTCGCCAGCCGATCCGCTTCCTCCAGCATGCTGCCGATGATGGTCCGGTACGTCGCGTCGTCGCGATGCTCGCGGAGGCCGACCTCGCCGACGCTGCGAATCGCGGTGAGCGGCGTGCGCAGCTGATGGGAGACGTCGGCGGTGAACCGGCGCATCTGCTCGAAGGACGCTTCCAGGCGGCCGAGCGTCTCGTTGAACACGAGGGCCAGCCGGCCCATTTCGTCGTCGGGGTTCTCGACCGGGAGGCGGTCGCTCAGGCGCTCGGCCGTGATGTGGCGCGCGCGCTCGGTCATCCGCTCCACCGGCAGCAGCGCGCGGCGCGCCAGACTGTAGCCGCCGAGACCGGCAATCGCCACGGCCACCGGCAGACCGAACGCGAGGATGAGCGCGAGCTGATCGAGCTCCTCCCGCATCGAGGCTTCGGACCGTCCCACCTGGATGATGACGGGCTGGTCGCCGATGCGGCCGCGGCGCGTGAGCACGCGCACCGCCGCCACGGGGTGGTCCACCTCGCGGATGCTGTCGTCGGTCTGGAGCGCGATGTCGCGGCTCTGCGGGACCGGACTGCGCGCCGCCTCGGCATTCTGGTACAGGAGCGTGCCGGAGGGGCTCCACACGCGGAGCCAGAACTCCTCCTCGGTGATGTCTTGGTACCAAGTGATGCCGCCCTCGGGCGTCTGCTCCACCATGGCGGAGGCCCACTGGAAGTCGCCGCGCAGACGGCGGGTGAGCGTGTCCGACACGCTGCGGCTGACGAACGCGAACACGACGCCGGCGTAGACGCCGAGCACGATCACCATCGCGCCGACGTACCAGAGCGTCAGCCGGACGCGCACGTTGTGGGATCGCCACCACCGCCTCACGGCTCGCCCTCGTGCAGCATGAAGCCGACGCCGCGCACGGTGTGAATGAGCCGGGCGGCCTGATCCGCGTCGATCTTGCGGCGGAGGCGGGCGATGTGCACGTCGATCACGTTGTCGAGCGGCGTCGTGCGCGCCGTCTCCTTCCAGACGTCGCGCGCCAGGCTCTCGCGCGACACCACCTGCCCCTGGTGCCGCAGCAGGTACTCGAGCAGTTCGAACTCGCGCACGGTGAGATCGATCGGGCGGCCGCCGCGCGACACGCGGCGCGTGTGCAGGTGCAGCTCGAGGTCGGCCACGGCGAGCCGCGGCGTCTCGGCGGCGCGCCCGCGCCGCACCAGCGCCCGGATACGCGCCACCAGCTCGGCGAACGCAAACGGCTTGATCATGTAGTCGTCCGCGCCGCTGTCGAGCCCGATGACCCGGTCCTGCAGCGTGTCGCGCGCGGTGAGCACCAGCACGGGCGTCCGGATCCCGCGGTCCCGCATCGCTTTCAGAATCTCGAGGCCGTCGCGGCCGGGCAGCGTCAGGTCGAGCAGGATGGCGTCGTACGGCTCGGTCGTGACGCGGAAGAACGCGCTCTCGCCGGTGCGCTCGACGACCACGTCATAGCGCTCGCCCCGCAGCCCCTCCTGGAGCGCATTGGCCACCTTGAGCTCGTCCTCGACGACGAGAATCCGCACGAGGGAAGAATACCAAGGCCTTGTGCCTTGTGCCTTGTGCCTTGTGACTTGTGACTTGATCCGGCTCGCGCTACGATGACGGCCGCGTCTGAAAGGACACGATATGAGCGTCTTCAACCTGACTGTCAACGGCCGAGCCCACACGGTGGACGTCGACCCGGCCACCCCCCTGCTCTACGTGCTGAGCGACGACCTGGCGCTCCGCGGCCCGAAGTTCGGCTGCGGCCTCGGCCAGTGCGGCGCCTGCACCGTGATCGTCAAGGGCGACGCGGTCCGCTCCTGCTCGGTGCCGGTCAAGGCCGTGGCGGGCGCCGAGATCACCACCCTCGAGGGGCTCGGATCGCCGGAGAACCTGCATCCGATTCAGAAGGCGTTCGTCGACGAGCAGGCCATGCAGTGCGGCTTCTGCATCAACGGCGTCATCATGACCGCCAAGGCGCTGGTCGATCGGACGCCGAACCCGAGCGACGCGCAGATCCGACAGGCGCTGGCCACCGTGCTGTGCCGCTGCGGCGCGCACGTGCGCATGGTGGCGGCCATCAGGAAGTACGCGCAGGAGCGGCAGACCAGGAGGACGGCATGACGCGCAGCACCTCCATGACACACGACGCGCAGGCGGCCCTCGACGCCGCGGGCCTGACGCGCCGCGACTTTGTCAGACGAAGCGGCCTGCTCATCGTCGCCTTCAGCGCGGCCCGCGCGGCCGGTGACCTCGGCCTCGTGCCGGACACGCTCTCGGCGCAGGGCATCAACGGCCCGGGCAGCCCGCAGCTCGACGCGTGGCTGGCCATCGGCGCCGACGGCCGCGTCACCGCCTACACCGGCAAGTGCGAGCTCGGCACGGGCCTCTACACGGCGCAGACCCAGCTGGTCGCCGAGGAGCTGTGCGTGCCGATCGACCGCGTGCGGCTCATCCAGTGCGACACGTCGATGACCCCCGACCAGGGGACGACGTCGGGCGCGCAGTCGCATCCGACGAACTTCAACAAGGCGAACCTCGCGCTGGCGGGCGCGACGGCGCGCGAGGCGCTGCTGCAACTCGGCGCCAAGCGCCTCGGGATGCCCGTCGAGAGCCTCGTCGCCATCGACGGCACCGTCCGCGCGAAGAGCGACGCCTCGAAGAGCGTCGGCTACGGTGACCTCATCGGCGGCCAGAAGTTCAACCTCATGTTGAACCGCGCCGCCGCACGCAAGCCGGTCAGCGAGTGGAAGGTGCTCGGCACCTCCGTGCCCCGGCTCGACTTCCCCGCCATCGTCACCGGCCAGTTCGAGTACGTCCACAACGTGCGCGTGGCCGGCATGGCGCACGGCCGCGTCGTGCGGCCGCCCGCCCTCGGCGCGACGCTGACGGCGGTGGACGAGAGCTCCGTCCAGGGCCTCCCGGGCGTCCTCAAGGTTGTCGTCCGCAAGAACTGGGTGGGGGTCGTCGCCGAGAAGCCGTGGCAGGCCGAACAGGCCGCGCGTCAGCTCAAAGCGACCTGGAGCGCGGGCACCGCGCTGCCCGATCAGGGCACGTTCCACGAACGCCTCCACAGCCAGACCGCCACACGCGACGCACTGTCGGTGGATTCGGGCGACGTCGAGGCGAAGCTGGCCTCGGCGGCGAAGGTGATCAAGGCGACCTATCGTCACCCGTACCAGATGCACGCGTCGATTGCGACCGCGTGCGCGGTGGCCGACGTGAAGACGGACGCCGCGACGATCTACTCGGCCACGCAGGCCGTCTACCCTCTGCGCAGCACAATGGCGATGGTGCTCGGTCTCAAGCCCGAGGGCGTCCGCATCATCTTCCGCCAGGGGCCCGGCTGCTACGGCGTGAACGGGGCCGACGCCGTGTCGTACGACGCCGCGCTGATGTCGCAGGCGGTCGGCCGGCCCGTGCGCGTCCAGCTCGCCCGCAAGGACGAGATGGCCTGGGAAAACTACGGGCCGGCGTACGTCATCGACGAGCGCGTCGGGCTCGACGCGAACGGTACCATCGTCTGCTGGGACTATCAGGGCTGGACGCTCCAGCGCGGCAATCGTCCCGGCGGGAACGCGCCGGGCAACGTCGTCTCCGGGATGCTCGCCGGCTTCGAGCCGCAGATGGCGCAGCCGCGGTCGCCCGCCCCGGCGCCCACCGGCGAGTTCGACAACGGCAACAACACCGTGCCCAACTCCGTGACCGGCTGCATCGGCGGCATGTGCGGCGGCACCGGTACCGTGGCGAGCGAGCGCGTGCTGTCGCGCACGGTGGCATCGCCTTTCTTCACCGGCCCGCTGCGGTCGCCGGCGCGCCTGCAGAACACGTTTGCCCATGAATCGTTCATGGACGAGATCGCCGCGAGCGCCAAGGCCGACCCGGTCGCGTACCGGCTGCGGCACCTGAGCGACCCGCGGCTGCGCGACGTCGTGACCGCCGCCGCGGGCAAGGCGGGATGGGACGCGCGCCCCTCACCCCGCACCGGCAGCCGGCGAACCGGCGTCGCCACCGGCCGCGGCATCGCGTGCGTGCTCTATGAAGGCGACAACGGATACTGCGCGCTCGTCACCGAGGTCGAGGTCAACCAGGACACCGGTCTGGTGCTGGTGAAGCGGTGCGTCGCCGCCATCGACGTCGGCCCCGTGTCCAATCCCAACGGCCTGCGCAACCAGCTCGAGGGCGGCCTGATCCACGGCATGAGCCGCGCGCTGCGCGAGGAAGTGACCTGGAGCGGCGACCGCGTGACCTCGATCGACTGGCGCACGTACCGCCCGTGGTTCGTCGGCGACCCGGTGCCCGTCATCGAGAGCGTGATCGTCAACCGGCCCGACGCGCCGGCGACCGGCGCCGGCGAGACGTCGATCACGGTTACCGCGGCGTCGATCGGCAACGCAATCTTCGACGCAACCGGCGCGCGCCTGCGGCAGCTCCCGTTCACGCCGGAGCGGGTGAAGGCGGCGCTGGCGGCGCGCGGCTAGTGACGTCACACGCCGTCATCGCGAAGGTCTCGGATCGGCCCGGGATGCTGCACGGGCTGACCAAGGTCCTCGCCGATCACCGCGCCAACATCACGTACGTCGACATCCCCGGCGGCGAGCCGCATTTGACGACGTATTTCGAGTTCACGCTCGAAGACGCGCCGCTCGACGCCGTCCTCGCCGACCTCCGGAACGTGCCCGGCGTGGCCTCCGTCGTCGAAACGCCGTCGTTCGCGAAGATCTACGGCAAGCGCATCATCGTCATGGGCGGCGGCGCCCAGGTGGGCCAGGTGGCGCTTGGCGCCATCTCCGAGGCCGACCGCCATAACATCCGCGGCGAGCGCATCTCGGTCGATACGATTCCGCTCGTCGGCGAGCAGGAGCTGGCCGCCGCCGTCCGCTCGGTCGTCCGCCTGCCGCGCGTCAAGCTGCTCGTGCTGGCGGGTGCGCTGATGGGCGGAGAGATCGCGGAGGCCGTCGCCGAAGTACGGAAGCAGGGGCTCTACGTGATCTCGCTCAACATGGCCGGGAGCGTGCCGGACGCCGCCGATCTCGTCGTGAGCGATCCCGTGCAGGCCGGCGTGATGGCCGTGATGGCGATCGCCGACACGGCGCGGTTCGACCTGATGCGCCAGCTCAAGAAGCGGTACTGACGCCTATCGCAGCCGGCGCAGAATGGCCGCGCCGGCTTCCCGCGTGCCGAGCGTCCCGCCGACGTCGCGCGTGGTCTCGCCGGCCCGCACGGCCTCCTGCACGGCGCGTTCAACGCGCCGCGCGTCCTCGACGCGGCCGGCCGACTCGAGCAGCAGCGCCGCCGACAAGACCGCGCCGATCGGGTTGGCCACGTCTTTCCCCGCCAGCGGCGGCGCCGACCCGTGGACCGGCTCGAACATCGACGTCCGGCCGGGATGCAGGTTGGCCGAAGCCGCCATGCCGAGACCACCCTGCAGCGCAGCTCCCAGGTCCGTGATGATGTCGCCAAACAGGTTGTTCGTGACGATGACGTCGAAGCGGCCGGGGTCCTGGACAAGCCACATCGCGAGCGCGTCTATATAGAGATGCGTCGCCTCGATGTCGGAAAACTCCCCCTTCATCGAGTGAAACACGCGCTGCCAGACGGCATGCCCGTCAGTCATGGCGTTGCTCTTGTCGGCCATGCACAGCCGGCGCAGGCCGCGCTCCCGGGCGAACATGAAGGCGTGGCGCACGATCCGCTCGACGCCTCTGTAGGTGTTGATCTCGGCCTGAATCCCGACCTCATCGGTCGTGCCGGCCCTGAACCGCCCCCCGACCCCGGCATACAGCCCCTCAGTGTTCTCGCGAAGGACCACGAAGTTCACGTCGGCGCAGGTTCGACCCTTCAGGGGGCAGAGCCGGTCGTCCAGCAGCTTCACCGGCCGGCCGTTCACCTAGAGGTCGAGCGCGGTCCGCGTCCCGAGCAGGATATCGCGCGCGTGCCGGTTGTCGGGCACGCGCGGGTCGCAGACCGCGCCGATGAAGATCGCGTCGAACGATCGCAGGGTGTCGTAGCCGTCCGCCGGGATTGTGGTGCCTGTCTGGAGATAGTGCTCGGCGCTCCAGGGAAATGGGGTGACGTCGACGCCGCCGAGCGCCTGCAGCACCGCGAGCGCCTGCGCCACGACGTCCGGGCCGATGCCGTCGCCCGGGATCACGGCTAGTCGCATCCGGGTGCCGACTATAGCAAACGGGCACGAGGGTTGCTAAGGAGTTGCCGGGATGGGCTGTGAAGGGGTTTGGCGGTGAAAATCACACGGTGTGCACGGTTTGACCCGGAAAAGTGCGCACCCGAGGGCGCGGCGCCACAAAGCGTTTGAGCCGCCGGGGAGTCCAGGGGTAGATTTGGGGAGGCACTTCGGCGGCGCGGAGAATCCATGATTTTGGTTCATGAAATCAGCCTCCATGGATTATGTGGGCTCTCCGGGCGCCACGCTATTCGCATAAGTCACTGAATCGACAACGCTTAGTCGTCTCGGGCATGCTGGTACGTATCTTCCGTAATCAGGCGCGTCGCGGATAAGCGAATGAACCACTCTCAAGGAGAGACACTCATGTACGCACGCATCAGTGCGTTGCTCGTCGCGTTTGCGCTGGTGATGGCCAGCGCGGCCACGGCGCAGGAACGCTTCGGAACGCTTCGAGGAACGGTGACCGACCAGCAGGGCCAGGCCGTACCCGGCGTGACCGTCACCATCACGAATGCCGTCTCGGGTGAGCCCCGCTCGTATGTCACCGACACAAGCGGTGAGTACGTCGCGAACGACCTGAACCCGGGACGCTACAACGTCGTCTTCGAGCTGACGGGCTTCAGCAAGGTCGACCGCACGGACATCCTCGTCCTCGTCGGTCGAACCTTCGACGTCAACGCGCAGCTGCGCGTCGGCTCGGTCACCGAGACGGTCCAGGTGACCGGACAGGTGCCGCTGGTCGACATTCGAAGCACCGTCGTCTCCCACAACGTCAGTTCCGAAGAGATCGACCGGCTGCCGAAGACGCGCAGCTTCCAGTCGATCGCGCTGTCGGCGCCGTCGGTCAACCAGGGTGAGATCGAAGGCGGCTTTCAGGTGAATGGCGCGAGCGGCGCCGAGAACGCGTTCGCCGTGGACGGCGTGGTCACCAACTCGCTCATCAACGGCAAGTCGCGCCAGGACACCGTGTTCGAGTACCTCGAGGAGGTGCAGGTCCAGACGACCGGCATCAACGCGGAGTTCGGCGGGGCGCTCGGCGGCGTGGTGAGCGCGGTCACCAAGTCGGGCGGCAACGTGTTCCGCGGTGAAGGCCATTACTACTTCCTGGGCAGCCCGCTCAGCGCCGGTCCGCCGAAGCGGCTCAACCTGGATCCAGCGGACGACAAGACGGTTCGCTACCTGCAGGACGAGAACAGCCCGGATTACCAGAACGAGCTGGGCGGGTCGATTGGCGGCCCGATTGTGCGGGACCGGCTCTTCTTCTTCGGGTCGTACTCGCCGCGGCTGCGCCGTGAGACCAGAAACTACATGTTCAGCAACGGCACCGAGCCGGGCCAGTTGAAGCGGAAGCAGACCTATACACAGGCGTTCGGCAAGGTCTCGTACGCCCAGGGCCGGATGCTCGCCTCGGGAACGCTGCTCTTCACGCCCGTCCGATCGACGGGCACGCTGCCGAGCTATCAGGGCGCGGGGAACAACTTCATCGCGAGCTCGCTCGCCAGCAACGACATCAACCGGACGCGCGGCTTCGATCAGGACCAGATCAACGCGACGGGCAACGTCGACCTTGCCGTGGGCGGCTCGGCGCTCCTGCAGGTCCGCGGCGGGTACTTCTACGACAACTACAAAGACACGGGTGTCCCGAATTCGGTCAGCCACACGTACCAGGCCACCACGACCGGAGTCCCCGGCATTCCGGCAAGCCTTCAGGGCCCGATCAACACGCAGGACGTTCCGCGCATCCTGCTGAACAACTTCGACACGACCAAGCGTAGCTTCGTCAACGTCGACTTCAACCAGCCGTTCAACGCCGGCGGTTCCCACACGCTGAAGGCGGGCGTCGGGTTCCAGCACACCGTCAACGACGTCAACAAGTCCTACAACGGCGGCGCCTATGTGTATCTCTGGTGGGGACAGCCCTTCGTGTTCCAGGGAAACAGAGGCACCGGCACCTACGGCTACTACGAGGTGAACAACTTCGGCACCCAGGGCAAGGCGGGCGGCGACATCACGTCGCTGTACGTGCAGGATCAGTGGTCCGTCGCGTCGCGGCTGACGCTGAACCTCGGCATCCGGACCGAGCGGGAAATCATCCCGTCGTTCCGGCCTGACATCCTGGCCAATGCGATGGAGTTCAACTTCGCCGACAAGCTCGCGCCCCGCCTCGGCGCCAGCTACGACGTCCGCGGCGACGGCCAGTGGAAGATCTTCGGCAGCTACGGCCGCTACTTCGACTGGACGAAGTACGAACTCTCGCGCGGATCGTACGGCGGCGACGTATGGCAGATCTGGTATCGCTCGCTCGATACCCTGGACATCGCCAGCCTGAGCCCGAAGAACATGCCCGGCCGGGATCTGTGGGTCGTGCCCGGCGGGTTCCGCAATCGCCGCGTCCCGAACTTCGATTCGACGGACCCCGATGTGAAGCCGATGTCGCAGGACAGCTTCAGCCTTGGCTCCGAGTACCAGCTCGGCGGCAACTCGTCGTTCGGCGTCCACTACGTGCACAACGACCTGATCCGCACGATCGAGGACATCGGCGCGCTCGACGCGCACGGCGACGAGGCCTACATCATCGGCAACCCTGGCGAGGGCCTGTCGAGGATCCAGGCGCCCTCGGGCGCCACGCCGATCGGCCAGCCGCTCCCCAAGCCGAAGCGGCAGTACGACGCGCTGGAGCTCACCTACAGCCGCCGCTTCGCGAGCAACTGGTTCGGCAGCGCCAGCTACGTGCTGAGCCGGCTGTACGGCAACTACTCGGGCATCGGGTCGTCCGATGAGATCACGCCGGCATCCAGCGGCTTCAGCAGCTCCACGGCTCAGCAGGCCACCGGCAGCACCGCGCGGCCCGGCGGCAACGTGAACCGCGACTGGGACATCGACGAGCAGTTGTGGGATTCAAAGGGCCACCTCGACCCGCGCGGGCGCCTGGCCACGGACCGTCCGCACGTCGTCAAGTTGTACGGCGGCTACGTGATGCCGTTCGGCACCACGCTCGCGGCCAACTTCTACGGCGGCAGCGGCACCCCGCTCACGACCTACGTCACGACCACGAACGGCACGCGCGTGTTCGTCAACGGCCGCGGCGACCTGGGGCGGACTTCCGCGCTCGTCAGGACCGACCTCCTGGTGGCGCACGAGGTGAACCTGGGCGGCAGCAAGCGCCTGCGCGCCGAGTTCAACGTCCTCAACGTGTTCAACCGGAAGGTCGCGCGCTACCAGTGGGTGTGGCTCAACCGGACGAGCCCGAGCGTGGGCACGCGTCCAGCCTCGGCGATCGACCTCAGCCGGACCGACCTGACCAAGGGGTACGACTACAACGCGCTGCTGGCGGCAACGCCGGACGGCCGCGCCAATAACGTGAAGGACCCGCGCTTCGGGATGGACGATATCTTCGACACGGGCACGCAGTCGTACGTCACGATCAAGTACATCTTCTAGTTCGCCGCTTTATCGGTGTTGTTCGAGGGGAGCCTCCAGGCTCCCCTCTTTTTTGCAAGTCACAAGGCACAAGTCACAAGGCACAAGGCACACGTCGCAAGACGTGTGCGGTTCCGCACACATCGTGTCCCTGCCAACCCAGCGGAGAAACCACGTGCACGCGAAACTGGCGGACATTTTCGCGTGGCACAGATCCTGAATATCCGTGGAGCAGAAGGGCGGATGTCTCCATGGCTGACACGAACGCTCCCAACGCCACGCCAGTTCAGATGGTCGCTGTGGTCGACGGCGACACCGGCGTGCTCGGCGCGCTCGAAGGCATCCTCGATGCGGGACGATACGACGTGGTGTTCGTGAAATCGAGCGACCGCGCCTACTCGCACATCAGGACCGCGCGCCCGGACTTCGTCATCGTCTGCACACGGATCGACCAGCTCGAATCGTTCCAGCTGCTCTCGATGCTGCAGCTCGACCCCGGCACGCGCGACATCCCGGTGCTCACCTGCACCATCGAACCCGAAGGCCAGGATCTCGACGCCGCCGTCACGCGGATGGCCGAAGAGGAAGAGGCGCAGCTCCTGCCGCGCCGGCAGACGCCGGCCCGGCGGATGAATTAGTGGGCAGTGGGCAGTATCTGCCCACTGCCCACTGCGTGTTATAGTCCGCCCCTGTGAGCGGAGCCGACAAGCGCGACGCCGAGCGCGTGCCGATTCTCGGCGAGTTGCACGGCGAGGTGATGGTGTTTCAGCCGATCCTCGTCAAGGACATCAGCCGGACCGGCGTGACGATCGACACGCATTTTCCGCTGCAGATCGACTCGCTGCACGACGTGCGCCTGGTGCTCGGCGAGCGGTCGATTGTGGTCAAGGGTCGCGTGGCGCACTCGCACATCAGCGACGTCGATCAGGACGCGGTGGTGTACCGGACCGGGCTGGAGTTCATCGAACCGTCACTGCCGGTGACCACTGCCATCATCGAGTTCCTCGACAGCGTCAAAGCCGGCCGGCGCGGGGCGTAACTAGTCGGTGGTCCCCAGCCTCATGTGTTCCAGGTAGTCGCCCGACTGGATCCGCTCGGCCCGGCCGAGCGGCGCGTTGTAGAAATACACCCAGGCGTCGACCGCCCGGCCGTCCTCAAGGGTGACCGGGGCGAGCGCCCGCGTGTACAGGCTGCTGTCCGGCTCCTCCGTCCGGCATCCCTCGAACTGGTCGAGCACCTGCAGGACGATGGCCGGATGCGTCATCCGGTACACCTCGCCCCAGACCAGGGCATCGGAGGCCGGAACGGCCGCCGGGTAGATCCCGAGGTCGAACAGCGCCCCGGAAATCGAGCCGCGCCCCACGTAGACGAGGTGATCGGCGACACGAAGCTGGCCGGCCCTGTTGAAGGGCCGCATCAAGGTGCCGTAGAAGAACGCGAGATCCACCATGGCGGGACGGGGTTGGGCTCTGAGCGGGTTACGCCGGGACAAGCCCGGGCGTTTACAGCGTGCCCCGCAGGCCCAGGGCGCCTGCGGCTTCGCGCATGGAGGCAATGACGTTGGCGACGTGGGTGTCGAGCGGCAGGCCGAGCCCCTCCGCGCCCCGCCGCAGGTCGTCGCGCGACACCGCCCGCGCGAACGCCTTGTCCTTCATGCGTTTGAGGACGGAGGCGGCCTCGAGGTCGAGGATGCTCCGGGAAGGCCGGACGAGCGCGGCCGCCGTGACGAACCCGGCCATCTCGTCGCACCCGTACAGCGTCTTCTCGAGGAGGGTCTCGCGCGGCACGCCGCTGTAGTCGGCGTGCGAGAGAATCGCGCGGGTGACCCAGGCGGGATAACCGCGGCGCTCGAGCTCCTCGCACCCCCTGAACGGGTGGTCCGCCGGCGCCGGGTAGCGCTCGTAGTCGAGGTCGTGCAGCAACGCGACGATGCCCCACGCATCTTCGTCCTGTTCGAACCGGCGGGCGTACCCGCGCACGGCGGCTTCCACCGCCAGCGCGTGCTTCCGCAGACTCTCGCCGCGCGTCCACTCCGCGAGGAGCTGCCAGGCCGCGTCGCGGGACGGCACGTCGTTCATCGGTCCCCGATGCTCCGTTCCCGATGCCCGTACACGTTCGCCGCCCCGGCCATCTCGAGCGCGCGGGCCACGACCGCCAGGGCCTTCGGCGTCAGATCGTACGCGTCCAGGTCGCGGGGATCGATGAACATCGCGGCGTCGACGTCGGAGCCGGCACACAGGTCCCCGCTCAGGGGCCGGCACAGGTAATCCACGAGCACGAAGTGGTACCGCACCCGTCGCTCCTCGTCGAGCATGATGCGGTCGAAGACTTCGATGACGGGACCGACCTCCACCTCCAGCCCGGTCTCCTCCCGCATCTCGCGCGCGAGCCCGGCCTCGAGCGTCTCCCCGAGCTCGAGCGTGCCACCGGGCAGGCTCCAGCGGCCCGCAAGCGGCTCGTAGCGGCGCTTGACGATGAGCACCCGGCCGTCCTGCACGATCACGGCGCCGACGCCGACGATCGGGCGCTCGGGGTACTGCCGGCTGTCGCGACGCCTGTCGTTCATTCGCCGAGCACCTTGACAATCACCCGCTTGCGGCGCTGGCCGTCGAACTCCGCGTAGAACACCTGCTCCCACGGACCGAGATCCAGCTTCCCTTTCGTAATCGGCAGGATCACCTGATGGCCCATCACCGTGCGCTTCAGGTGCGCGTCGGCGTTGTCTTCACCCGTCTGGTGATGCCGGTAGTCGAGCCCCGCCGGCGCGAGCGTCTCGAGCCACACTTCGAAGTCGTGAATCAGGCCGTCCTCCCAGTCGTTCACGTAGACGGCGGCGGTAATGTGCATGGCCGAGACGAGCACCAGCCCTTCGGCCACCGCGCTGCGCCGGACAATCTCCGCCACCTGGTCGGTGATGCGGATGACTTCGCGCCGCGCCTTCGTTTCGAACCAGAGGTACTCAGTCGTGGTCTTCATGTCGCATCGAGCGCCAGGGACGCCTCGGCGTTCAGATCGAGCCGATCGAGCCCGCCGACGGCCCCCGACCGGTACCGCCGCAGGCCCGCGGCTGCAATCATGGCGGCATTATCGGTGGAGAGCGCGAGACTCGGCAGGAATACCGGGACGCCGCGTGCCGTGCCGCGCGCGGCCGCCTCCTCGCGCAGGACGCTGTTGGCCGACACGCCGCCCGCGATCCCGACGCTCCGCGCGCCGTACCAGCGCGCCGCCTCGAACAGCCGGTCGAGGAGCGTCTCCACCACGACACGCTGGAAGCTCGCGGCGATGTCGGCAATTTCGGAGGGCGGCAGCAGGTGGCCCTCCGCGAGCGCGCGCTCGCCGCGCCGCCGCGTGACGTGCCGCAGCACGGCGGTCTTGAGCCCGCTGAAGCTGAAGTCGCGGCGGCCGGCCAGGTGCGGCGCATTGCGATCGGCATGCGTCAACCGGGTCTTCGGAAATCGCACGGCCCGATCGTTGCCCTGGCGCGCCACCAGATCGATCGCGGGCCCGCCCGGATACCCGAGCCCCAGCAGCTTCGCCACCTTGTCGAACGCCTCCCCCGCCGCGTCGTCGCGCGTGCGCCCGAGCAGTTCGTAGGCGCCAGGCTGCTCGATCCGGTAGAGGCTCGTGTGCCCGCCCGAAACGACGAGCACGATCGACGGCAGGGGCATCTCGCCGTGCTGCAGCACGAGCGACTCGATGTGACCCGCCAGGTGGTGCACCGGAATCACCGGCACGCCGCGGGCCCAGGCGAGCGCCTTGGCAAACGCCAGCCCCACCAGGAGCGACCCGACGAGCCCCGGGCCCTGCGTCACCGCGACCGCG
>JACQZV010000012.1 GCA_016213695.1 Acidobacteriota bacterium | reverse complement strand
TCATGGGATCGATTAACGCGGGCGGCCCGGCCGAGCGCGACGCCGCGGCGTTCATCGCATGGCTCGATACGCAGCGCCAGGTCGATCGCGCGAAGAAGGTGGGGACGCAGGGCTACTGCATGGGGGGCCCGCTCGTCGTCAAGACGGCGGCGGCCGTGTCGAGCCGCGTCGGCGCCGGAGCGTCGTTCCACGGCGGTGGGCTCGTGACGAACAACCCCGACAGCCCGCACCTGCTCGCGCCCAAGATCACGGGACGGATGTACTTCGGCATCGCCGCAAACGATGACATGCAGCAGCCCGACGCCAAGGCGAAGCTCAGGGAGGCGTTCGACGCGGCGAAGGTGCCGGCCGCAATCGAGGTGTACTCGACGGCGCAGCACGGGTGGTGTGTGTCAGACATGCCGGAACAGCCCAACGGGCAGTCGATTTACAGCAAGGCCGACACCGAACGCGCGTGGGGCAAGCTGCTCGCGCTGTACAAGACGGCCCTGGCCTGAACCGTCATTGCTCCGGGCGCGGCCTTCTGGCAGTATTGCATCCGCCGCAAGCTGTCAGGAGGCCTCCATGCGCTCGATTGCACTCACGACCGCCGCGCTCGTCCTGGCTGTGACGGGAACGTCGCTCGCCCAGGGCTTTATCCAGTTCAATAGCCAGAAGGACTTCTTCGGCGTCAGCTTCCCAGGCGAGCCGGGCGTCCGGGACACCACGTGGACGTCGGAAGGCGGCATCAGCCTGCCGGCGCGCGTCTACAGCGTCGAAAATGCGCGCGGCCGCTACTCCATGACGGTCGTCGACTACAAAGACGTCGAAAAACTGAGCGCGGAGCAGGCTGCGCAGTGCCAGAAGAACGGCGGCGAGGGCGACGCCTGCATGAACGGCTGGCGCGGCGACGTGGGCGGCGCCATCGTCTGGGCCACCTGGCAGTTCATGCAGAGGGACGCCAAGGTGACGTTCTACGGCTGGTATTCGGCCGACCAGGTGCCGGGACATCAGCTGCAGCTCCAGAACCCGGACGGGTCGCGCACGTTCGCGACCGTCAACATGCACGGCACGCGGCTGTATGTCCTCGAGGCGACGGTGCCGAAAGGGGCGCCCGCGCCGGGCCTCTTTCAGCAGTCGCTGATGTTCCTCGACGAGCAGGGCCGGTCGATCCGGTATCGCGTGTATTACTCGCCGAACCATTCCGACGAATGGAAGTTCCCCGCGCCGCCGCCGCCGCGCGCGCGATGAGTGTAGTTCGACAGGAGAGGACCATGCAGATGAGATCCCTGTGTCTTGGTATGGCGTGCGTCGCAGTCTCGGTGCTGCCCGTCCTGGCCCATCATTCCCACAACAACTACGACATCGGAACGTGGACGACGATGGAGGGGACGGTCACGGAGGTGCATCGACTCGTGCCGCACTCATGGGTCTACATGGACGTCAAGGACGCCAAAGGGCAGGCGACCACCTGGGCGCTGGAGGGAACCGGACCCGGAGGGCTCGACAAGGTCGGCATCAAGGTGAACGACGTGAGGCCGGGCGATCGCATCAAGGCACGGTGCCACCTGCTCAAGGACGGTTCAAACGGGTGCCTGCTCGGGTTCGTGACGCCGATGCACGGCGATGTCGCCCGCGGCCACGGGGTTGAGAAGGACTGGGACGGCGGCGGTGGCGCAGGAATTCCCACCAACAGTCAGTACGCCGCGCCGCTGACAGCGCAGTAAACGTGAAGGCCATCCTCGGCGCGTCGTTCACGGTGGCGGCGCTCGCGCTGGCGACCGCCGGCCTCCACGCGCGACAGAGCCAGAGTTCCGGTCCGCCACCCGCCGCCGCCCGGAGCACGAACGCCGCCGCCCCGGAGGCCGATGGGGCAGGCCTGTTCAAGACCTACTGCGCGATCTGCCACGAAGGAGCGAAGGCGGACGCGCAGGCGCCCACGTTCGAGACGTTGAGACGGTTGAGCGCCGAGCAGGTGCTGGCGGCGCTCGAGCGAGGCTCGATGCGGGCGCGTGCCGCCGAGCGGAGCCGCGCGCAGCGCCGCGCGCTGGCGGCGTTTGTCTCCGGCAAACCGCTGGCCGATTCGGGCGGCCCGATGCCGGCGTCGGCCTTCTGCAGCGGCACGCCCGCGCCGGCGCCGAATCCGCTGGCGGGACCGGCCTGGAACGGCTGGGGGCTCGGCATCACCAACGCGCGGTTTCAATCAGCCAAAGCGGCCGGCATGACCGCCGCCGACGTGCCGCGGCTTCGGCTGAAGTGGGCGTTCGGATTTCCCGGGGCGAGCTCGGCTGGCACGCAGCCCGTCGTCGCGGGCGGACGCGTGTACGTCGCCACGGCCGAGGGTGAGCTGTACGTGCTCGACGCGAAGACCGGGTGCGTTCACTGGACGCTGGAAGTGGATGCGGCCGTCCGGAGCGCCATCACGCTCGAGGAGCGGAGCGGCGGGGCGCTCGTGGCCTACTTCGGCGATCAGGCCGCCAGCGTCTACGCGGTGGACACAAGAACAAGGAAGGCGCTCTGGAAGGTCCGCGTGGACGACCATCCGCACGCCGCCATCACGGCTGCGCCGCAGCTCCACGACGGCCGGCTCTATGTGTCGGTGTCGTCGCGCGAGGAATCGCAGGTCGGCGACCCGCGATACCCCTGCTGCTCGTTCCGCGGCAGCGTCGTCGCGCTGGATGCCGCAACTGGAAAGCGGCTCTGGAAGACGTACACCGTCTCCGAGACGCCTGTTGCGACCACACAGAACAGCATCGGCACGCAGCTGTACGGTCCGGCGGGCGGCGCCGTCTGGAACACGCCGACGATCGATACGAAGCGCCACGTGCTCTACGTGGGGACCGGCAACAACTTCGCGCCGCCGGCGACGCCGCTGTCGGATTCACTGCTCGCACTCGACCTCGACACCGGGCGCGTCCGCTGGTCCCGCCAGGTGACGGAGAACGACATCTGGAACGGCAGCTGCCGGGCGCCCAATCGCGAGGCGGCGGTGTGTCCCGACAAGGACGCGCCCGACTTCGACTTCACCGGCTCGTCGCTGCTCGTCGATGTGGGCGGCGGCCGCCAGCTCATCGTGGTCGGCAACAAGTCGGGCGTGATTGTCGGCTTCGATCCGGATGCGTCCGGCAGGATCGTCTGGGAGCGGCGCGTCGCGCAGGGCGGGACGTCGGGCGGCGTCTTCTGGGGATCGGCCACCGACGGCGCGAATATCTACGCGGCCAACGCCGATTTCGTCGCCGAGAATCCCGGCGCGGGTGGCGGCATGCACGCCGTGGACCTGCGCACGGGCCGCCTGGTATGGAGCGTGCCTGGCGCCGGCTGCGCCAGCAAGACCCCGTGCAAGCCGTCGCAGAACGCCGCCGTGACGCTGATTCCCGGCGCCGCGTTTTCCGGAACGATGGACGGCCGGCTGCGCGCCTACTCGACGCGCGACGGCACGGTGCTCTGGGAATACGACACCGCGCGCGAGTTCGACGCGGTCAATCACGTGAAGGCGAACGGCGGCTCGATGAGCAACGGCGGTCCGGCGATCGCCGGCGGCATGCTCTTCGTCAATTCGGGCTATTCGCATCACGGCGGCATCCTCCCCGGCAACGCGCTGCTCGCGTTCTCGCCGGAGTAGCGTATGAGCAGCGCCAGCCGCCTGATCGCGTTGACCGTTGCCGCCGCCGCGATCTTCAGCAGCGGCGTCCGTTCGCAGCAGGCCCCTGCCGTCACCCGCACCGCGCTCAGAGGAGCCACCGTGATCGACGTCGTCGCCGGCACCGCCGTGCCCGACGCGGTGATCGTGATCGAGGGCGACCGGATCGCGGCGTTCGGGGGGCGGACGACACCGATACCCGCCGGCGCCACCGTGGTGGACCTGCCGGGCAAGTTCATCATCCCCGGCCTGTTCGATTCGCACACCCACTATCAGCCGTTCCTCGGGGAGCTGTTTCTGAACTTCGGCGTCACGAGCGTCATGGCGCTCGGCGTGCGGCCGGTGGTGGGAGAGGCGTACTGGAAGAACTCCCAGTCGCCCGATGTCCGCGCGCCGCGGCTGTTCGGCACGGGCAGGACGAACCTCAACACGCTGATTAGTCCCTCGATGACGCGGGACGAGGTGCGTGCGGGCGTGCAGGCGTGGCTGAAGGGCGAGCCGGACTTCGCCAACCTTCCGCAGTTCGGCGCCGACAACAGGCAGATGTGGGCGTGGACGGCCGAGGCGGTGCACGACGCGGGCCTGTTCGTGTTCGGCCACACCGACCTCGCTCCCGAATCAGTGAGGCTGGGGCACGACGGGATCGAGCACATCTGGGGCTTCGCGCAGGCGCTGATGACGCCGCAGGAACTGGAGAACTATCAGAAGGGCGCGTACCTGCACTGGGGGTTGTTTCTCAAGGACACCGCGCGAATCGACCAGATGATTCGCGAGGCCGTCCAGCGCGGCGTCTACCTCAACCCCACGATGGGCTACGAGCTCGGGTCGCAGAGCACGCTGGCGCGCAGGCACGAGGACCTGATGTACGACCTTTTCAGGGACGGCGCGCTGATGGCGTACTACCCGGACAATCTGGCCGGCGGATCGCTCCTCAAATTCAGAGCGATCCGGAACTTCTCGGTCAGACACGAAAACCTCGTGCCGCTGTCGAAACTCACCCCTGACGAAATCACGGCGTTCAGCGAGGCTTATCGGCTGTCCGGCGAGTTCATCCGGCGGTGGGTGCAGGCGGGCGGCAAGATCATGGGGGGCACCGACGACCCGTTTCCCGGCGCGACCGGCTTCAATCAGCACATGGAGATGGCCATGCTGGTGGAGGTCGGGCTCACGCCGATGCAGGCACTCAAGGCGATGACGATCTGGGGCGCGGAAGTCATGACCGCGCGGCGCCGGACGCCGACGACGCCTCCGATCGGGTTCATCGGTCCAGGCGCGTTTGCCGACATCGTGGTGCTTGGCGCCAACCCGCTCGACAATATCGACAACACGCGCCGGATCGAGCGTGTGATGAAAGGCGGACAGTTCATCCGCCTTGGCTACAGCCCCGACTACGTCAGGCCCGCGGCGCCGGTGCGGGCCATCCCGTCGACACCGGAACCGGAAATCAGCGGGATCGCGCCGAACGCGGTCGCCGAGGGCAGCGCCGCATTCGAGATGACGGTGGAGGGGGTCGGCTTCATCAGCGATTCGGTGGTGCGCGTGGACGGAGTGTCGGTGCCGACGACGTTCGTGGACATCCGGACGCTGAAGGCGAGGATTCCCGCGAGCGTGGTGGCCCGCGCCCTGCCGAACAGGTTCAACGAGCCCGGGCCGTTTCAGCTCAACGGTGTCTATGGGGATCGGACCGTGAAGATTACCGTGTTCAATCGGCCGCCGGACGGAGGCACGTCCAACAGCGTGTCGCTGCGCGTGCAGGCACCATGGCTGCGCCGCGACACGCATTAGACTGGTGACGGAAACAACGCCCGGGAGGCGTGTCATGAGAAAGATCCTGTTGCTGTCCGCGGTTGCCGGATTGGCGGCGCTCGTCATCCACGCCGGATCGGATTGGTCGCCGCTGCAGGCGCAGGCCCGGGTCGAGGCCCGGGTCGCGCTGACCGGGCGCGTCGTCTCCGACGAGGAAGGCCCGATGGAGGGCGTCGTCGTCACCGCCCGGGAGGAGGGGTCCGCCATCTCGATTTCGGTCGTGACCGACGACAAGGGTCGATACAGCTTCCCGGAAAGGAAGCTCCAGTCCGGCGACTACCTTCTGAAGATCCGCGCGACCGGCTACGAGCTTCTTGGCCCCGCGGCCATCGATGTCAGGAGCGGCGTCACGGCGAGCGCGGACCTCAGGCTGAAGCCGGCGACCAACCTCGCCGCGCAGCTCACCAACGCCGAGTGGCTGGCCAGCATGCCGGGCTCGGACCAGCAGAAGAAGTTCCTGCTCTCCTGCAACAGCTGCCATTCCTATCAGCCGATCGTCAATTCCACGCATGACGCGAGTCAGTTCCTGCAGGTGTTCGATCGGATGGCCGGCTACTATCCCGGCAGCACGCTGCAGCACCCGCAGCGCCTGGTCGGCACCGCGCGCCGGAACCTCGGCGGCGGCGCCGGCAACGCCATGGGCGGCGAGGGGGGCATGAGCGCGGACCCGCGCGCCAAAGCCGCTGCCGAGTGGCTCGCCACCGTCAACCTCAGCAAGGGTCCGACCCGCGACTACCTGCTCAAGGCGCTGCCGCGGCCGAGCGGCCGCGCCACGCGCGTAGTCGTCACCGAATACGATCTGCCGCGCAGGGCCATCGAGCCGCACGACGTGATCGTCGATCGCGACGGGATGGTCTGGTACTCGGACTTCGGCGCCCCGTTCCTGGGCAGGATGGATCCGAAGACCGGTAAGGTCACCGAATATCCGATTCCCCTGCTCAAGGAAGGGTTTCCCGTCGGGACGCTCGACCTCGAGGCCGACCGCGACGGCAATCTCTGGGTGGGCCTCATGTATCAGGGCGGCGTGGCGAGACTCGACCGGACGACCGGCAAGGTGCAGACCTGGTCGGTCCCGAAGGAATGGCAGACCGACGCGACGCAGCAGTCGTTCGCCTCGCCGACCTTTTCGCACGTCGACGGCAAGGTGTGGGTGAAGAACTCCGACCGGGCGCAGATCCTGCGGCTGGATCCGGCGACGGGCGCGTGGGAGAATTTCGGCACGTTCACCGACCCGGAGACGAAGCGCACGATCGGGTCCTACGGCATCAACGCCGACCAGAACAACAACCTGTACCTGCTGGACTTCAACGCCGGGGGCATCGGCCTCCTCGACGGCGCGACGAAGAAACTGGAGGTCGTCCACACGAAGATTCCCAATTCGCGGCCGCGGCGGGGCAGCGTCGACGCCCGGAATCGGCTGTGGTTCGGGGAGTATGACGGCAATGCCATCGCCATGCTCGACCCGAAGACGAAGCAGATTGCCGAATGGCCCGTGCCCACGCCGTGGTCCAATCCCTACGACGTGGTCGTCGACAGAAACGGCGAGGCGTGGACGGGGTCGATGATGTCGGATCGCATCGTGCGCCTTGATACGAAGACCGGCCGGTTCACGGAGTACCTGCTGCCCAATCCGACCAACATCCGGCGCGTGTGGGTGGACAACTCCACCAACCCGGTGACGTTCTGGGTCGGCAGCAATCACGGCGCCTCCATCGTCAAAGTGGAGCCGCTCGATTAGGATCGGGGACATTACATTGGAGGTGTGGCGTGATTATGAGACGGCAAATCCTTGCGCTCGGGGCGGCCGGGATTCTCGCGGCTGCCAGTCCGTTGTTCGCACATCATTCATGGCCCGTCAGCTACGGGAATCTCGTCACGGTGACCGGGACCGTCACGGGCTACGAGTGGGGCAATCCGCACGTGATGATCGGTCTTGACGTCAAGGCCGACAACGGCACGGTCGAGAGGTGGAACGTCGGCGGGCCCAGTACGTCGCGCATGGCCGGCAACGGCTGGGACCGGAACACGCTGAAGCCGGGAGACGTGATGACGGCGACCGGCTATCGCTTCGCGGATGGGCAGAAGGTTCTTCGACTGGAGAAGGTCCTGCTGTCCGGCGGGAAGGAAATGTTCCTGTACGGCAGCCGGTAGCATGTCGGACCTTTCGCGACGCGGGTTCCTCGTGACGGCGTCGGCGGCGGCGATGGGCGGAGTCACGCTCGCACAGGGCGTCACGCGGACCGGCGCCGTCCGCCCCGACGGTGCGGGCCTTCCGCCCTACGGCAACTCCACGATTCCGCCGGGCATTCGCGCCCGGACCGTCGCCAACGTCAACGGCCTCACCGTGCACATGCTGGAAGCCGGCTACGAGACGGCCGGCCGCCCGGCCGTGCTGCTGCTGCACGGCTTCCCCGAGCTCGCCTATAGCTGGCGCAAGGTGATGCTGCCGCTGGCAGCGGCGGGGTATCACGTGATCGCGCCCGATCAGCGCGGCTACGGCCGTACCACGGGCTGGGACGATGCCTATGATGCCGATCCGGATCCGTTCCGCATTCTGAACATGGTGCGGGATGCGATGGGGCTCGTCTACGCGCTCGGCTACCGCTCCGTGGCGATGGTCGTGGGCCACGATGCGGGGGCGCCGGTCGCGTCCTGGGCCGCGCTCATCCGGCCCGACATCTTCCGCTCGGTCACCATCATGAGCTCGCCGTTCGACGGCCCGCCGGCGCTGCCGTTCGACACCGCCAACGGCGCGCCCCCGCCGCGTCCGGCGCCGACCGACGACGAACTCGACGCGGAGCTGGCGAAGCTCAACCCGCCGAGGAAGTACTACCAGAACTATCAGCGCACGCGCGGGGCCAACGACGACATGCTCCATGCCCCGCAGGGCCTCCACGCGTTCTTCCGGGCGTACTACCACTACAAGAGCGCCGACTGGAAAGGGAACGCGCCCCGTCCCCTCAAGGCGCGGACCGCCGCGGAGATGGCCCAGATCCCCACCTATTACGTCATGGAGCGCGACAAGGGCATGGCGGAGACGGTGGCGCCCTTCATGCCGTCGGCCTCCGAAATCGCGGCGTGCCGGTGGCTGACCGAGGCCGAGGTCGAGGTGTACGCCACCGAGTACGCGCGGACCCAGTTCACCGGCGCTCTGCAGGGCTATCGCGTGCGGCGCGGCTCGAACCCGAAGAGCCTCGCCGAGATGCGGACATTCTCGGGTCGAACGATCGACGTGCCGTCGATGTTCGTCGCCGGGAAGAGCGACTGGGGCGTCTATCAGACCCCCGGCGCCGTGGACAGGATGCGGACGAGCGCGTGCACGCGCATGGTGGGCTTCCATCTGCTGGACGGCGCAGGGCACTGGGTGCAGCAGGAGCAGCCGGAACAGGTGAGCAGGCTGCTCGTCCAGTTCCTGCGCGACCAGCCCGCGCCGCGCGCCACACAGTGATCGGCCTGACACCGCGCAGAAAAAGGCAGAGAGAGGCGGTCTGTATGACTCGCATGGTGTCGCGTCGGACGATGCTGGGGTTCTCGGCTCTGGCCGGCGTACTCGGATCGAGCGCCGCAGGCGCGCAGAGCCTGCCCGTCAGGCGCCTCAACGAGGACGACAGGGAAGACTTCTTCTACCGGGAGGACTGGCTGGGTGAGCCCTGGCGCACGCCGGAACCGGTGGTCCTCATCCACGGCAACGACGAATCCAGCGTCGAGTGGTACGCGTGGGTGCCGCGGATGGCGCAGGAGTATCGCCTCATCCGGCCGGACCTGCCCGGGCTGGGGCATTCCCGCATTCCGCCCGGCTTCGACTATTCCCTGGCGAACCTCGCCACGTTCGTCACGCGGGTGATGGACAGGGCCGGCGTGGCATCGGCGCACATCATCGGCGCGAAAACAGGCGGGGCGGTGGCGATGCGGTTTGCGGCCGACTATCCGGCGCGCACGCGCACGCTGGTGGTCGTGGGCGGCCCGGCGAAGCCGCTGGCGATCGCCAACCCCTCACCGATTCCGCAGCGGGATCGCCTGGGGTCAAACGCGCCGAAGGCGATGATCGAATACTGGAACAGCCTCTTCAGCAGACCGGATCGGGAGGGCGTCAAGGGGCTCAGCCGGTCCCTCTCGAACTTCGATCTGGCCGGGGAGGGCGTCCTGCAGCGCATCGCCGCGCCCACGCTGGTGATTACGGCGGACCGCACCAAGATGCATTCGGTGGAGCAGGCGCGGGCCTATCAGGTGCAGATTCCGAATTCACGACTCGTGGTGATTCGCAGCGACGCGTACCACATCGCCGCGGCCAACGCGGACGAGTGCGTCACCCATACGCTGGCGTTTCTGAAGGAACAGAAGAGCCAGCGCTGAGCCTTCCGAGATGTGTTACGATTCTCGCCGGCCTTGGGTGCCCACGAGGGCATAACAGGGAAGTCCGGTGCAAATCCGGCGCGGTCCCGCCACTGTGAGTGAAGGCGCCACGCTTCAATGACCACTCGGCCCCATCGGGCCGGGGAAGGTGAAGCGCCCGCGAATCGCACGTCACGATTCGCATCCTTCCGAGCCAGGAGACCTACCCAGGGATATCTCGCGGTCGACTTTCTGCGGCGAACAGAAAGGCTGTACTGGATCCCCGGCTTCCGCCGTACTTCCACGCCGCCTTCCGATCGCTGACGCGAGTCTGCCGCCTCGCTCGCGGAGGCTGCGTCCATGATTCGTCCCTGCATGTTCCACCGTGCGTCAACCCGTGTGCTTTGGTTCCTGCTCCTCGCCGTACTCGTGCCCGTTCTTGGAAGAGATGCCGCCGCGCAGGGTCCGGTGCTCCTGACCGGCGTGGTCGTCGACGGGGCCGGCTCGGTCATCTCCGGTGCGCGCATCACCGTGACCGACAGTGCGGGCGCGGTGGCCCAGACGATGGCGAGCGATAACGCGGGCGCGTTCACCGTGCGCGGCCTGGAACCGGGGACGTATGCCGTGCTGGTTGAAATGAATCTGTTTTCACCGCAGACGGCGGCGGTGACCGTATCCGCCGCGGGATCGGCAGCCCCGCTGCGCGTCGTCCTCACGGCCGGCGGATTCGCCGAAACGGTCGTCGTGACGGCACGCCGCACGGAAACGCGACTCGCGGAGATCCCCCAGCAGGTTGACGTGATCGACAGCACGGACATCGAACGCTCGGTCGCCTCCGACCTCACCGACGTGCTGAAGAAGAACGCCAGCGTCGACGTCATCCAGTACAGCGGGCTGCTGTCCGGCATCGGCATTCGCGGATTCCGCCCGCAGTTTTCGGGCATCAACAAGCGGTCGCTCCTGCTCGTCGACGGCCGTCCATCCGGCGTGACGAACCTGTCGACCCTGCTGCTCGACAACGTGGATCGCGTCGAGGTGCTGAAAGGCCCCGCGTCGGCGGTGTACGGATCGTCGGCCATGGGGGGCGTAGTCAACATCATCACGCGGCAATCCCGCGGCGCGATCGGCGGCACCGCCCGCCTCGGTGCCGCCAGCTTCGGAGGGTCCGAGTTCGCCGGCCGCGCCGGCGGCAGCCTCTCGCCGCGCGTCGACGTCGACGTGACCGGCGGCGCCGTCAACCAGCGCGACGACTTTCGCATGGGCAACGGCGTGGTGCGGCCCTCCACCAGCTACACGACCTACGACGGCTCGCTGCGCGTCGGCGTCGACGTGGGCGACCGGTGGCGTGTCGACGGCCGCGCGAACGCCTATCGCGGACGCGACATCATGACGCCGGGCGATCTGGCCAGCGGCATCAACCTGCAGGGCAGCAAGGATCTCGATCACTCGTCGCAGGACGTGCGGATCGGCGGCCGCCTCTCCGCGCACGCGTTGTCCTTCACCGGCTACCACGCCAGTGAGGCCGGGCGCACGACCAACGTCTCGTCCACCGACCCGGCCGACCTGCCCTATCTGCCGTACCTGTCGTTTGGAAACGAGCTTGGATGGACGGGCATCCAGGCGCAGGATGCCTGGAACTGGTCGCGTTCGAACAGTCTCCTCGCCGGTGTCGACTTCGAGAAGGTGACGAGCCTCAGCCGCTCCTACGCGCGAACGGGAACCCCGATCGCGCCGTTTTCCGCCGACAGCAACAAGCGAACGGCCGGGGTCTACGCCGAGAACACGCTGAAGCTGGGCGGCGGCCGGACGGTGCTCGCCGTCGGGGGTCGCGTCGACCGCATCACCAACGAAACCGTCGCCACGCCGCTCAAGACGAATTTCACGCCGTCGGAAAGCGCCTTCACGGTGTTCAGTCCGAGCGCCGGGATCACGTACGAGCTCGTCCGCGGGTTGCGCGCGCATGTCACGGCGGGCCGCGCGTTCATCCCCGCCGAGGCCATCATGCTGACCGGGTTCACGACGACCACGGTGGGCGGACGGACGCAGATCAGTCAGGGAAACGCGAGCCTGAAGCCCGAGCGCAGCACCTCGTTCGACGCCGGCGTCGAGTGGACCGCGAGTACCACGCGCTTCGACGTCACGGCGTTCCGGACCGTCGTGACCGATCGCTTCATTTCCAATGTCGTCATCGCCAATCCGGCCCCGCCGGAACCGATCGTCCTGTCGGTGGTCAACGGGCTCGACGCGCACATCAGCGGCGTGGACGCGGAGCTGGAGCAGCGGCTGGGCGCGCGTCTGGGAACATTTCTCAGTCTGACGCATTACGTGAACAGCAAGGAACGGCTGGCGAACGGCGCCGAGCAGGACATTCTGAATGTCGCGCGCAACACCGTGCGCGCCGGCGTGGACGTCGACTGGGGACGGGTGAGCGCGCGCGTGTCGGGACGCTACGTCGAGGGCCGGAAGGACAACAACTTCAACCTGCCCGGCTTTCCCATCGTCGACTACGATAATTTCGGCGTCGTCGATCTGAGCGTGACGTATCGGCTCGTGCGCCAGCATGCCGTGTCGCTGGCCGTCAACAACCTGTTCGACACCTACTACTACGAGAAGCTCGGGTTTCCGCTGCAGGGCGCGTCGTTCAAGCTGGCGTATCGCGTCGGTTTCTAGGCATGGTGAAAGGACACTGGCATGGGAAGCATCAGCACGATGCGGGGCGACGGGGGAGAGACGGGTCTCTCCGGCGGGATTCGCGTGTCGAAAGCCTCGGCGCGCGTCGAGACCTACGGCACCATCGACGAGCTCAATGCCTCGATGGGGTTCGCGCGATCGATCTGTGAGGACGCCGGCGTTGCCGCGTTCACCAAGACGATCCAGCAGGACCTGTTCCGGATCGGGTCGTCGCTCGCCACGCCGCCCGAGAGCCCGAAACCCCAGGTCGCGATCGAACAGGCGCTTGTCGACCGGCTGACCGCCGAGGTCCACCGCCTCGAGGCGATTGAGGGCATGCTCGGCGACTGGTCGATCGCGGGCGAGCACACGGCGGCCGCCGCCTACGATGTCGCCCGGACGGTGTGCCGCCGCGCCGAACGCGCGCTGGTCCGGCTGCAGGACGCGGGGACGATCGTGCCGCCGGCGATCCTGGCGTACGTGAATCGTCTCTCCGACCTCTTGTGGCTGTTCGGACGCAAGCTCGAACACGACGCGGGCGTCAGCGGTTCGCTGCGGGCGGTGACCGGCAAGACCGGCAATCGCTTCTCGCGCGCATGGTGACGTCATCGGCCGGTGCCGGGCTGACGATCCGCGCGCGGCGCGCGGTGCTGTGGTTCGCGTGTCTCGCCGTGTGCGCGGGCGACCGGCCGCTGCAGGCGCAGCCGGCACCGCCGGCGCGGATTGTCTCGACGTCGCCGAACATCACCGAGACGCTGTTCGCGCTCGGTCTCGGCGACCGCGTGGTCGGCGTCTCGAAGTTCTGCCGGTTTCCTCCGGCCGTCGCGGCGCTGCCGAAGGTCGGCACGTTTCTGAGGCCGGACGCCGAGATCATCGCGCGGCTTCGACCGGATCTCGTGTTCGTGCACACCGGCCCGAATGCGATCGTCGCGCAGCTCGACGCGCTCGGCATCAGGACGACGACGATCGCGCCGGGGTCGCTGGCGGCGGTGTTCTCGACGATTCGAGACATCGGCGCCGCGGCGGGGGTGCCTGCGCGCGCCGAGCGGCTCGTCGGCGACATCACGTCGAGACTGGAACGGGTCACGATCGCCGTGGCCGGCCGGCCGCGGCGCACGGTCCTGATCATTGTCGGGCGTCGAACGGGCACGCTGACCGACATGGTCGCCGTCGGGCGCGGCTCCTATCTGAGCGACATCGCGGCCTTCGCGGGCGGCGCCAACGTCCTGGCGACGGCGACGCAGTACCCGCGCATTTCCATGGAGACCGTCATCAGTCTGGCTCCCGACATCCTGATCGACGTGGGCGAGATGGGAGAATCGCCGGACGATTCCGCCCTGCGGCGGCGCATCACCGAAGGCCTCTGGCAGCGCCAGGATCTGGTGACGGCCGTGCGCGCGGGCGCCGTGCATGTCACCACCGACGACGCGTTCGTGGTGCCGGGGCCGCGGATGATCGACGTGGCGGAGCTGATGGCGACGTGGTTCCACGGCGTGCGGTTTCCATGAGCGAGCCCATCGTCTCGGTCCGTGACGTCGGGTGGCGCGCCGGGGCGGTGACCGTGCTCGAGCGCGTCGGGTTCGACGTGGCTCCCGGAGAATTCGTCGCGATGATGGGCCGTAACGGCACGGGCAAGAGCACTCTGCTCGACATCATCGGCGGGCTGAGGACCCCCACCGCCGGAGTCGTCGCGCTCGACGGTCGGCCGCTGCAGGAATGGACCTCGGCCGACCGCGCGCGCGTGGTGGCCCACCTCCCGCAAACGCTGCGGGCGGATCTCACCATGCGCGCCGAGGCGCTCGTGCTCATGGGCCGGTACGCGCACGCGTCGCAGTGGTTCGAATCGGCTGACGATCGCGAGATCGCCCATGCGGCGATGCGCCGCTGCGACTGTTTCCAGTATCGCGACCGGGCCCTGGGCACGCTGAGCGGCGGCGAGCGGCAGCGCGTCCTGCTCGCCGCGTGCCTCGCCCAGCGTCCGCGCGTGCTGCTGCTCGACGAGCCGACCACGTTTCTCGACGTCGATCAGCAGCTCCACTGCTTCACGGTCCTCCGCGATGAGGCGAAGCAGGGGACCGCGTGCCTGGCCGTGACCCACGACATGAATCTGGCCCTCACGTTCTGCACACGGCTCCTGGTGCTGGCCGAGCATTCCCTCGCCCACGACGTGCGTGCCGACGCGGCGCTCGCGGAGCCGGCGTGGCTGCGCGTGTTTTCGGATCGGCTGCGCGTGGATCGAGGCGCGAACGCGGCCGCGTGGGTGCGGTATCAATGATCGGGAGCGCTCACCGGCCGTTCGCCGTCTGGTTGGGCGGGTCCGCGGCGCTGTTCGTCACGGCCGCCATCGTCCTGCCGTTCATCGGTCCGTCGCGGATCGATCTGGCCGGCGTGTGGCACGGGCAGGAGCCGGACTGGTCGATCCTCACGCGGCTCCGCGTGTCGCGCACGCTGCTCGGATTGTGCGCCGGCGGCGCGCTCGCCCTTGCGGGCAGCCTGTTTCAATCGATGCTGCGCGACGCGCTCGCCACGCCGTACACGCTGGGTGTCTCGACCGGCGCCTCGCTCGGAGCCGTGCTGGCCATCGCCGCCGGCCTGCACACGACGATGGGCGTGACGGGCGTGTGGGCGGGCGCGCTCGCCGGCGCGGCGCTGGTGCTGCTGCTCGTGATGGGCGCCGCCCGCAAGGACCGGCAGGTGTCGGTCTCGGGGCTCCTGCTGGCGGGCATCGCGATCAACAGCGTGTGCGGCGCGCTCATTCTGCTGGTCCACGGGCTCACGGGCGTGTCGCAGTCGTTCGCCATTTCGCGATGGTTGATCGGCAGTCTCGATGCGATCGAGTTCCCGACACTGACCGCCTACATGGCCCTTGTCGCCGCGGTGAGCGTCATCACCATCCGCCGGGCCCGGCAGTGGAACCTGCTCGCCGTCGGCGAAGCGTGGGCCGCCACCAGAGGCGCTCCCGTGACCCAGTCGCTCGTGGCTGGATACGTGGCCGGGTCGCTGCTGGCGGCCACCACCGTCGCCCTCGCGGGACCGATCGGCTTTGTCGGCCTGGTCGTGCCGCATCTGCTGCGTGCACGTGTGGGCGGCGACGATCGCCTTGTCATGCCGTGCGCGTTCCTCGTGGGCGGCGTGCTCCTGGCGTCGTGCGATGCGCTCGGTCGCGTGCTGCTGGCCCCGGCGGAGGTGCCTGCCGGCGCGATCACGGCGTTCATCGGAGCCCCGCATCTCATCTGGGTCGTCCGCAAAGGCACGACGCGATGACCGGGCCCGGCCGTCACTCGTCATGAGCGCCCGTCCCCTCTTCATCGGCGGCACCTCATCCAACGCGGGAAAGAGCTGGATGGCGACGGCCGTGTGCGCCTGGCTGCGGAGCAAGGGCGTTTCGGTGGCGCCATTCAAGGCGCAGAACATGTCGAATAATTCGTACCCGTGCGCGCACGGTGGCGAGATCGGACGCGCGCAAGTGGCGCAGGCGGAGGCGTGCGGGCTCGAGCCGGAGCCGGCGATGAACCCGATTCTGCTCAAGCCGGCCGGCAACGGGACGAGCCAGGTTATCGTGCACGGACGGATGTGGAAGACGCTCTCCGCGCGCGAGTATTACGCCCACGCGGGCGACCTGCGCCCCAGAGTGATCGAGGCGTACCGGCACCTGGCCGGCCGTTTCGACGTCGTCGTCATCGAGGGCGCCGGCAGCGTGTCCGAACTCAATCTGCGGCAG
>JACQZV010000085.1 GCA_016213695.1 Acidobacteriota bacterium | reverse complement strand
GCGCCGGCGAACAAACGGCGGCCGTCCGGCAGCATGATGGTGTCGGTGTTGGCCATCGGCGTCCCGTTGCGGGCGAGCCACCCGCTCACGGTCACCACGGCGCCAATCGTGACGTCGTCTTTTCGCCACCCCCGCCGGTAGAGCGCGTTGGCAGCCGCCAGCTCGAACGCCCAGTTCACCACCTTCCCGTCGGCGTCCTTCACATCCATATAGATCCACGCGTGCGGATTCGACCAGCGTATTTCGGTGATCGCGCCGCTCAGCACGATCGTCTTGTTGACGTCGAACTCGGCCGAGAACGAGTGGTGCGCGACAAGCGGCGCTCCCGCCCCTCCGACAAGCAGTGCACACAGAATTGCCGCCGCGCGCATCATCGCTGACCTCCACGAATCGCGTCCCTGACGTCTCTGAGATGCCTGAGATCCTGATTGTCCTCGAGACACGCCACTTCCAGCAGCTCGCCCGCCTCGCGCCGGAGTGGCATGGCTATCGTCCACGGCCGGGTGAAGACAACCGGATCGGTGACGGTCGCTTCGTAGCGGACCGTCCTGGCATCGACCGGCGTGAACCGCTCGATGACGGTGGCGGCGTGGCTGATCACGTCGCCGACTTCGTTGAGCCACATCTTGCCGTTGAAGTTCGTCGTGTCGATGACCAGGGTGTTCCCTTCCCATCGGCCGCGCGAGTCGCCCATCCACAGCCGGATCGTGTCGGGCAGGTGCGGGCTGCCGTCGAGCGGCACGATGCGCCACGCCATCCGTTCGTGCAGGATGACGACGTGGGTCGGCGTCTGGAGGATGAAGAACGGCGACGGCACGTAGATGGCGCGCGGCACGCCGCCGACGAAGCAGTGCGCGGTGGGGTCGTCATAGCCGCGCTCCGGCTGGACGCGGCTTATCCTCTCGGCCGCCGCCCACGGCTGGTACGGCAGCTTCGGCACATCCACGAGGACGCCGCGGCCGCCGGGCGTGAACGGCTCGTTGTGCGCCTCGAAGCCCCAGTTCGCGCCGCCGGCGTCGGCCTGGTAGAACCCGCCCAGATCAGGCCTGCCGCGCGCGGCGTCGAGGGACGGGGTTGGCCGCGCGACTGCCGGCGGAGCGGCTGCATCGGGCTTCGGCGCCTGATACCACGTCCTCGGATCGGGCTCGAACTCCCCCCTGGCTTCCTCGAGCTCCGCCCGGCACTGGTATTCGAGCACGCGCGACATGTCCTTGTGCCGGTGGAGCGGCATCCGGATCGTCCACGGCCGCGTGAACACCTTCGCGTCCTGGATGGTGGCCTCGTACTGGATCGTGTCCGCGTCGGCCATCGTGTAGCGTTCCACCACGCGCAGCGCGTCGCTGTGGAAGTTGCCGGCCATATCGAACCAGGTGCGATCGTCGTGATTGGTCACATCGACGACGAGCGTGTCGCCCTCCCACCGGCCGCGCGAGTCGCCCATCCAGAACGTCAAGTCCTCGGGCGGCTTGCTGCCGTTCGTGGAAATCAGACGGTAGACCTGCTGCCACTCGAACGTCAGTGCGACGTGGTCGCGCGTCTGGAAGATCTGGAACGGGAACTCCATGTACATGATGCGCGGCACGCCCGGCATGTAGCACTCGGCGAGCGGGTCGGCGGCGGCGCGCGTCGTGACATTCTCACGCTTCCTGGCGGCGGCCCACGGCTGATACGGAATCGCGCCCCCCTCGACGACGCTGCGGCCGGCGGGCATGCCCTGCCGGGCGGGATGATCTTCCAGGTCGTACGCCGCGCGGTTGCGGGCCTGCCAGATGCCTTCGAGATTCGGCCTGCCGTCGGGCGTACGCGGCAGCGCCGGACGCACCTGGGCCGCGGCCGGCACGGTCACGACAATCATGAAACCTGCAAGCAGTGCGGCGACGGCCGCGCTCTGAACACTTCTCAACCGCTGGCTCCCTTCGCTGTGGCGAAAAGATTGTACCCTTATCCCCTGGCCCTTCCCGTTTCCGCTTGACTCACACGCGCGCGCAGACTGGCTGTGCGCGCGGCCAAAGGAGGCGCGTATGTATCGGTCCGTTCGTCTCTACCGGATTTTCGTGCTCGCGGCGGCGGTCGTCTTCAGCGCGAGCGCGGCGCTCACGCGCGCCCAGGCGCCGGGGGCCAACGCAGCCGCGGCCGCGCTCGTCGAAGGACAGAAGACGCTGCCGTGGGCGTTCCCCGTGGCGATGCCGGGCGTGCAGCGCGAAGACGACGGCAAGGCGAAGCGGCTGGAGGGGAGCACGAAGGAATTCACCGTGCCGCAGATCAACGACCAGTTCGCGCCGCCCGACTGGTATCCCGACGAGCATCCGCGGCTGCCCGAAGCGGTGGCGCACGGCCGGAAGCCGGACGTGCGCGCCTGCGGGCTGTGCCATCTGATGAACGGCCTCGGCCATCCCGAGTCGTCCAATATCGCGGGACAGAGCGCGGGCTACATCCTGCAGCAGATGATGGACTTCAGGACCGGCGCGCGAAAGAACGCCGCGATCATGACGGTGATTGCGAAACCGATGACCGACGCCGAGCTGAAAGAGTCGGCCGATTACTTCGCCGGCCTCCCCCTCAAGCCCTGGACGCGAATCGTCGAGGCAAGGATGGTGCCGTAGACCTACGTCGGTGCCGGCATCATGCGCTTTGTGTCGAAGGAAGGCGGCATGGAGCCGATTGCGGGGCGCATCATCGAGCTGCCGGAGGACGCCGAGCATGCCGAGCTGCGCGACCCGCACTCCCCTTTCATGGCCTACGTGCCGGTCGGGAGCATCAGGAAGGGCGAAGCGCTCGTGACGACCGGCGGCGGCAGGACGGTCCGCTGCGCGCTGTGTCATGGCGCCGATCTGAAGGGCCTGGGCCCGGCGCCCGGCCTCGCGTCGCGGTCGCCGATCTACACCGTCCGTCAGCTCT
>JACQZV010000011.1 GCA_016213695.1 Acidobacteriota bacterium | reverse complement strand
CAGCTCGAGTCGGAGGGC
Source organism: Acidobacteriota bacterium (assembly GCA_016213695.1). Taxonomy (GTDB): domain Bacteria; phylum Acidobacteriota; class Vicinamibacteria; order Vicinamibacterales; family UBA2999; genus DATCJA01. The sequence goes on along the minus strand of JACQZV010000011.1, from coordinate 15,026 downwards.
AAGCTGCTGGAAGCGCAGCGGCTGCACCAACGGACGATGTTCGATCTGGAGATGATCCGGGAGATCGGCTACTGCCACGGCATCGAGAACTACGCGCGGCACCTCACGGGCCGCGCGCCTGGCGAGCCGCCGCCGACGCTGCTCGACTATCTGCCGGAGGACGCGCTGGTCATCGTCGACGAGAGCCACCAGACGGTGCCCCAGGTCCGCGGGATGTATCACGGCGACCGGTCGCGGAAGGAGGTGCTCGTCGCCTACGGGTTCCGCCTCCCGTCGGCGCTCGACAACCGGCCGCTCAGCTTCGAGGAATGGGAGGCGAGGGCCCGGCAGGTGGTGTTCGTGTCGGCGACGCCGGGGCCGTACGAGCTCGCCAGGGCGGGCGGCGTCGTCGTCGAGCAGGTGATTCGGCCCACCGGGCTGATGGACCCGCCCATCGAGGTGCGGCCGGTCCGCGGCCAGATTGACGACCTGCTGGCCGAGATCCGCGACCGCGCGGAGCGGCGGGAGCGGGTGCTCGTGACGACGCTGACCAAGCGCATGGCCGAGGATCTGACCCAGTATTACCAGGAACTCGGCGTCAAGGTCCGCTACCTGCACTCCGACATCGACACGCTGGAGCGGGTGGAGATTCTCCGCGACCTCCGCCGCGGCGTGTTCGACGTGCTCGTGGGGATCAACCTGCTCCGGGAGGGGCTCGATCTGCCGGAAGTGTCCCTGGTGGCCATTCTGGACGCCGACAAGGAAGGATTCCTGCGCTCCGCCGGATCGCTCATTCAGACGTCGGGCCGCGCCGCGCGAAACGTCCGCGGACAGGTCATCATGTATGCCGATACGATGACGGCATCCATGCGATCGGCGATTGGCGAGACCGGACGCCGGCGTGCCCTGCAGGCCGCCTACAACGCGGAGCACGGCATCACGCCCGAGTCGGTCGTGCGCGAGATCGACGCCGTGCTGTCGAGCGTGTACGAGCGGGACTACGGGACGGCGCCGGCGGCGGGCGAGGGACGCGAGGCGTTCAGCACGCAGGCGGAGCTGGACGCGGAGATCGCCCGGCTCGAGCGCGAGATGAAGGCCGCTGCGGCCAATCTCGATTTCGAGCGCGCCGCCGCGCTTCGCGATCGCCTCAAGCTGCTTCGCAGCCGCGAGCTGGGCCTGACCGGCCTCGCGGCGGGCCGGTGAGCCTGTGCTGAAGCAAGTCGAGCAGTGGGTGAAGGCGGCTCTGCTCGAGGTCCAGGAGTACGTGCAGCTGGTCGGCCGGGTGTCCGGCGCCGTGGTCACCAGGCCGTACTACTACCGCGACATCGTCCTGCAGTTCGAGGCGATCGGCGTCGGGTCGCTGGTGGTGGTGTCGCTGACGGGTTTCTTCACCGGCGCGGCGCTGGCGCTGCAGACCGGCCAGACCCTCGATCGGTTCGGCGCGCGGACGCTCGTCGGACAGCTCGTCAGCGCGTCGATGATCCGCGAACTCGGTCCCGTGCTGACGGCGTTGATGCTGGCGGGCCGCGTCGGCTCCGGCATGGCGGCCGAACTCGGCTCGATGGCGGTGACCGACCAGATCAACGCGCTGCGGGCGCTCGGCACCGACCCGCTGCGGAAGCTCGTGGTGCCGCGCGTCCTGGCGTCGACGGTCATGGCGCCGGTGCTGACGGTGATCGCCGACACGTTCGCCATCACGGCCGGGTGGATCATCTCGGTGACCAATCTCGGGGTCAGCACGAGCACCTACTGGACGCAGGTGCAGGAGGGGTTGTACCTGGGGGACGCATGGCAGGGGCTCATCAAGCCGGTCGTGCTCGGGCTCGTCATCGGCACCGTCGGCTGCCACGTGGGACTGAGTGCCCGGGGCGGCACGCAGGGCGTCGGCCGCGCGACCACCAATGCCGTCGTCGTCGCCTCGGTGCTCGTGATTGCCGTGGATTTCTTCCTGACCCCGCTGCTGATGCGGGTGCTCTACTAGCGTGATGGCCTTTGCGACTGCGCGTTCGCCGGAGCTCGAAGAGGCGCTGGGGCCGGGCTCGCCAATCGTGGTGTTCGACCGTGTGTCGCTGGCCTTCGACGACAACGTGGTGCTGCGCGACATCAGCTTCACGCTGATCAAGGGGCACACGAAGATCTTTCTCGGGGCGAGCGGGTCGGGCAAGTCCACCATTCTCAAGCTCATCGTCGGGCTGCTCAGGCCCGACTCCGGGGTGATCTGGGTGAATGGCGAACGCGTGGACAACAGGACCGAAGCCGACCTGATGAAGATCCGGACCGACCTCGGCATGGTCTTCCAGGAGGGCGCGTTGTTCGATTCGCTCACGGTCGCGGAGAACGTCGGCTACAAGCTGCTGGAGGAGGGGGCGCCCGACGGGGAGGTGTGGCGGCGCGTGGACGAAGTCCTCGGGTTCATCGGCCTCAGCGAGTTCATCGACCGAATGCCGGCGGAACTGTCTGGCGGCCAGCGCCGCCGCGTCGCCATCGCGCGCGCGATGTCCTACAAGCCGCGCATCCTCCTGTACGACGAAGCGACGACCGGGCTGGATCCAATCACCGCGGATACCGTGGACAACGAGATCATCAAGCTGCGGGACCTGGAGGAGATCAGCTCCATCATCGTGACGCACCAGCTCCGCGACGCGTTCCGGATCGCCACGCACGAGGCGGTCCACGACGACAACGGGCTCCGGATCGTGCCCGCCGATGCGGCCAAAGCCCGAGAGGCGGAGTTCATCATGCTGAAGGACGGGGGCATCCACTTCGAGGGGCACGCGGAGGAGCTGCGCGACTCCCGGGATCCGTATCTCCGTTCGTTCCTGTCGTAGAGTAGACATCATGCCTCGTACCCGGTCGCTCGCCTGGGCGGAACTCAAGATTGGCCTCGTGTCGGTGGTGGCGCTGGCGCTGGCGGCGGCGCTGATCTTCCTGCTGAGCGGCGAGGGCGGGTTCAGCTGGCAGCGGTATTCGCTCAAGGCGGTCTTCGGCAACATCTCCGGGCTCAACGAGGGCTCGCCGGTGCGCGTGGCCGGCGTCGAGGTGGGTTCCGTCACGGCGATCAACTTCCTGGGCGACCGCGTGGAGGTCACCTTCCAGCTGGCGGAGCGGATGCGCCCCCGTGTCACGACCGGATCGACCGCCTCACTCGGCTCCGTGTCGCTGCTCGGCGAGAGCTCCGTCGACATCTCGGCCTCGGCCCGGGGGACCCCGATCCCCGAGTGGGGCTACGTGCGGTCGGGGCCGGCCGCCGGATCGCTGACCCAGGTCACCACGAAGGCAACCGAGGGAATTCAGGAGCTGACGACCCTGCTGCAGGACATGCGAAGCGGGCGCGGCACGGTCGGGCGGCTGTTCACCGACGAGACGCTCTACCGCGAGATGAACGCGCTGGTGATGGCGGCCGAGAACGTGGTGCAGAACGTCAACCGGGGGCGCGGCACGCTGGGGCGGCTGGCCAACGACCCGGCGGCGGCCGAAACGCTCGAGCGCTCGCTCGGGAACTTCGAGACGATCACCGCGCGCATCCGGTCGGGCGAAGGAAGTCTGGGCAAGTTTCTGACCGACGACGCCATGGCCCGGTCGCTCACTTCCACGACCTCGAACCTCGACGCGATCACCGGACGGATCAGCCGAGGTGAGGGGACGGCCGGCAAGCTGGTGAGCGACCGCCAGCTCTACGACCGGCTCAATTCGATGTCGGAGCGGCTCGACAAGGTCATGGCGGGCCTGCAGGACGGACAGGGCACGGCGGGCCAGCTGCTGCACGACCGGCAACTCTACGAAAACATGAACGGCGCGGTGGGGGAGCTGCGGCAGCTCGTGCGCGATATCCGCGCGAATCCGCGGAAGTTCCTGAACGTCAGAGTGAGCCTGTTCTGATCATGTCCGACCTGTTCCTCGGCCTCATCGCGCTGGCCGTTCTCGTGATGGCGGCGATTCAGGTGGCGGTCGTGATCATCGCGATGCGCCTGGCGCGCCGGCTCGATCGGCTGGCCGATCGCCTCGAGCAGGACATTCGGCCCATCATTGCGAGCCTGCAGTCGCTGACCACGGATGCCGCCCGCGTGACGGCGGCGTTCAGGGCGATTCTGGCGATCTTCCGCGGCCAGCGGAAGGAAAGCCGCCCCGCCGGCGACGAGGAGGACGACCCGCTCTTCATCGGCTGAAGACCGGATTGACGCTCGGCGGCTGCGGTGATACAAGTCGCCCCTACACTTCCGGGGGGCGCCTATGACTGACCGTCTGCGTGGCGTGCGTGGCTTCGCGGCAGCGCTCGTGCTCGTCGGCCCGGCGTTCGCCTCGGCCCAGGACTCCAAGTCCGCGCAACTGGCCGGCGAGCTCGTCAAGCTCCTCGAATCCATGAAGCTCGACAGCGCGGCCGCAAAGCTGGGCGGCGACCAGTACGTGGGCGCGCTGTACTTCCCGGGCAGCCAGCTCCTGGTGGTCAAGGCGCGCTATGCCGTGCCGGAACGGATGGACGTCCAGCTCGCGCAGAAGCAGTACAAGGACATCTACATCGACCTGAACAGCGCGTCGGTGCCGGCGTCGAAAGTGCTGATCGCCGACCTGGGCGCCAACGGTCTCTTCGCCAGGCGGCGCGACAACCAGTTCGACACAGCCGACGTGGGCGGCAAGAGCTATGCGTTCGACGGCGACTGGGGCAAGGCGAAGATCTCCGAGCAGGAATACATGAAGGCGTTCCAGGCCTCCGATGCGGAATACGTCAGGGGTCTGGAGGCACTCGTCGCCCAGCTCAAGAAGACCTCCTAGCCGGCTACCTGGGCCGCTGGCCGGAGGTCTCGGCGTCGCGCCGCTGCGTCATGATCTGGCGCAGGCCTTCCATCAGATCCGGCGACCCGGTGAGCATCTCGTCCGGAAATCGCCGGTACGCGAGCATGTCCTCGTAGATGCGCGCGTCGTACACGTTGTTCGCCAGGCCGGCCAGGTACTGCAGGCGCAGGTTGCGATCGCGGTTGATCTCCGCGTCGGCGAGCCAGGGCCGCAGATCGCGCGCCTGTCCGGCGTAGGTCGCCAGCAGCCCGGCGGCGCCTCCAAGCTCCACCTGCGCGAGGGCGGACGCGACGCGCGCGTGATCGGGACGCTCGAGCCGCGCCTGCAACGCCGCAGGATCGATCCGCAGCGGCTCAGGCCTGGCCAGCAGGACCGTGTCGTAGCCGCCACCGCTGGCGTACTGGTTGCTCCAGATGGTGCCGAACGGGAACACATCAAAGAAGGTCGCGACCTCGCTCTTCACCGCGGCGTCCGCGCTCTGGTAGAGGGGCACCCACTGCGTGACAACCCCGCCCGGGTTCAGATGGGCCTTGACCAGGTCGAAATACTCCCTGGTGTACAGCGACGCTGCCCCTTTCACCCACGGATGAATCGGATCGGACGTAATCACGTCGAATGTCTCGCCGGTCGTCAGGATGTAGTGACGCGCGTCGTCAGAGACGACCTCGACGCGCGGGTCGTCGAGCACGTTGTAGTTCTCGTTGCTGAAATAGGACGCCACCATCCGCGGGATGAGCGGCTCGATCTCGCAGATGACCACCCGCTCGACGTCGGGATACAGCAGGAACGAGCCGGCGGTGACGCCGGCGCCGAACCCGACCACGAGCACGCGGCGCGGGCGCGGGTGCATCAGCGCGGACAGGTGCGCGAGGAGGCGCTGCAGCCGCATGTCGTGCACCTCGGTCGAGGCCTCGACCTTCCCGCTGACATGAAAGTTGCGGACGCCGTCGTCCATTTCCGATACGGCAATCGACGAGTTGAGGCCCTCGCCGGTGTACAGGAAGCGGGCGCCCTTGAACGTGGCGAGTTGCCGGCCGTAGGCGATGAGCTCCGGCGGCACAGGGGCGACGCTGGCCGCGGCGGCTGCCGCGACGGCGAGGGCGGCGGCGGCTCCCGCCATCCGCCGCAGGGCCGGCAGCGGCGCCCCGCCGGCCCGGTTGGAGAACAGCATCGTCACGGCGGCGGCTGCAGACGACCAGATGATGAACCGCTCGGCCTCCTGCGTGCCGAACCTCGGAATGACGAACAGGCTGAACACGAGCGCACCGAGCACGGCGCCGACGGTGTTCGCCGCGTAGACGTGGGCGACGAGCTGCGCGGGGTCCGCCCCGGGCGCCGACGGGGGCCGGACGCGGGCCGCAGTCGCCAGGGCCAGCGGGAAGCTCGCGCCCCAGCAGCAGGCGGCCGGCAGGACGGCGACCATCACCCGCAACAGGTCAATCTGGAAGTTGTACCAGGGTCCCGCTGCGAGCGACGGGTCGATCGGCCAGTACGGGAACGCACGGTTCATCAGCAGCGCGCCCCAGGCCACGCCGACCGCGGCCCCGATCTGCGATCCCGCCAGGGCGAGGCCCGGCCGCACCGCGGCCCTGGACATCCACGCGCCGGCGGCGCTGCCGATACCGAGGCCCAGCAGGAAGACGGCGGTAATCATCGAAAAGGTGTACACGGTGCCGCCCAGCAGCAGCGACAGCACGCGCGTCCAGACGACCTCGGCGCCGAGCGCGCCGAGGCCCGACAGGCCGATGACGGCAAAGGCCGCCCATGGCGTTCCCGCAGAGGGCGGCGCAAGGTCGGAGGCGGCGGTTGCCGCGTAGGAGCTTCGCATTGCCAGGGCGAGCGCCAGCACCGCCACCGCGGCATTGAGCGCTGCCGCCCACATCGTCGCGGTGGTCACGTCATGGACGCGCAGCAGGTAGAAACCGGCAAGGACCGAACCGAGGACGGCGCCGGCGATGTTGCCGCCGTAGAAGAATCCGAGCCACGACACCGCGTCGGGCGCGGCCCGGGCCCAGCGCGCCACGGCGGGCAGTGTCGCCCCCATCAGGATCGTCGGAGGCAGCAGGATGGCCGAACAGAGCAGCGCGCGCAGGCCGATGCCGCCAGCGCCGGGCACCGCGTACGTGACGTACAGCGTGATCAACGCCGGCAGTCCGAGCAGGACCAGGAGGGCCAGAGCGCCAATCGCCAGCTCGATTGCCGCATAGACGCGGAGCGGGTGCAGGCGGGCAGGGACGAGGCGCGGCAGCAGCAGGCTGCCGAGGCACATGCCGCCCATGAATGTGCCGAGGACGACCGCGAGCGACGCCGCGGTCGCACCGAGGACCAGTTCGAGCAGTTGGAACCAGACAATTTCGTATATCAGCGCCGCGCACCCGCTCCCCACGGACAACAGGAGCACCGCCGGCATCCATTTCGGAGGGCTCGCCACGGGCACGCGGGTCGCTGGCCGTTTTCGGTCGGTCATGGTCAGGGGCCAAATGTATCCGATTGGCGCGACCGCGCCTGGGCCTGGCTGTACGTGTATTGACACATCATGGCCGCCGCATGTTATAAGCGGCGGACCGCTTCGGATGTAGTGTATCTGGCGGCTGGCTCAATTGAAGGAGGGTCTGATGCGGAGGGTTCCCACGAGGAGCGTCTGGCGTGGGCTGTGTGTTGTCATGCTGTGCGTGATGGCCGCGGCTCCGGTGTTTGCCCAGGCGACGAGCACGTTCAACGGTCGCATTCTCGACCAGGGTGATGCGGTACTTCCCGGCGTCACCGTCACTGCGACCAACGTCAGCACCGGCGTCATGCGGACAACGGTCACCAATGCGGAAGGCCTGTACTCGATCCCCGGGCTCGAGCCTGGCACTTACGAGATCGTGACCGATCTGGCCGGCTTTGCGGCCGGCAGACGGGCGAACGTGAGACTCGACGTGAACGCGACCATCACGGTGGACTTCAAGCTGGCGCTGGCCGGTCTCCAGGAGACGCTGACGGTCACCGGGCAGGCGCCCCTCATCGAGACGACGCAGTCGAAGGTCGCCAATACGATTGAGACGACCGAGGTCCAGAACCTGCCGATGATCACGCGCACGATCAGCGGCATGCTGGAACTGCTGCCCGGCGCATCGCCGGTGGCGCCTCTGCACCGCACCAAGGAGAACGTCGGCACGGTGTCCTACGGGGGATCGCTCGGCGGCAACGTGGCGATGAACGTGGACGGCGCCGACAACCGCGACAATCACTACAGCGGCCCGCTACTCACGTTCACGACCGAGAGCCTGGAGCAGTTCCAGCTCGCGTCGAGCCAGTTCACCGCGGTGGACGGCCGCACTGGCGGCGCGGCGGTGACGCTCGTGACCAAGTCGGGAACGAACGTCTTACACGGATCGGCCTTCGGCTACGAGCGCGACCGGAAGCTGACCTCGAAGGATTTCTTCACGCAGGAAGCCAAGGGCGAGAAGGCGCCGTTCAGCCGGCAGCAGTTCGGCGGATCGATTGGCGGCCCCATCGTCCAGAACCGCATGTTCTTTTTCGGCGCGCTCGAACAGCAGCTGGAGGAGAAGGGAATCTTCGTGCCCGAACGGCTGTACAACGAGCTCGACGTTCTGGTCCGCGCGACGAGTGCCGGACAGGTCCCGTCCGGCATGGTCAATCCCAGCCATCCGAAGATCGGCGAACAGCCGGGCCGCCTGCTGACGTATTCGGCCAAGGGAACCGCGCAGCTCAACAACACGCACTCGTTGATGTTCCGCTATTCCGGTCAGGACGAAGGACGCGATTCGGTGACCTGGACCAATAACAACGACGATGGTCAACCAGACGACTTCACCATCAAGGCGTACAGCGCCGTCGGGCAGCACAGCTGGGTGCTCGGGAACTCGGGGCTGAACCAGATTACCGGCCAGGTCAACCACATCGATTATCTCGCCGACGTGTGGAGCCGGGCGACCGGCGAGCACTACACGCGGGACTTTCCGAAGGTGAACATCTTCGCACCGCGGTTGTCCTTTCCGTCGGTCACGACGGGAGCCGGCGGCGACGCCGGCACGCTCGCCGACCGGTATGTCTTCCAGATCAAGGACGACGTGTCCCTGCTGCAGGGCAATCACTCGATCAAGACCGGGTTCAATTTCAATTACCTGCGCCACCTGGGCATCCTGAACGGCAACGAGCACTACGCCACGCTCACGTTCTTCGACGACCCGTCGGTCATTGCCAACAACAGCAACGGACGCTATCCGCAGGGCTTCCGCACGCCGGGGATCGTCCGTCAGTGGCAGCAGGGCAACGGCGGCGCGCTGAACGGCAATGGCTACTGGGCGGATACGCTCAACGACGTCCGGCAGCTGTCGGGCTGGTTCCAGGATGACTGGCGTGCCACGCCGCAGCTGACGCTCAACCTTGGCGTGCGCTACGACGTCGATCTCAACCTGATGGACGAAAAGAACTTCTCGATCAACGCGACGCGGCAGGCGCTCGAGGCGATCGGCAGTCCTTTCGGCGGATATCCCAAGACGCCGAAAACGGACGTCTCGCCGCGCGTGGGATTTGCGTACGATCTGCGGGGCGATGGCCGGCGCGTGCTGCGCGGCGGCTACGGCCTGTACTTCGACCAGTACAACACGGCCGCGGCCGCGGGCGACATCACGTCACAGGCGCGGCGGCCGCTCAACGCCCTCGCCACGCTGACCAATACCGCGATCGGCGTCGGGCAGCTGGCCACGTACCGCCTCGGCATCGACCCGCTGCCGCCGCAGCCGACCGAGGGCAACCGGCTGCCGCTCGGCTCCCAGGGGCAGTGGATCGACGTCAATATGGTCGATCCGAGGACCCATCAGGCGCACGTCGGTTACGCGCACGAACTGGCGGCGAACACGACGGTCGCCGTCGACTTCACGCACGTCGAGGGGCGGAAGGAAAAGCGCATCACGAACATCAACCCGATCCTCGGTGGCCGGCGCCGGCTGGCGGATGATTTCCAGCGGGTGTTTGGCGCCGCCAATTACCTCTCCGACGTGCGGATTCTGGCGGGGATCAATGAGTCACGGTACGACGCGCTGACGGTCCTGTTCCGCCGCCGGATGCCGCGGATGACCGTGCAGGCGCACTACACCCTGGCGGGCAGCTACTCGTACGGTGGCTCAACGGGGAACCGTTCCGGCGCCGCCCTGGCGCAGGACTGGGACAAGCCGTTTGCCGACAGCGAATGGGGACCGAACGGGCCTGACGAACGGCATCGGTTCGTGTTCACGGGTGTGATCGAGGCGCCGTTTGGCGTTCAGCTGTCGCCCGTCGTGCAGTGGGCGAGCGCGAGGGCCTACAACCTGACCGCGGGATCCGATCTGAACGCGGACGGCACCAACAACGATCGCTGGGTCGATCCGAAGACGGCCAAGCAGGTGTCGATCAACACGGCGCGCGGAGACCAGACCTTCGTCTTCGACATGCGCACGACGAAGTTCATCGGGGCAGGGGAGAGGAAGCTCGGCATCTTCGTCGAATTCTTCAACCTGTTCAACACGGTGAACTTCGGCAACGCGTACAATGGCAACGGGCGCAGTTCATTGTTCCGGCAGCCGAACGGGTACATGCCGAGCATCGGGTACCCGCGGCAGGTGCAGCTGGGGGCCCGGTTCCTGTTCTAGGGGCCGGACCGTCGGCGGAAACAACAAAGGGCAGCTCGCCGGAGCTGCCCTTTGTCTTTTTGTCGGTGCTATCCGCGCCGATGGATTGTCACGAGCGAGGGCGCGGGTGGAACCGCGCGCCTGAGAACAGCCGCGACCGATCACGCCGAACGAAGGGAGGGTTGGTGGGCGCGGATGGAATCGAACCATCGACCCCCCGCGTGTGAATCGGATGCTCTACCGCTGAGCCACGCGCCCGTTAGCGGTCAGTCTAGCATCATTCCGTGCCGTAGAGCCGGTCGCCGAAGTCCCCGAGCCCCGGGACGATGTACTTGTGCGCGTTGAGGTGGTCGTCCACGACGGGCGTGTAGACGGGTACGTCAGGGTGGCGGCGTTCAACGAGCGCGACGCCTTCCGGCGCCGCCACGATGCAGATCATTCGAATCATCCTCGCCCCGGCGGTCTTGATCAGATCGATCGCGGCGGCCGCGCTGCCGCCGGTGGCCAGCATCGGGTCGATCACCAGCACGTAGCTGCCGGAGAGATCCGGCGGGAGCTTCGAGTAGTATTTCGACGCGATGGCGGTTGCTTCGTCGCGTTGCAGGCCGATGTGGCCTACGCGCGCGGCGGGCAGCAGCTCGAGCACCGCGTCCAGCATGCCCAGCCCCGCGCGCAGCACCGGGACGACGACCACGTCCCCGTGAATGACGCGTCCCCGGGCCGGGCCAAGCGGCGTCGCCACGGTGCCGTCGGTGGCAGGCACATCGCGCAGAGCCTCGGCGGCGAGCAGCACGCTGATGCGGTTGGCCGCGTCGCGAAACGCCGGCGGCCTGGTCCGCACGTCGCGCAGCTCCATGAGGGCGTCCTGCACCAGGGGATGGTTGACGAGGTGAACCGGCACGCCCTTAATCATAACGGCGCGACGGCGCGAGGGCGCGGCGTGCCGGGCGGTAGAATGCCGGCATGACGCCACGTGTGACGGGGCTTGCGGCTGTGCTGGTGGTGGCGGTGACTCTGGCGGTCGTGTCGATGCAGATCGGGCCGGGGCGGGCCTCCCTGGTGATCACCAACGGCACCGTCGTGACCATGAACGCGGGCGGGCAGATCATCCCGAACGGCGCCGTGGCGATCGCCGGCGCCGATATCGTGGCGGTCGGGGCGGCGGAGGACATTCAGCGGCGGTTCCGGGGCGCGCAGGTCATCGACGCCGCCGGGCAGGTGGTCATGCCCGGGTTGATCAACACCCACACGCACGCGCCGATGGTGCTGTACCGGGGGCTCGCCGACGACCTCGCCCTGATGGACTGGCTCACGAAGTACATCTTTCCTGCCGAAGCCAAGACCGTGTCGCCAGAGTTCGTGCGCGCCGGCACGCGCCTGGCCGCGCTCGAGATGATTCAGTCGGGCACGACGACCTACGCCGACATGTATTACTTCGAGGAGGAGATCGCGCGGGAGACACGCGCGGCGGGGCTCCGCGGCGTCCTCGGGCAGACGGTGATCCAGTTTCCCGTGGCCGACGCAAAGACGCCGGGCGACGCGCTCGTGCGCGCCGAGGCGTTCATTAAGGCGTTCAAGGGCGACGCGCTCATCACTCCCGCGGTCGCGCCGCACGCCATTTACACGAACGACGAATCCACCCTCAGGGCGTCTCGGGATCTCTCGCGGCGGTACGGCGTGCCGACGCTCATTCATCTGGCGGAAACGCAGGACGAGGTCGCGATCGCGCGGGAGCGGTTTCAGGCCTCTCCGGTGGAGTATCTGGACCGATTGGGCTTTCTCGGACCCGGGGTGCTGGCGGCCCACGGCGTCTGGGTGACGGAGGCCGAGGCGGGCCTGCTGCGCGCGCGCGGCGTCGGCGTGTCGCACAACCCGGAGAGCAACATGAAGCTCGCCAGCGGCACCGCCCCGGTGCCGGCGTACCTGAAGGCGGGCGTGGCGCTCGGCCTCGGCACCGACGGCGCCGCGAGCAACAACGACCTGGACATGTTCGAGGCGATGCGCGTGGCCTCACTCCTGCAGAAGCTGCAGACGCGTGACCCGCGGGCCGTGAGCGCGCGGACGGCGCTCGCGATGGCGACGATGGGCGGCGCGCGGGCGCTGGGCCTGGCATCGCAGATCGGTTCGCTCGAGGCCGGCAAGCGCGCCGACGTCATCGTCGTCTCGATGAGTGCTGCGCGCCAGACGCCGATGTACGACCCGGTCACGCACCTCGTCTACACTCCGCACGGTGACGATGTGCGGACGACGGTCGTCAACGGGAAGGTGCTGATGCGCGATCGGAAGGTGCTGACGCTCGACGAGTCGGTCGTGCTCGCCGAGGCGCGCGCGTGGGCGGTCAGCGTCCGCGCCGCGGTCGGGAACTAGTCCAGTACGGCGATGTGGGGGAGATTGCGATACTGCTCGGCGTAGTCCAGCCCGTAGCCCACGACGAACTGATCCTCGATTTCAAACCCCGTGTAGTCGACGGCGACGTCCACCTGGCGCCGCGACGGCTTGCTGAGGAGGCACGCCGTCCGCAGGTGCCGCGGCGACCGCGCGCGCAGGATCTGCTGCATATAGGCGAGCGTCAGGCCGGTGTCGACGATGTCCTCGACGATGACGACGTCGCGCCCCTCGAGGCCGCTGTCCAGGTCCTTGAGCAGCTGCACCTGGCCCGACGACCGCGTGCTGGTGCCGTAGCTCGAGACGGCCATGAAGTCGAGCGAGCAGCGGCCTGGCATCGCACGGGCGAGGTCGGAGAGGAAGACGAAGGCGCCCTTCAGTACGGCAATCATATGCACGCCGTCGGGATGGTCGCGCTCGATCTCCGCTGCCATCTCGCGGACGCGGCGCTGGATGTCGTCTGCCGGAATCAAGATATGCATGCTGAAACAGGCCGCGGAGTCACGGAAACACGGAGAATCAGGACGTGCACTCCGTGACTCTGTGGCTCCGTGGCCCGTTGAGGTGCCGTCGCACGCGAGAGTAACATAGCCGTCGCACGCGATGAAACGCTTCCAGATGATTACCGAGGCCGACGCCCGCGTGCTCGACTACGGCAGCACGGTCGCGCTGGTTGCGGGAGGGCATGTGACGCCGCTGGCGCTCGACACGCTGAAGGCGCGCCGGGTTGCGCTCGTGCGCGAGGGCGCCGACGTCGATGCGGAGGTGCTGGCGCCTCCCGCCGAGATCCGCACGGTGGCAATTGGTGGCGACCACACGTCGGTGGCGCTCAAGCGCGCCATCCGCGATCACCTGCGGCGCCGGGGGCTGGCGGTGCACGACCTCGGGACCGACACGAGCGATCCGGTGGATTATCCCGACACCGCGGCCGCCGTGGCGGTGCAGGTCGGCCGCGGTGAAGCCGACGCCGGGATCGCGATCGACGGGGCAGGCCTCGGCTCGACGATTGCCGCGAACAAGATCGCGGGCGTGCGGGCGGCGATGTGCAGCAGTGTCACGCTCGCCCGGTACGCCCGCGAGCACAACGGCGCCAACGTGCTGGCGCTCGGGTCCACGCTCGTGACCGAAGCCGACGCGCTGTCGATCGTCGACACGTTTGTCGGAACGCCGATGCGCGAGCCGCGGTACATCCGCCGGCTCGCCAAGATTCGCGCCCTCGAACGCCGGTCGCCGCTGTGATGGACGCGGCCGGTCTCCAGCGTCTCATCCAGATCATCGTCGAGGAACTGGCGGCCGCCGGGCGTGGCGGCACGCCCGCGCGCTGTCTCTGCCATGCGGTGCTCTACGAGTGCTGCCCGGACCGCCTGCAGGGCATTCTCGACGCCGGCGCCACGCGCATCGGGCTGCATGCCACCGGCGGGCCGGCCGGTGGCGTGGCGGCGATGATCGATCACACGCTGCTCAAGCCGGACGCGACGCGGGTGGAGATCGAGGCGCTCTGCCGGGAGGCGGCGCAGTATCAGTTTGCCAGCGTCTGCGTGAACCCCACCTGGGTGGCGACGTGCGCGCGGCTCCTGCGGGAGAGCGCGGTCAGGGTCTGCTCGGTCGTCGGCTTCCCCCTGGGTGCGACCACCGCCGACACCAAGCACTTCGAGACGCGGCGCGCCATCTTCGACGGCGCCTGTGAGATCGACATGGTGATCAACGTCGGCGCGCTCAAGTCGGGCGACCTCCGGCTCGTCGAGCGCGACATCGAGGCGGTCACGCTGCCCTGCCGCGAGTCGGGGGCGCTCAGCAAGGTCATCATCGAGGCGGCGCTGCTCACCGATGACGAGAAGATCACGGCCTGCACGCTGGCGAAGGCGGCCGGCGCCGACTTCGTCAAGACATCCACCGGCTTCGGTCCCGGCGGGGCCACCGCCCATGACGTGGCGCTCATGCGGCGCGTGGTCGGGCAGGAGATGGGTGTGAAGGCGGCGGGCGGCGTGCGGGACCTGGAGGCGCTCAATGCCATGGTGGCGGCCGGGGCGACGCGGATTGGCGCCAGTGCCGGCGTCCGCATCGTGCAGGAGTCGCGCGGCCAGCAGGCCCCCGCGGCGGCGAAGAGCTATTAGGGCATTCGGCTGTGGGCTTCGGGCTTCGGGCGTTGGGCGGTGTGGCCACGGTGCTGGCAGTGGCGGCGCTGCTGCCGGGCCGCGTCGCGGCGCAGACGCCGCCCCCGGCGCCGCCCGGGCCTTACGTGGTCGATGTCCGCGT
>JACQZV010000010.1 GCA_016213695.1 Acidobacteriota bacterium | reverse complement strand
TCGAGGACGCGCTGCGCGAGTACCGCCGCGCCAGCGAGTACGACCCGACCAACCGGCAGATCGCCGGCAAGGTGCTTGAAATGGAGCGCCGGCTCCGGGACCTGGCCGAGGCCGCCCGGCCCACGACCACGATCCAGCAACTCCGGCAGGCGGCGCGCCAGTCGCCGGAGCCGCTGCTCAACCCGGCGTCGCGCGAGCCGATCGACGTGGTGTTCAACAACGCCAGCCTGCGCGACATCCTGAACTCCCTCGGCATGTCGGCCGGCATCAACGTGACGTTCGAGCGCGACTACGCGGACCGGAGCTATACCATCCAGTTGCGCGGCGTCACGTTCGAGCAGGCGCTCAACCAGATCCTCGCGGCCAACCAGCTCTTCTACAAGGTGATCAACGAACGGACCATCATGGTCATTCCCGACAACGCGCAGAAGCGCGCGCTGTACGAGGAGCAGGTCATCCGGACGTTCTTCATCTCGCACGCCGACGCGACCGAGGTGGCGCAGATCCTGAACGGTGTGATCCGGATTCCGGCGCTGGCGGTGGCGCCGCAGATCGTCGCCAACAAGACGAACAACACCATCACGGTCCGCGCCAGCGCGAACATCGTCCAGATCATCGAGCGGGTCGTCGAACAGAACGACAATCCCAAGGCGGAGATCGTCATCGACGTGCAGATCCTCGAGGTCAACCGCTCACGGGCCAAGCAGTTCGGGATTGACCTGTCCGGATTTGCGATCAACGGGGCGTTCTCACCCGAAACCGACCCGCGCGGCACCGGCGACAACGCCGGGACGCTGACGGCGCAACCGTTCAACCTGAATACCGTCTCGCGCGGCATCTCGACCGCGGACTTCTACCTGTCGGTGCCGTCGGCGGTCGTGCGGTTCCTGGAGACGGATTCGGAGACGCGCCTCATCGCGAAGCCGCAGCTGCGCGGCGCCGAAGGGCAGCAGATCACGCTCAATCTCGGCGATCAGATTCCGGTGCCGGCAACCGTGTTCACGCCGGTGGCCCAGGGGGGCGCGAATTTCAATCCGCTCACGTCCTTCAACTACAAGGACGTCGGCGTGAACGTCCAGATGACGCCGCGCGTCACCATCGAGGGCGACATCATCATGGACATGACCGTCGAGAACAGCACGCGCGGGCAGGACGTCAACATCGCGGGCCAGAACCTGCCGTCGTTCGGCTCGCGCCGGGTGCAGACGCGCCTGCGGCTGCGCGACGGCGAGTCGAACCTGCTGGCCGGCCTGCTGCGCGAGGAAGAGCGCCGGTCGATGCGCGGCATTCCCGGCCTGCTCAAGATTCCGGTGCTGCGCTCGATCCTGGCGGCCAACGACAACGAGATCCGCCAGACCGACATCATCATGCTGCTCACGCCCCGGATCGTGCGCACGCAGGAGCTGACGGCCAGCGACGTCAGTCCGATCTTCATCGGCTCGCAGCAGAGCCTCGGCCTGGGCGGGCCGCCGCCGCTGATTGCCGCGCCGGTTCCCGTCGAGCCGCCGGAACCGGCCGTGCCCGCCGCGCCGCCCCCCGCCCCGGCGCCTGCCGCCGGACAGCCGGTCGCACCGGGAGGGGCCGGCGGCGTGCCCATCGTGCCGCCCGGCAGCGGCCAGATTCCGGGCACGACGACCGTCCCCGCCGCGCCGGCCCAGCCGCAGGCGCTGGCGCCGACCGGCGCCGCCGGCGGTCAGATCCTGCTGTCGCCGCCCGGCCCGGAATTCCGTGTCGGCGCCGGTCCGTACACCGTCCCCGTGTCGATTTCCGGGGCGTCGCAGGTATCGAGCGTCACGCTCACCATCACGTTCAACCCGGCCGCGCTGCGTGTGCGCGCGGTTCAGGAAGGCAGTTTCATGCGGACGGGCGGCGTCGTGGCGACCTTCACCCAGCAGGTGGACGCGGCCACCGGCCGGGTCGATGTCGTGATCGTCCGTACCGGCGACCCGACCGGCGTGGCGGGCACGGGACTGCTCGGCGCCATCGTGTTCGACGCGGTCGGCGGCGGTCCGGCCAATCTCTCCGTCACGGGGAGCGCAGCGGGACCGCGCGGCACACCGGTCGGCCTCCAGTTCGGAGGCGTCCAGGCGGTGACGGTGCGATGACCCAGAAGGGCTACACCTTCATCGAGCTGATCGTCGTCACGACGATTCTGATGATCCTGGCGTCGGCGGTCATGCCGCTCGCGCAGGTCGTCTCGCAGCGGCAGCGCGAAGCCGAACTGCGGCGGGCGCTGCGCGACATGCGGACCGCGATCGACCAGTTCAAGAACGCCGTCGACCAGGGACGCATTCCGACGACCGAACTCGAGCCCGAGAACGAAGGCTATCCACCCGAGCTCGACACCCTCGTCCAGGGTATTTCGGCCGCCAACGATGCGTCGGGCCGCAAGCTGAAGTTTCTCCGGCGCCTGCCGATCGACCCGATGACCAACTCCACCGACTGGGCGCTGCGCTCGTATCAGGACTCGCCGACGTCCACGACGTGGGGCCGGCAGAACGTGTTCGACGTATATACGAAATACGGCGGCACCGCGCTCGACGGCACGAAGTACTCGGACTGGTAACGGTGCGGAGTGCGATGGTGCGACGGTCGGAGGGTGCCGGCTTTACCCTGATCGAGATGCTGATCGTGATGGCGCTCATCACGATCCTGGCCGGGATCGGGCTGGCCACGCACGCCAACAGCCAGACCCGGGCGAGAGAAGCGGTGCTCAAGGAGGATCTCTTCCGGATGCGGGACGCGATCGACCAGTACTACGCCGACAAGAATACGTATCCGCCGGCGCTCGATTCGCTGGTCAGCGACAAGTATCTGCGCGCGCTCCCGGTCGATCCGTTCACCAACTCGGCGTCGACCTGGCAGGTGACGATGTCGGAGATCGATGCGGCCAACCCCTCGGCGCAGCCGGGGGTGTTCGATGTCAAGAGCGGGTCCGAGCGCACCGCTCTCGACGGCACGATGTACGCGGACTGGTAATGCGCATGAGGAGAAATGGCGTGTCTCGTTCCCGGCTTGCACTGACGGTGGCCCTCGCCGCGATCGCGCTCGCCGTGGCCGGCTGCGAAAAATCGCAGCTGCTTGCGCCCACCAAGTCGTCCATCTCCCTCAACTCGGGCACGCGGCTGCTGCCTCCCGGCGGCTCGACGGAAGTGACGGCCGTCGTCACGGAGGAGGCCGGCTCGCCGGTGCAGAACGGCACGACGGTGCGGTTCAGCACGACGCTCGGACGCGTCGATCCGGTGGAGTCGCAGACGCGCAACGGGATTGCCGTGTCCACCTTCTTCGCCGGCACCGACTCGGGCGTGGCGCACGTCCGTGCCATTTCCGGCGCCGCGTCCGGTGGCACCACTAACACCAATCAGCTCGACATCACAATCGGCGCGGCCGCGGTGAACACGGTGACGCTGCGGGCCAGTCCCGGCAGCGTCGGCCCGCAGGGCGGGACGGTCGAGCTCGTGGCCACCGTCGTCGGCGAGAACGGCCAGGCCGTGCAGGGAATTCTTGTCTCGTTCAACACCGACCAGGGAGCGCTGGCCAGCACGACCGCGACCACCGACGGAAACGGACAGGCGCGCACGAGCCTCACGACCACCCAGAAGGCCACGGTGTCCGCGACGGCCGGCACCAAGACGAGCAGCACCGTCACCGTGGATCTCCGATCCGGCCCCCTGGTCTCGATTTCCTGTACCCCTGCGTCGGGAAGCGGCAATTGCGCAGCCGTGCAGGCCGCCGTGAGCAACAACACCGCCACGGTCCTCTTCACCGCGAAGAAGGTCAGCGGCAGCAGCACGCTCCGCACCTCGACGCTCGATTTCGGTGACGGGACGTCGCAGGCGCTGGGTAATCTGGCCGGCGACGCCACGATCACGCACACCTATACCGGACCGTCCGGCTCCACCTCGGTCGCCTACACGGCCACCGTGCAGGCGACCGACATCAACGGTGAAGCGGGGTCCGCATCAACGATCGTGATCATCACCCCGAAGTCGGCGGTGACGCCGATCAACGTGACGATCTCGGCGGGCACACCAGGCACGGCCACGGTGTCCGGCCAGCGTGGGGAGTTCACCGCCACTGTGGCGGGAGGCGGCGAAACAGGGAGCGGCGACGCGACCATCCAGTCCTACGAGTGGGACTTCGGCGACGATGAGTCCGCCACGACATCGGGGAAGACGACGGCGCATATCTACACGACCACCACCACGCAGAAGCAACGCACCGTGAAGGTGACCGTGAAGGCCGCGGACGGCCGGACGGCCACCGGCCGGACCGAGATTCTGGTCGACAAGTTCCCGTGACGACGCGGAGCGGCTCGGGCGAGGGCGGCTATGCGATGGCCGCGCTGCTGGTGGCGCTGGCCGTGATGGGCATCATGCTCAGCGTCGCGCTCCCCACATGGCGGACCATGGCGCAGCGTGAGCGCGAGGCCGAGCTCTTCTTCCGCGGACAGCAGTACGTGCAGGCTATCGAGCTCTTCTCGCGGCGCACCGGCGGCTTTCCCACCTCGTTCAACCTGCTCCGCGACGGCCACTACATCCGGAAGCTGTACAAGGACCCGATCACCAACACCGACTTCCAGCCCGTCTATCTCGGTCAGGCACCCGTTGGCGGCGCCCCGGTCGCGCCCGGACAGCCTGGGCAGCCTGGGCAGCCTGCTGGACGCGGCGGAGGACGCGCTGGAGCGCCTGGTGCACCCGGGGCGTCTCCCGGTTCGATTCCCCCGGCGACAGCCGGAGGCCGGGCCACTCAGCCGCTGACGCCGCTCGGCGGCGCAGCGCCGCCGACGACCGGCGTGCTCGGACAGCCCGGGCCCATCGGCGCGGGCCCCATCATCGGCGTCGTCAGCCGCAGCACGGCGGAATCGATCCGCCTCTTCAACGGACGAAATCACTACAACGAGTGGGTGTTCATGACGACCGCCGCGACGCTCCAGCCGGGGGCGCCGGGCGGCGCGCAGGGACCTGCCGGGCTGCCGGGACGGGGCGGCCGCGGGGCACAACCCGGAGCGCAGCAGCCGGGCCAGCCGCGCGAGCCGGGGCGCGGCCGCGGCTTCCCGCCGGACGGGATGAACCGCGGCGGGCCAGGTCGCGGGCTCCCTGATCCGAACCGCGGGTTTCCAGGCGGGCCGAACCGGGGGAGCCCGTTCGGCGGCCCGAACGGATTTCCGACGCCGTTCAATCCCGGCCAGCGCGGGCGGCTGTGACGCCGGGTCGGCACGTGCAGGGCGGGTCCCGCCGAGCGGCCGCGCACCAGGCGAGGTGGACCCGCCTCAGAACGCATCAAACACGGCGTCGTGGAACGCGGGGCGCACCTGCGTGATCGCCTGGTTGGCGCGCGTGGGGTGGACGCGGTTGGTGAGCAGCACGGCGTAGACGCCGCGATCCGGATCGAGCCAGAGCGAGGTGCCGGTGAAGCCGGTGTGGCCGAAGGCGCGCGTCGACATGCGGGTGCCGCACGAAGAGAAGGGGAGCATCGTGTCCCAGCCGAGCGCGCGTGAGCTGCCCGGAATCTCTTCCCTCCGAGCGATGAACGCCTCCAGCGTTGCGCGTTGAAACGCACCGAGACGGCCGTCCAGGATCTGGAGCAGGTGGCGCGCATACTGGCCGACGGCCGCGGCAGTGCCGAAGAGGCCGGCGTGCCCCGCGGCGCCGCCGAGCGCCGACGCGTTCTCGTCGTGCACTTCGCCGGCGAGCAGCCGCCCTCGCCACGGGTCAACTTCGGTCGGCGCGGTTCGCGCCCGCCACTGGGGCGGCGGGAAGAACTGCAAGTCCTCGACGAGACCCATCTGCGCGCGCAGCGCGGTGAAGCGCGCCTCGATCGTGCTGTCACCTTCGAGGAGCACTCCGAGCAGGATGAAGCCGAGGTCGCTGTAGACCGCCCTGGTCGCCGGCGCGTACTCGAGCGGCAGACTGCAGATGGCGTGCTCGAACGCGGCGCGGCCCCGGCACGTCTGAAACAACGGCAGCCAGCCGGGCAGGCCCGAGCAGTGGGACAGCAGGTCGCGCACCGTGACGCCGGCGCGATCGGGCGACGACCACGCCGGCACGTGATCGCGCACGGCATCGTCGAGGCTGATGACACCTCGCTCGGCCTGCAGCATGGCGAAAGGCGTCGTCGCCAGCACTTTGGTGAGCGATGCGAGGTCAAACACCGTGTCCTCGGCGGCGGGCGGCGCGTGGTCGTCGAAGGTGAGACGCCCGAAGGGAGCGCGCCACCGCGGACCCGTGGCGTCGCCGACCTCGGCGACGGCGGCGGGAAAGGCGCGCGCCTCAACGGCGCGCTCGAGCACGGCGGCGGCGGCGGAAAACCCGGGCACCCCCC
>JACQZV010000081.1 GCA_016213695.1 Acidobacteriota bacterium | reverse complement strand
TGGAACCGCAGCTCGTCACCTTCGAGCGCGAAACTGGCTCCGGAACTGCCGCCGATGCGCGAAGCTTGGGCGGCGGGGACGTTCACCGTGAGCCAGACGACCGACGGATCAACGATACTGAACAGCGGCGCGCCCGCTTCCACGCGACTGCCCGGCGTAATCGAGCGCGCGGCCACGACGCCGCGGATCGGCGACTGTATCGCTAGGCGGCCACCGTTGGTGGCACTGCCACCGAACCCGGCCACCGTCTCGCGTGCGGCCTGCAGGCGGATCTCTGCATCGCGGAGCCGGCGCTGGGGCGCCGCCTCCGCGGCGACAAGGCGCTGCGCACGCGCGTACTCGGCCTCGGTCTCCCGCAGCCGGGCACGCGCCTCCGCATACGCACTTCCACCCTCGCCGAGCGAAGGCGTGATCTCGGCAAGCACCTGCCCGCGCACAACCGACTCTCCCGGAGCCGGCGACGATGCGACGCCGCTCGGATCCACGAGGCCGCTGATCGGGGCCGTCACCTGCGCGTGTCGACCGGCCGCCGGGATGATGCTGCCTGTCGCCTCGATGGTGGCCACTACCGTCCCGCTATCGGCAAACGTCGTGCGGAATCCCGGGGTCTTCCACTGCTGCTCTTTCAGGAAGGAGATGCCATCGCCGCCATCTGCCTCCTCGCGCGGCGCCTCCCCGGCCGTCGCGTAGACGCGAAGGCCGGGAACGTTGATGCTGTCCTTCGCTTGCGGGCTGGCCACGATGATTGTCAGATCGTACACGCCCGGCGTCGTGAAGCGTGGCCGTGGCCCGTAGATGCCAGGGCGCAGCGGCGTCTCTTGCACAACCACGACGGGTGTGCCGCCCTCGCGCGGCACAAACCGGAAGGTGACGCGGCCAGCCGTCAGTGGAACGAAGTCTGTGATGTCGGTAAGGTGCGCCGCAAACACGACGGTGTCGCCGACCACGAGCGCCGGATGCTCCATGAAGAGCTCCGTCGAGTCGGTCCAGAGCGTGATGGCGTCGCCCGCCGGCGCGCCTTGGGCCGTGCCTGGTGCTTCGGCGGCGTCGTCCCCACCGCACGCGGCGAGGATGATTGCGGCCACAAGAGCCGCGCGGGAGTGAAGTCGGGGCATCATGGTACCTGCGAGAGAGGAGTTCCCACGGCGCGCTCAAGCGCTGCACGTCGGATGAGCGTTTCTGATTGAAGCGATGCGAGAGTGGCTTCCGCCTCGCGATAGGAGCGCATGACGTCGAGCCACTCGACGAGCGTGATTTCGCCTTCGGCGTAGGCAACGTCAGCCGCCGCCAGCGCAGCGTGCGCATCTGGGCCAACCACCGGCTCGAGGAGCGCAACCTGTTCCAGCGCGACCCGGTACGCGTGGTGCGATTCGAGCACCTCGCGAGTGACGCGCCGACGGTACTCTGCGACCAGCGCGAGCTGTCGTCGCGTCTCGGCGTTCGCGGCATCCACGGCGCCGCTGCGCCGATCGAAGACCGGCAGCGGCAGCGAGATGCCGGCGATGAATCCGCCGAGCGTGAGGTTGCTTGTTCCCGGCTGCTTGACGCGCTCGTTCTTGAAACCCGCCGAAAGAACCGGGACAGGCGTTCGCTCACGTGCAGCGAGCCGCGCCTCGGCCCCAGCCGCCCGCGCGTCGAGGACGAGTGCCCGCAATTCGGCTCGCGTCCGCACGGCCAGCGCAACGAGTGAGTCGGCGTCCGGCGCCGGGCTTCGCGCGACCAAGGTGTCCGACAGCGTCAGCGCCGCGGCATTGGTCGGCGCATCGGCCGCCGTGACGAGGGACGAGAGCGCAACGCGCGCGGTCTGCGCCGCGAGTACCGCCTCGGCGCGGACGGTCGCGGCATGGGCCACCTCCAGTCGGAGCCGTCGGTGCGCGTATCCCGCGACATCGCCTGCGGCGAGGCGCTGCTCGCTCACGCGCAGCGCTTCGGTGAAGGCGGCACCGGCCCGTGCGGCGATGCGTGCTCGCCGGTCTGCCGCAACCACGCGGGCATACGCGACGGTCACATCATGACGAAGGTCCGATTCGGCGCGCGCCAGCTGAGCCTCGGCGGCCTCGCGTCGGGCGCGCGCGACGTCACGACGCACGCCGCGCAGCCCGAACTCGATCGGCTGACCGATGGACGCGATGTTCTGGCCGTTCGCCTGACCATCACCAGAGGTTTTCTCGCGGCTGTAGGCGACGGTCGGGTTCGGGAATGCGCCGGCCTGGCGTTCGCGCGCTTCCGCGGCAACGACGGCTTCCTTCGCGGCGGTCAGCCCCGGATGAACCCGACGCGCTGCCTCGTGCGCAGCGGCGAGCGATAGCGGCTCCCTCTCCTGGGCGCGCAGGCTCGGAGCCAATGAAATCAAGAGTGCGGCGACCACGAGGAGTCGCTGCAGAAACGTGGATGGTGACAACGCTGAACCCTGCCGTGGGTCCGCACGGAGGAGCGCGGGATGCACTCGTGTGATGCGGACAGTGAACGGAGCTTGCACGTCGCAGCCGCGATGGAGGCGGCGGGGCCAGGCGCTACCTGAGCGCGCGGTGGTCGGACGCGACCACGGCTGCGACGAAGGCCGGCGTCTCCATGAAGGAGCCGTCGGCGTCAGGTCAGCTGGTGGGGGGCGCCCTCAGGCGCGGCGGTGGTCCCGTCGAGGGGTCACCGCGAGTGCGAGGCACTCGATCCGATGGCGGATCCACTGCGACATCGCGAACCGCGACGCGCGGCAGTTCGACTTCCGGCACGGTCGCCTGCACGTCGATCCGGCTGCGAACACTCGCGTCGCCCACGTTCCCATGGGCGTGGTCCTGCTCGTGATCGATGCTGGATACCCCGAGCGACTCGAGATCATGCTCGGTGGCGGGTGGATGCGCCGCCTCGTGCGCGTGTTCACGGTGGTGCGCCACGCCATGCGCCAGCCCCTCACCCGGATGAGCGATGGAGGCGATGGCGATCAGGCAACCGGCTACGAGCCGTCGGGACAGGAATGGGGGGCGCACGGGCAGGAATATAGCTCGGGAACGCAGTGCCGCCACCCTGAATGCCCGTGCGTGTCAACGTTCCGCAGAAAGCCGATCGCTGACAGGCAAAAGCGGGCGACGCTCGCCAAGACCGTATCTGCCGTCGTCGCCCTGCCGAAATGGGGCAGCGTAGACGGGGCGCAGCGCAATGGGTTCCCGCGCGCGCCGCTTGGGACCAGATCCACCAGACACGGTGGCGATCGCTGCGACCACGGATGAGCTACGCCGGGACCGCCTCACCGAAGAGGTTCGCCATACCATAAGAGTCCGGCAACTCCTTGCACTGAGACGGTGATTCCCTGATACCGTACTCATCGGCTAAACACTACCGTTCTACTATATAAACATATAAACGGAGTTCGCAGATGCCTGTTCGCCCCCGCCTCCTCGCCCTGCTTCCCGTCGCCGCGCTCTTCTTCGCGGCCTGTACTCGTTCCGACACGGGCGTCGGACCCGCCGATTCCGCGGTCAATGCGCCGTCGCTGGCGAGCATTCAGCCCGCGAGCGCGACGACCGGGGTCGCTCCCAACGCTCCAGTCGTGCTACGCTTCAGCCATGCGATGATGAACGGCATGGAAATGCTCGTGGTCCTGCACGAAGGGAGCGTGACAGGCGCCGTAGTTGCCGCCACCGCCACATGGTCAGCCGACCGCACCACGCTCACACTGATGCCGCAAGCGTCGTTGAAGGGCGCCACGAAGTACGTGGTGCACTTGTCACCGAGCTTGAAGGACACAGCCGGCCGCATGATCAACCTGTCACCCGGCTCGATGATGGGTGGCCAGAGCGTCTCAGGCGGAATGATGGGCGCAACCTCGATGATGAACGGTCAATGGGGCCCGGGCATGATGGGTACCGGATGGCAGGCGGCCAATGGCACGTTCGGGATGATCTTCACATTCACCACGGCCTAACCGCGACGCTCGCCAAGACCGTATCTGCCGTCGTCGCCCTGCCGAAATGGGGCAGCGTAGACGGGGCGCAGCGCAATGGGTTCCCGCGCGCGCCGCTTGGGACCAGATCCACCAGACACGG
>JACQZV010000079.1 GCA_016213695.1 Acidobacteriota bacterium | reverse complement strand
GTGATGCCGGGGGACAACACGCCGATCACGGGCGAGCTGATCACGCCGGTGGCGATTGAGAAGGGGAGCCGCTTCGCCATCCGCGAGGGCGGCCGCACCGTCGGCGCGGGCACGATCACTGAGATTATCGAGTAGTCGGCAGCGAACAGTGCGCAGTCGGCAGTAAGAACCCTGCCCACGGCCCGCTGCCGACCGCGCACTGACAGGATTCACCAATGGCGATGTCAGACAAGATTCGCATCCGGCTGAAGGCGTACGACGCCCGGATTCTCGACCAGTCGACCGGCGAGATCGTGGAAACCGCCAAGCGCACCGGCGCGCAACTGGCGGGTCCGATTCCGCTGCCGACCTCGAAGAACAAGTGGACCGTGCTGCGCTCTCCGCACGTGGACAAGAAGTCGCGCGAGCAGTTCGAGATCCGGACGCACAAGCGTCTCATCGACATCTTCGAGCCGACGTCGCAGACGGTGGACGCGCTGATGAAGCTCGATCTTCCGGCCGGCGTCGACGTGGAGATCAAGGCGTTCGGCAAGGAGCACGGGAAGTAGCGGGCGGTGGGCAGTGGGCAGTGGGCAGTGAACTGCCGACCGCCGACTGCCGGCTGCCGACTGGAACTGACATGGTGACAGGACTCATCGGTAAGAAGGTCGGGATGACGCAGTTGTTCGCCCAGGACGGCACCGTGCAGCCGGCGACGGTGCTCAAGGCCGGTCCGTGCGTCGTCGCGCAGGTGAAGACCGTCGATCGCGACGGGTACGAGGCGGTGCAACTCGGGTTCGTCGATGCGCGGCCGACCCGGGAGAACAAGGCCACCGTGGGCCACTTCAAGAAGGCTGGCGTGCCGCCGGTGCGTATCCGCCGTGAGGTGAGCGTGAAGCCGGGCGGCGATCCGCTGAAGGCGGGCGATCAGGTCAACGTGTCGATGTTCGCCGACGGCGAGCGCGTGGACGTGATTGGCACGAGCCGCGGGAAGGGTTTCCAGGGCGTCGTCAAGCGTCACCACTTCGCGGGCGGTCGCGCGACGCACGGATCGATGTTCCACCGTGCGCCCGGGTCCATCGGCGCCTCGTCGTATCCCTCGCGCGTCGTCAAGGGGATGCGGATGGCGGGGCACATGGGCGACGGCCAGGTGACGGTACGCAACCTCCGGGTGCTGCAGGTCGACGCGGAGCACAACCTGCTGCTGGTCGAAGGCGCGGTGCCGGGTGGGCCGAACAGCGTCGTGGTCATCCGGAAGGCGATTGCCGCCAAGGCGATCAAGGTGGCGCAGGTCGAGCCGGTGAAGAAGAAGGGCAAGAAGTAGCCATGACGGTTGATGTCGTCAACCAGCAGAACGAGAAGATCGGCTCGCTCGAGTTGCGGGAAGACGTGTTCGGCGGGCGAATCAAGACGGATCTGATCCATGCCTCCGTCGTGCGCGCCAACGCAGCCGAGCGGCGCGGCACGCACGCAACGAAGACGCGGGCGATGGTGAGCGGCAGCGGCAAGAAGCCGTGGCGCCAGAAGGGGACCGGCCGCGCGCGCGTGGGAGAGATCCGCAACCCGCTCTGGCGGAAGGGGGGCACGGTCTTCGGGCCGCAGCCGCGCAGCTACGAGTACCGGCTCCCGAAGAAGGTGGAGCAGGGAGCGCTGCGCGCCGCGCTCGCCCAGAAACTGCGCGACGGTGCGGTGGTCGTCGTTGACGCCCTCAGCGTCGGTGAAATCAAGACGAAGACCGCCGCCGACATGCTGAAGCGGCTCGGCGTGAGCGGCAGGGCCCTGCTCGTTGATACGAAGCCCGAGGAGACGTTGGCGCTGTCGGTGCGCAACATCGAAGGCGTGCGCGTCCTGCCGAGCAATCGGGTGAACGCGCGCGACGTGATGAATACGCGGCGCGTGGTGCTGACCCGCGCGGCGCTCGAGAAGCTCCAGGAGGCGCTCGGATAAGCCATGAAGGTCACAGACGTGCTCCGGCGCCCTGTCATCACCGAGAAGACGACCGCCATCCGCGAGGAAAGCCGGACGCTGGTGTTCGAAGTGGCGCAGGCCGCCAATAAGATCGACATCAAACGCGCGGTCGAGACGCTGCTCGGATCGAAGGTCGAGAGCGTCCGCACCGCCGTCGCGCACGGCAAGGTCAAGCGGCAGGGCCGCTACGCCGGCCGGCGCCCCGACTGGAAGAAGGCGTACGTGAAGCTGCG
Source organism: Acidobacteriota bacterium (assembly GCA_016213695.1). Taxonomy (GTDB): domain Bacteria; phylum Acidobacteriota; class Vicinamibacteria; order Vicinamibacterales; family UBA2999; genus DATCJA01. Next base: position 17,113 of record JACQZV010000079.1, on the reverse strand, counting down.
GGACGGGGAGAAGCTCCCCGAGTTCCTGCAGGGAGCGTAACAAGTCATGCCGATTCGCAAGTACAACCCCACATCGCCGGGCACGCGGTTCCGGACCGTGCAGACCTTTGACGACCTGTCGGCGAACGAGCCGTACCGGCCGCTCACCGAGAAACTGCATCGATCGGGCGGCCGCAATAATCGCGGCGAGTTGACGTCATGGTGGCGCGGCGGTGGACACAAGCGGCTCTACCGCGTGATCGACTTCAAGCGCGACAAGAAGGACATCCCGGCCAAGATTGCGACGGTCGAGTACGACCCGAACCGCTCGGCGCGGATCGCGCTGGTGACCTATGCCGACGGCGAGAAGCGCTACATCCTGCAGCCGCTTGGCCTGAAGGTGGGCGACACGATCGTGGCCGGCGACAACGTCGACATCCTGCCCGGCAACTGCCTGCCGCTCAAGAACATCCCGCTCGGCACGCAGATCCACAACGTGGAACTGCGTCCGGGCAAGGGCGGGCAGATCGCGCGCGGCGCGGGCGCGTCGGTGCAGCTCATCGCGCGGGAAGGCGAATACGCCTCCGTCAAGATGCCGTCCGGCGAGATCCGGAAGATCAACATCGAGTGCGTCGCCACAATCGGCCAGGTCGGTAATCTGGACCACGAGAATGTGACGATCGGCAAGGCGGGCCGGAGCCGCTGGCTCGGCAAGCGGCCGCACGTGCGCGGCGTCGCGATGAACCCGGTGGATCATCCGCTGGGCGGCGGCGAGGGCAAGACGTCCGGCGGGCGGCACCCGGTCACGCCGTGGGGCCAGCCGACCAAGGGGTTCAAGACGCGCCGCCGCAAGGATACCGACCGCTTTATCGTCCAGCGGAGAACGAAGTAATGGGCAGTCGGCAGTCGGCGGTGTGCAGGAACGCTGCTCACTACACGCTGCCCACTGCGGACTGACAGAGTTGTTATGAGTAGATCGCTGAAGAAAGGCCCGTTTGTCGACACCCCGCTGCTCGAGAAAGTGGAGCAGCTGAACCGGGTCAACGAGAAGAAGGTCGTCAAGACCTGGTCGCGGCGCTCGACGGTGATTCCCGAGATGGTGGGCCATACTCTCGCCGTGCACAACGGGAAGAAGTTCATCCCGGTGTACCTGACGGAGAACATGGTGGGCCACAAGCTCGGGGAGTTTGCGCCGACGCGCAGTTTCAAGGGGCACACGACCAAGACCGAGAAGGCGGCGGCGGCTGCGGCGGCCGCACCGGCCGCGCCGGCGGGCGGCGGCGGCGGCTCGGCGGGTGCGGGCGCAGGAGCCAAGTCATGATCGAGGCGCAGGCGACCGCGCGCGGCATCCGCACCTCGGCGCAGAAGGCAGGGCTCGTCTGCGCGCTGATTCGGGGCAAGGACGTCAACCAGGCGCTGGCGACGCTGCAGTTCACGCCCAAGACGATCGCGCGCGAGCTGGCCAAGGTCCTCAGGTCGGCCGTGGCCAACGCGCAGCAGAAGGACGGATTCAGCGGCGACGTCGAGCGGCTGTATGTCGCGGCGTGCTTCGCGAATCAGGGTACGTCGATGAAGCGCGTGCGCCCGGCGCCGATGGGCCGCGCCTTTCGCGTGACCAAGCGCACCGCGCACCTGACCGTGCGCGTGGCGGAGCACCCGCTGAAGATCGCCCGGGTGGCCGGGGAGACCGGCGCGGCCGCCGGCGCGACGAAGAAGACGACGGCCCGGAAGGCCGCCGCCGCACAGGCGTAAAGGACAGGAGACACACGTGGGCCAGAAGGTTCACCCGTACGGATTCCGGCTCGGCTTCAACAAGACGTGGCGGTCGCGCTGGTACTCGGACCGTGATTACGCGAAGCTGCTGCACGAGGACCTCGCCCTGCGCGCGGACCTGAAGAAGCGGTTTTCGCATGCCGGTGTGTCGCGGATCGAGACCGAGCGCGCCGCGAACAAGCTGAAGATCGACATCTACACGTCGCGGCCGGGCATCATCATCGGCCGCAAGGGGACCGAGGTCGACAAGCTGAAGCAGGAGATCCAGAAGCGCACCAGCCGCGAGGTCTTCATCAACATCCAGGAGATTCAGAAGCCCGAGCTCGAGGCGCAGCTCATCTCCGAATCGGTCGCGGTGCAGCTCGAGAAGCGCGTCGCGTTCCGGCGCGCGATGCGGAAGGCGGTGGAATCGGCGCTGCGCTTCGGCGCGCGCGGCATCAAGGTGCGCGTGTCGGGCCGGCTCAATGGCGCCGAGATCGCGCGGTCGGAGTGGTACCTGCACGGGCAGCTGCCGCTCCAGACGCTGCGGGCCGACATCGATTACGGGTTCGCGGAAGCGAGCACGACGTACGGCCAGATCGGCGTGAAGGTGTGGCTGTATAAGGGCGAGCGGCTCGTGCCGCGCACCGGCCGCGACGAGGAGTACCGCGATCGGTCGCCACGGCGGCCCGCGGCACGCGCCTAGGAGGGCATACACGATGTTGATGCCCAAGAAAGTCAAGTACCGGAAGCAGCAGCGCGGACGGATGGCCGGCAAGGCGTGGCGCGGCAGCGACGTCTCGTTCGGCGACTACGGGCTGAAGGCCATGGAGCCGTGCTGGCTGACCGATCGCCAGATCGAGGCGGCGCGCGTGGCGATGACCCGCTTCATCAAGCGCGGCGGCAAGATCTGGGTGCGCGTGTTTCCCGACAAGCCGATTACGAAGAAGCCGCAGGAAACGCGCATGGGCAAGGGGAAGGGCGCGCCGGACCAGTGGGTGTGCGTCGTCCGGCCGGGCCGGATCATGTTCGAGATGGAAGGCGTCACCGAGACGGACGCGCGGCGTGCGATGCAGCTGGCCGCGGCGAAGCTGCCGATCAAGACCAAGTTCGCGATGCGGTTTTCGCAGGAGACGGCGGTATGAAGGTGATAGAAATCCGCGAGCTGACCGCCGACGATCTGCGCGCCCGCGTGCACGACCTCGACGACCAGCTCTTCCGCCTCAGGATTCAGAAGTCGATGGGGCAGCTTGAGACGCCCGCGAAGGTCCGCCAGGTCCGGCGTGACCTCGCGCGGATGAAGACGATTCTGCGGGAAAAGGAACAGCAGGCATGAGCGTCAAGTCACAGCTGACCGGCACGGTCGTCAGCGACAAGATGGAGAAGACGGTGGTCGTCGCCGTCGAGCGCAAGGTGCGCCACGACCTGTACGGCAAGAGCCAGCGCAAGACGTCGACGTTCGTCGCCCACAACGAGAACAACGAGGCGAAGATGGGCGACACGGTCGCCATCGCCGAGTCGCGGCCGCTCAGCCGCCGGAAGCGCTGGGCCGTGACACGGGTCATCGCGAAGGCGCCGCAGGTCTAAGGAGCCGTCATGATTCAGATGCGTTCGATTCTGGACGTCGCGGACAATTCCGGGGCGCGCAAGATCGCGGTGATCAATCCGATCGGTGGATCCGCCGGCCGCTACGCGCGGCTCGGCGACATCGTGACGGCCTCGGTGAAGGAAGCCACGCCCGACGGCACGGTGAAGAAGGGCCAGGTCGTCAAGGCGGTCATCGTGCGGACCGTCAAGGAGCAGCGCCGCCGCGACGGCAGTTACATCCGGTTCGATCGGAATGCCGCGGTGCTCGTCAACGACGAGCACGAGCCGATCGGGACGCGTGTGTTCGGTCCGGTGGCGCGGGAACTGCGCGAGCGTCGGTTCATGAAGATCATTTCGCTTGCGCCGGAGGTGTTGTAGGCGATGTCGAAGCTCGCAACGCCGATTCGCCGGAACGATACCGTGGTCGTCACGGCGGGCAGGGACCGCGGGAAGCGGGGGCGCGTGCTCCGCGTGCTGCCCGTGGAGAACCGGCTGCTCGTCGAGGGCGTGAACATCATCAAGCGGCACACCCGGCCGAACCCGCAGCGCAATGTCAAGGGCGGGATCGTCGAGCGTGAGGCGGCGCTGCACGCCAGCAACGTCCAGCTCGTGTGCCCCGAGTGCGGGAAGATGACGCGCGTCGGCCACCGGATGCTGACCGACGGGCGGAAAGTCCGTTTCTGCCGCAAGTGCGAAGGAGTCGTCGACAAATGACCCGGCTCAAGGCGCATTACGTCAAGGAAGTCGTGCCCGCGCTCAAGAAGGAGTTCGGCTATCGGAACGTGATGGCGATCCCCAAGGTCGAGAAGATCGTCATCAACATGGGCCTCGGCGAGGCGACGCAGAATGCGAAGCTGGCCGACACGGGCGCCGACGAGATCGGCCGTATCACCGGCCAGAAGGCGGTCGTGCGTCGCGCCACCAAGTCAATCGCACAGTTCAAACTTCGCAAGGGTATGCCGGTCGGCGCGATGGTCACGCTCCGCGGCGAGCGGATGTACGAGTTCCTCGACCGGCTGATCAGCATCGCGCTGCCCCGTGTGCGCGACTTCCGCGGCGTGTCGGCGAAGGGCTTCGACGGTCGCGGCAACTACACGCTGGGGCTGCGCGACCAGCTGATGTTCCCCGAGATCGACTACATGAAGGCCGACAAGGCACGCGGCATGAACGTGTCGGTCGTCACGACCGCCAGAACCGACGAGGAAGCGCGCAAGCTGCTGCAGTTGATGGGGATGCCGTTTAGAGCGAACTGACAACGCAGGGATAAAGAAGAATGGCCACGACCGCAAAGATCGCCAAGGAACTGAAGCCGCCGAAGTTCAAGATTCGGCTCCGCCACCGCTGCAAGCTGTGCGGACGGCCGCGCGGATTCATCCGCAAGTTCAACCTGTGCCGGCTCTGCTTCCGGCGGCTCGCGCTCGAAGGCGACGTCACCGGCGTGACGAAGAGTTCCTGGTAGGAGAACTATGACCGATCCGATTTCCGACATGCTGACGCGCATCCGCAACGCGGTGTCGGGCAAGCACACGCGCGTGGATGTGCCGGCGAGCAGGCTCAAGGTGGAGATTGCGCGGATTCTGCAGGACGAGGGCTACATCCAGGGCTTCAGCCTGGTCGAGGAGCCGTCGGAGAAGCCCGGGCGCCAGGCGAGACAGATGATCCGCATGTTTCTGAAGTACGGCCCGCGCGGCGAGCGGGTCATCAGCGGGATCGAGCGCATCAGCCGTCCGGGGCGCCGCGTCTACCTGGGCGTCGAGGAGGTGCCAGCGGTGCTCGGCGGTCTCGGCACCAACATCCTGACGACGTCACGGGGTGTCATGACGGGCCGCGCCGCACGCAAAGCCGGTGTCGGCGGCGAAGTGCTGTGCAACGTATGGTAAGGCTTCGGGCTTCGGGCTCCGGGCTGACAAGGTTCAACGATGTCACGTATTGGTAAGAAACCGATTCCGATCCCGAAGGGCGTGACCGCCAGGGTGGCGCCAGGGGCGGTCGAAGTGCAGGGGCCCAAGGGGACGCTCCGGCAGGCGCTGCCGCCGGGCATCGTGTTCGCGCAGGAAGACGGCAGCCTCGTCGCGAGGCTGCAGCGCGAGGACCCCGAGCTCGGGAAGTTCCACGGCCTGGCCCGCAGCCTCGTTGCCAACGCGGTCGCGGGCGTGACCGACGGCTTCAAGAAGGAGCTCGACATCGTCGGCATCGGGTACCGCGCCGAGGTCAAGGGCAAGCAGGTGCACTTCGCGCTCGGCTACTCGCATCCGGTCGTGTTCGACATTCCGAACGGAATCGACATCGCGATCGAGAAGCAGACGCACATCACGGTGACGGGCGCCGACCGGCAGATGGTCGGCCAGGTGGCCGCGAACATCCGCCGGCTCCGGAAGCCCGATCCGTACAAGCAGAAGGGCGTGCGGTACACCGGCGAAGTGCTCAAGAAGAAGGTCGGCAAGACGGGAGCGTAGGGGCAGGATCGAGCATGAAGATCAAGACCAAAGAGGATCGCCGCCAGCGGATCAAGTACCGGCTGCGCAAACGCGTGCGGGGCACCGACGCGCGTCCGCGCCTCACGGTGTACCGCAGCGTCGCTCACATCTACGTGCAGGTGGTCGACGACATGACGGGCCGCACCATCGCCTCCGCGTCGAGCGTCGAGCCGTCGCTCAAGGGCACGTTCGCCAAGCAGACCAGGGGCGGCAACGTGGCCGGCGCCAAGGCCATCGGCACGACGATCGCCGCGCGGTTGCTCGACAAGGGCGTGAAGCGGGTCGTGTTCGATCGCAACGGGTTTCTGTATCACGGGCGCGTCAAGGCGGTGGCCGACGCGGCGCGCGAAGCCGGTCTGGAGTTTTGAGGGATGTTTCGGAGCGGCCCACGGCGTGTTTCGAATGGATGGTCCACGAATGGCAATGATGAACCGAACGCGCGAGAAGATCGACGCGTCGCAGCTTGACATCAAGGACACCGTGGTGTCCATCAACCGCGTGACGAAGGTCGTCAAGGGCGGCAAGAACCTGAGCTTCAGCGCCCTGGTCGTCGTGGGCGACGCGCATGGCGTGGTGGGGTTCGGAGTCGGCAAGGCGAAGGAAGTGCCGTCGGCCATCAAGAAGGGCATCGAAGCCGCCAAGAAGAACCTGATTCGCGTGCCGCTCAGGGGGACGACGATCCCGCATCAGGTGGTCGGGAAGTTCGGCTCCGGCAGCGTGCTGCTGAAGCCGGCACCGGAAGGCACCGGCCTCATCGCGGGCGGCGCCGTGCGCGCCGTCGTGGAGTCGGCCGGCATTCAGAACGTGCTGACCAAGTCGCTCGGGTCGGCGAATCCGCACAACGTCGTGCGTGCCACCTTTTCCGGGCTGATGGGGCTCAAGGACCCGGCGCAGGTGGCGCGGTTCCGCGGCAAGGAAGAAGGGGAACTGGTGGGCGCCTGATGGCCAAGAAGACCGCGGCGGGCAAGCCCGTAAGGCGTCTGACCATCACGCTGATCAAGAGCACGATCGGCTTCAACGAGACGCAGGCGAAGACGGTTCAGGGGATGGGCCTGCGCCGGATCCGCCACACCGTGGAGCTGCCGGATACGCCCGCGGTGCGCGGGATGATTCACAAGATCCGCCACCTCGTCGAGGTGGCCGAGTAGGGCGGCGTCGCGGGGACTTCAACCTGCGCAGGGGACACACGATGGATCTCAGTAATCTCAAACCGCCGGCGCGATCGACGTTCTCGAAGAAGCGCGTGGGGCGCGGGCACGGGTCCGGCACCGGCACCCAGGCGGGACGTGGCCACAAGGGCGCCAAGTCGCGCTCGGGGTTCAAGTTCAAGCGCGGCTTCGAGGGCGGCCAGATGCCGCTGCACCGGCGGATGCCGAAGCGCGGGTTCCACAACGAATTTCGTACAGAGTACGCGGTGGTCAATCTCGACACGCTGGCGGATCGCTTCGAGGCCGGGACGGTGATCACGCCGGAACTGCTGCGCGAGCGCGGCGTCGTGCGCACCGACCGGCGGATCAAGGTGCTCGCCCGCGGCGACATCAGCAAGAAGCTGACGGTGCGCGCGCACAAGTTCAGCGGCAAAGCGGCGGAGAAGATTGCCGCGGCCGGAGGCGCCGCGGAGGTACTCGCCGGGGCGTAACGCGATGGACAACCCGATCAAGAACCTGTTCGCCGTCACCGACCTGCGCAACCGCGTGCTGTTCACGCTGGGGCTGATCGGCGTGTACCGCATCGGCGGCGTCGTCCCGACGCCCGGCGTGAACACGGCGGCGCTGGCGATTCTCGCCGAGCAGACCCGGAACACGATGTTCGGGCTGTACAACATGTTCTCCGGCAACAACCTCGCGCAGATGACGATCTTTGCGCTCGGCGTGATGCCGTACATCAGCGCGTCGATCATCCTGCAGCTCCTCACGGTCGTCTGGCCCACACTCGAGCGGCTGTCGAAGGAAGGCGAGCTCGGGCGCCGCAAGATTACGCAGTACACGCGCTACCTGACGCTCGCGCTGGCGATCGTCCAGTCGCTCGGGATCGCCTTCTTCCTGGAGCGGCAGACACAGATCGCCGGCGGGCTGCCGCTCGTCTTCAACCCGGGCTGGGGCTTCCGCTTCATGTGCGTGCTGACGATGACGACCGGCACCATGTTCGTCATGTGGCTCGGCGAGCAAATCACCGAGCGCGGGATCGGCAACGGGATGTCGCTCCTGATCTTTGCCGGCATCGTGGACCGGCTGCCTGCCGCCGTGCTGACGACGCTCGACCAGATGCGGACGGGCCAGCTGAGTCTGCTGCGGATCGCCTTCATCCTCGTCATGATGGTGGTGGTCGTCGGCGCCATCATTTTCATGGAGCGCGGCCACCGGCGCATCACGGTGCAGTACGCGAAGCGTGTGGTCGGCCGGCGGCAGTACGGCGGCACCAGCACGCACATTCCTCTGAAGGTGAATACGGGCGGCGTGATTCCGGTCATCTTCGCCTCGTCGATTCTGGCGTTTCCGGCCACCATCGCGATGATGTTCGAGGCCGGCTCCTGGGGGCGCGCCGTGGCGGATCAGCTGGCGTACGGGATGCCGCTCTACAACCTGCTCTACGTGCTCGGCATCGTCTTCTTCTGCTACTTCTACACGGCGATCATCTTCAACCCCGACGACGTCGCCGAGAACATGCGGAAGTACGGCGGGTTCATTCCGGGTATCCGGCCAGGCAAGCGAACGGCGGAGTACATCGACACGATTCTCGGGCGCCTGACCCTCGTGGGCGCGCTGTACCTGGCGTGCATTGCGCTGCTGCCGGAATTCCTGCTGACCGGGTTCCGCGTGGCGCCGATTCCATTCATCGGCGAGCGCCTCGACGCGGTGCTGCCGGCCTGGTTCACCCAGGGAGCCGGCGTCACCTTTTATTTCGGGGGCACGTCGCTGCTGATCGTGGTGGGCGTGGCGATGGATACGGTCAACCAGGTGGAATCGCAGCTCATCATGCGGCATTACGACGGGTTCATGAAGAAGACACGGATTCGCGGGCGGCGTGGGTAGGCATCCGGCGTGGCGTTGAACCTCATCGTGCTGGGCCCGCCAGGGGCGGGCAAGGGTACGCAGGCCGAACGATTCGCGGAGCATCACGGCTTGCCGAAGATTTCCACCGGCGACATGCTGCGTGACGGGATCAGGCAGCAGCTGCCGCTGGCACTGCTGGCGAAGGAGAAGATGGATCGAGGCGAGCTCGCCGACGACGAGACGATGATTGGCATCGTGCGCGAACGGCTGGGCCGTCCGGACACGACCGTCGGCTTCGTCCTCGACGGGTTTCCACGGACCGTGCTGCAGGGCCGTGCGCTCGACGGCCTCATGTGCGATCGCGACACCGGGCCGCTCATCGTGGTCGACATCGAGGTGCCCGAGGAGGAGCTCGTCGTGCGGCTGGCGGCGCGGCGCATCTGTGCGGCCTGCGGCACGAACGCCGATCCGACAGATGCATCGGTGACATGCCGGCGCTGCGGGGGCGCCCTCGTCCACCGCGCAGACGACGATGAAGCCGTCGTGCGGGAGCGGCTGCGGGTGTATGCGCAGGAGAGCAGGCCGCTCGTCGACTACTATCGCGGGCGGCCGACGTTCCGCGCGGTGAACGGCGCGCAGCCGCCGGAATGGGTGGCACGGGAGCTGGAGGCGGGGGTGGCCGCCGCGACGAGCGCGAGCAGCGGCCTGCCGCTCGGCGCGCAGGGGTAGCCGCCCGATGATCGTCTGCCGATCGAAGGCTGAGATCGAGAAGCTCCGGCGGGTGAACCAGCTCGTGGCGCGCATTCTCGCCGAGCTGCGGCGGATGGTGGGGCCGGGCGTCACGACGAAGGAGATCGATGCGTCCGCCGAAGCGCTGGTCCGCCAGGCGGGGGCCGAGCCGGCGTTCAAGGGGTATCACGGATACCCGGCGACGGTGTGCGCGTCGATCAACGAGCAGGTGGTGCACGGGATCCCGTCGGCACGGCGGCTTGTCGAGGGCGACGTGCTGTCGCTCGACATGGGCGCGAAGCTGGACGGCTTCTACGGCGACTGTGCGGTGACGGTGCCCGTGGGCCGCGTGTCGGAGCAGGCGGCCGCGCTGTTGCGGGTGACCGAAGAGGCGCTGTTTCACGGCATCGAGGCCGTCAGACCGGGCGCCCGGGTCTCGGACATCGGCGGCGCGGTGCAGCAGCACGTCGAGGCGCACGGCTTTTCGGTGGTGCGTGAGTTTGTGGGGCACGGCGTCGGCACCGCGCTCCACGAGGAGCCGCAGATTGCCAACTACGGCCCCGGCGGACGGGGGCCGCGGCTGTCCGAGGGCATGGTGCTCGCGATCGAGCCGATGGTGAATGCGGGCCAGGCGGCGGTGAAAGTGCTGGGCGACGGGTGGACGGCGGTGACGCGCGACGGCAGCTTGTCGGCGCACTTCGAGCATACCGTGGCGGTCACGGGCGACGGCGCCGAGATCCTCACGCTGCTCGAGGCCGAGGCGGCCCGTGCGCGCGCCCTGCTGGCACTGAGTGACTAGTGCGGTCCGGACCGTCGACGGTGTCATCGAGGCGCAGCTGCCGAGCGGTCTGTACCGGGTGGCGATTGACGGCCGCCAGCGGATCACGGCGCACGTCGGCGGCGGCCCGGAGCGGAATTTCGTTCGCCTGCTGGTGGGCGATCGGGTCGTGGTGGAGTTGGCCGCGCGGGATCTGACGCGCGGCAGGATTGTGAGTAAGCGATGAAGGTACGGGCGTCGGTCAAGAAGATATGTGACAAGTGCAAGGTGGTGCGCCGCCGCGGCGTGGTCCGCGTGATCTGCACGAACGCCAAGCACAAGCAGAGGCAGGGGTAGACCATGGCGAGAATTGCCGGGATCGATCTTCCACGGACCAAGCGCGTCGAGATCGGGCTCACGTACATCTACGGGATCGGCCGGAAGCGGTCGAACGACATTCTCTCGGCGGCGGGCGTGAGTCCGGATCTGCGCGTCAAGGATCTCTCCGAAGACGACGTCCGGAAGATCAGCCGCGTGCTCGAAGAGGTGGGCGGCGTCGAGGGCGATCTCCGCAAGGAGATCTCGATGAACATCAAGCGGCTCATGGAGATCGGCTGCTATCGGGGCCTGCGGCACCGCCGGAACCTGCCGGTGCACGGGCAGCGGACGCGCACGAACGCGCGGACGCGCAAGGGCCCGCGCAAGGGCGCGATTGCCAAGAAGAAGACGGTATAAAGCGATGGCCAAGACAGATCCAGCCGCGGCGCCTGGCGGCGCCGAGAAGAAGACCGAGGGCGCCAGAAAGCCGCGCAAGACGTTCAAGAAACGCGGCGAAAAGCGCGTCGTGCACCACGGCTACGTGCACATCTACGCGTCGTTCAACAACACCCACGTCACGATCACCGACGTCGAGGGCCACGTCATCGCGTGGTCGAGCGCCGGCGGCATCGGCTTCAAGGGGTCGCGCAAAGGCACGCCGTTCGCGGCGACACAGGCGGCGATCTCGGCCGGCAACGCGGCCAAGAACTACGGCCTCCGGTCGGCGGAGGTGCGGGTCAAGGGGCCCGGCTCGGGCCGCGAATCGGCCATCCGCGCGCTGCAGACGATCGGCATCGAGGTCAAGTCGATCCGCGACGTCACGCCGATCCCGCACAACGGCTGCCGCCCGACGAAACGGAGAAGAGTCTGACACATGGCTAGATACATTGGACCCGTCTGCCGCCTCTGCCGCCGTGAGGGGATGAAGCTGTTTCTCAAGGGCGAACGCTGCTATACCGAAAAGTGCGGGATCGAGAAGCGCAACTTCGTACCGGGGCAGCACGGCAAGACGCGCAAGTCGAAGCTGGTGGGCTACGGCGTGCAGCTCCGCGAGAAGCAGAAGGTCAAGCGCATCTACGGCGTCCTCGAGGAGCAGTTCCGGCGCTACTTCGAGCAGGCCGAGCGCACCCGCGGCATCACCGGCGAAACGCTGCTGCAGTTGCTCGAGCGGCGCCTCGACAACGTCGCGTACCGCCTGGGATTCGCGACGTCGCGGCCGCAGGCGCGCCAGCTGGTGCGGCACGGCCACTTCACTGTGAACGGCCGCAAGGTGGACATTCCGTCGTATTCCCTGAAGCCGGGCGACCTCGTCGCGCTGCGGGAGCGCAGCCGGAAGAACCCGATCATCCTCCACGCGATGGAGGAGGTGAAGGGGCGCGGCGTTCCCGAGTGGCTGCAGCTCGATGCCGAGGCGATGTCGGCAAAGGTCGGCTCGGTGCCGACGCGCGAGCAGATCAACCTGCCGGTGCAGGAGCAGCTCATCGTCGAGTTGTACTCGAAGTAGGCCGGGTTCCGCGAAGCGGACCCGGCAGCAATCGCATCCGCCAGCCCGCAGCTTACGGACCTGCGGCGGGAGGCTGGCGGACCTCACGTGCAGGTCCGGAGGCCGGGACTGCCGGCCCGTAGGCGAGAAAGGACAGATCCATGCTCTGGAAAGGTTTTCAGCGTCCCAAACGGCTCGAGTTCGAGCGCGACACTCTCACCGACCGGTTCGGCCGGTTCTACGCGCAGCCGTTCGAACGCGGCTTCGGCACCACCATCGGCAACGCGCTGCGGCGCGTGCTGCTGTCGTCGATTGAGGGGGCGGCGATCACCGCCGTGAAGATCGACGGTGTGCTCCACGAGTTCTCGCCCATCCCGGGCGTCGTCGAGGATGCCACCGACATCATCCTCAACCTCAAGCAGATTCCGATCAAGCTGCACACCGACGCGACCAAGACGCTGTACCTCCGTGTCGACAAGCCGGGCGTCGTCCGCGCCAAGGATATCGACGGCGACGCCGACGTCGAGATCCTCGAGCCCGAGGCGCATATCGCGACCGTGGCCGACCACGGCAAGCTCCGCATGGAGCTGCGGATGAAGCGTGGCCGAGGTTACGTGGCGGCCGACAAGAACTTCGACGAGGATCTCGGCATCGGCTGGATCCCGATCGACTCGGTCCACTCGCCGGTCAAGAAGGTGAACTACCTCGTCGAAGCCGCGCGCCTCGGCCAGACGACCGATTACGACAAGCTGACGGTGGACGTGTGGACCAACGGCTCCGTCACCGCGCGCGACGCGGTGTCGCTGGCCGCCAAGCTGATTCGCGACCACCTGAACATCTTCATCAACATCGAGGAGGCCGATGAGGAGGCACAGGCCGAGCAGGCGGACCAGCAGCGCAACGTGATGACCAACGAGAACCTCGACAAGAGCGTCGAGGAGCTCGAGCTCTCCGTGCGGTCGTACAACTGCCTCAAGAACGCGAACATCCGGACGATCCGCGAGCTGGTGCAGAAGACCGAAGCCGAAATGCTCCGGACCAAGAACTTCGGCCGGAAGTCGCTGAACGAAATCAAGGAGATCCTGCACGGGATGGGGCTGAGCCTCGGGATGCGGGTCGACCAGCCGGCCCAGGCGCGCCAGGAGTAGTCATGAGACACAACGTCGCACATCGGAAGCTCGGCCGTGTCACCGAGCACCGGATTGCGCTGCTGCGCAACCAGGCGACCGCGCTGCTGCGCCACGAGCGGATCGAGACCACGATACCGAAGGCCAAGGAACTGCGCCCGTTCGTCGAGCGGCTGATTACGCTGGCCAAACGGGGCGTGGCGTCAGGGGATGCCAACGGCAAGGCGCTCCACGCGCGGCGGCTCGTGGCGGCGGAGGTGGCCGACAGGGCAGTCGTCACCAAGCTGTTCGACACGATCGCGCCCCGGTTCGCGGAGCGCCCCGGCGGCTACACGCGGATCCTGCGCGTCGGTATCCGGCGCGGGGACGCCGCCGAAGTCGCGCAGATCGAGCTCGTGGGGAGCGAATATAACCCCAAGAGTGCCGAGCAGACCGCGGAGAAGGACGCGGCCAAGCCGAAGGCCAGGGGCGTCGGCGACCGCCTCAAGGCGGCGGCCCAGCGGATGCGCGGCGGCAGGAAGGACGATGGCGGGTCGAAGGGACAGGCGGGCGGCCAGACTCGCGGCGCGGCGCGCAAGAGCACGACGCCACGCAAGGCGGGCGGTTCGTAACCCCTCGGCGTCACAGCCGGATGACTGGGGCCGACCGTCAGGTCGGCCCTTTTTTCATGTACGCCCAGCCGTCTGCTTGCAACCGGGGTTGTCGGTTCCAGGCAGCCGTAAACGTGCGAGAGACCGGCCGCGCGCAACTGCCCGCCGTTCATCAACTTGAGCACACGCCCCCCGTGTGCTGGCGCGGGCAGCCCTGTTGCTGTCACCGGCGTGCAGCATGCAGGACCACGGTTCTTCGATCTCCCCGCGCCTGTTCGTTCTGGCGCTCGCGGCGTGCCTTACGAGTACGGCGTCGCCAACCCCAGCGTCATCACCGAGCCAGTTAGCCGCCGTCGACGTGCTCGCGCAGGGCTTCGACGACCCGTTCGGCGTGGCCGTCGACGACCAGGGCTCGATCGTGGTATCCGACCGCAAGGCCGGCACCATCACGCAGATCGCACGAGATGGCACGCGCAGCGTGCTGGTCGACGGGCTGGAGGGACCCGCGGGCATCGCGTTCGACGTCGATGGCGGACTCCTGATCGCCGAAGAGCGCGGCAGGCGCATCCTGAAACGCAGTCTCTCGGGCTCGCTCGCAGTGGTGACGTCGGGCATCGTGAGCCCGAGGTGGATCATCGTCGGGGCCGGCGGCGCGGTCTATGTCTCTGCGAAACAGGAGGTCCCGGTAGTACGCGGCCGCGCTGGGCTTGACGAAGAGGACGACGACGGCCAGGGGAGCGGCAGGCGCATCCTTGAGGTCCTGCCGGCGGGCGGCGTGCGGACGGTGGCCGACCGATTTCAGGGCCTCGAGGGGCTGGCGTGGCTGGACGGGTCGCTGTACGCAGCGCTCAGACACACAACACGGGATCGAGGCTCGGACCATACGTGGATCGTGCGTGTTCCGATCGGGGCTGATGGCGCGGGCGGCACGCCGGCGGCCGTCATGCGCGGCCGGGGCAACCGTCCCACCGGCGTTGCCGTGGATCGGCTCGGAGCGCTGTTCGTGGCAAACCGATCCGATGATGATCGCGATGAACGGGAGGGTGCCGTCCTGAAACGGATCACGCCCGGTCAGGCGGCGCCGGTCCTGACGGGCATTCGCAAGCCGCAGGGCATCGCCTTCGAGCCCGAGGGTCACCTTCTGGTCGTGGAGGGCGGGCACCATGGGCGCCTCCTGCGGCTGCGCGCGCCGTCGCCGCCGGCCGTCACGGCGCCGGCCTTCACGAATCAGGCGCCGCTCGCGGTGACCGGTGAGACGGTGCCGGGGGCCCTCGTGCGCGTGTTTCCCGACGGCGATTTCGTGCATCCCCTGGCTTCAGCGGCCGCCGACGCGGGGACAGGCGCCTTCGTGGTCTTTGTGCCGCTGGCGCTCAATGCCGACACGGACGTATCCTTCGTGGCCACCGCCGTTGGCGGTCTCGGCCTGACGTCGGCTCCCGCGCGGCGGACGATCATGCATGACAATCTCGCGCCCATTGCCACAATTCATGATGTGCCTCCTGAGGTACACGTGCGCGACAGCCTCTTGCTTCGAGGTCGTGGGGAGGACGATGGAAGCGGCGTAGCCAGGCTCGACGTCGCACTCGATGCTGCCATTGTCGCGAGCTTCGACAACCCTCATCCAGACGAACCGATTGAGCGCGAGGCGGCCATCGACGCCCGTGCGCCGCTGGCCGAAGGTCCACACACGGTGGCGGTCACCGCGACGGACCGTGCCGGCAACATGGGGTCGGCGCACCGGCTGATCGTCGTCGACCGGACGCCACCGGTCACCGCGATCGCGAGCGGTCCAACCGGGGAGATCGCCGACACCACGGTGACGTTCATCGTGACGGGGACAGATGTGTATTCGCCGATGCTGGACTTCTCGTGGCGGCTCGATGCGGGCGCCTGGTCGCCGTTTGCACCGGCGACGACGATCGTCCTGAGCAGTCTGACGCCCGGGACGCATGTCTTCGCCGTCAGGGCGCGCGACCTGGCCGGCAACGAGAACGGCCTGACTCCGGCCGTGCGGGTATTTACCGTGCGGTCGCTGCGCGTCCGTATCCTCGAACCGGCGGACGGCGCGGTGATTACAACGAATTCTGCCTGGATTCGTGGCACGGTCGAAGCTGGATCCGGCGAGGTTGCGGTCAGCCTGATGCTGTCCCCCGGACTCGGCGGCAGGCTGACGGTTCCCGCCGAGGGGGGCATGTTCGCAATGGACGTCGCGCTCGATGCGGCACTCACACGTGTGACTGTCGTGGCCGCCGATGCCTCGGGAGCGACGGCGGAAGCGTCGGTCTCCGTCGTCGTGGCCTCCGACGGCACGTCAGCAGAAGTGCTCGACGTGTGGCCGCCAGGCGGGCTCGCGCCGTTGACGGTGCGCGTCGGCCTGCAGGGACGTGGCGATGGACCGCTCTCGATCGATGTCGACGGCGACGGCACGCCCGAGTTCGAGGGGGCGTTCGATGGCGACGAGTTCTACGCAACATATCCGGTAGCCGGGGCGTACGTGCCGACGGTGCGGATTACGACGCCGGACGGATCGGTGCTGACCCGCCGGGGCCTCGTCGAGGTGTACGACCGCGCGGTGCTCGAGTCCCGTCTGCAGGCGGTCTGGAAAGGTTTCAAGGACGCGCTCCGGGACGGGAATGTCGAGGCGGCCGCGGCGTTCATCGCGGCGGAGCGCCGTGCGGCGTGGATCGACTACCTGTCGTCGCTGCCGGCGGAGGCCTTCGCGGATGTGGACCTGGTGTTCACGGCGATTGCGCTGGTGGAGGCCGGCTACGGCGGCGCGCAGTATGAGATGGTGGCCGAGCGCGACGGCCTGCTCTTCTCGTATGCCGTGTGGTTCCGGATCGACGCGGAAGGGCGCTGGCGTCTGTGGCGGTTCTGATTCGAAGGGAGCGGCCATGAAACTGACAATCGGGGCACTGACGGTAACCGCTGTTCTGGTATCCGGCTGCGGCGGCCAGGACGTGCGCGGGCCGTTCCGCAACCACTACGTGGACGCAGAGACAGGGAAACCGGTCGAGGGGGTGGTGTTTCTCGCGGTCTGGTACACGGTCACGCCCAATCCGGTCAGTGGCGGCAGCGAGCACGTCTACGGCGCTCGCGAGGCAGTCAGCGGACCTGATGGCAACGTCGAGATCCCGGGACTGGCCTGGTGGGCATGGAGGCCGACGCTCGACGTGCGGATGCGTGAGTTCGCCGCCGGTGGCTACGGCGCCGGACGTCTGCAGGTCAGTCCGACGACCGGCCAGCCGTACATCGACGAGACGACTACGTTCATGACACTGAAGACTCGCGAGGAACGCTGTGCCCTGTTGCCTTACGCAT
>JACQZV010000078.1 GCA_016213695.1 Acidobacteriota bacterium | reverse complement strand
GGCGCCGGCGCCACCGGCGCCGGCCGCGGCCGCGGGGCCGGCGGCCGCGCCGCCGCCGGAGGCGGGCGAAGTGGTGTTCTCCTCCCCCACTGACGGCGAGACGCAGGTGTCGCCGGGGAGCCCCGTGCGCGTCCAGTTTTCACGGGGCCTGGACCCCGCGTCGCTCGCCGACCGGATCCGTGTCGCGTACGCCGGCGTCGGGCAGACGCCCGGGCCGCCCGAGCCGCTCGCCTTCACGTTCTCCTACGATGCGGCAACGCGCGCCATCGAGATCCGGCTCACCCGCCCGCCGGAGTCGTTCAGGACGGTGCAGGTCGAGATCCTCGAAGGTATCAGGACGTTTGACGGCGCGCCCGTGCAGCCGTGGACGTTCACCTTCGCCGTCGGCGGCTAGGGCCAGAGCGACCCTTCCTGCAGCAGCTTTTCCACTTCCCCCCGCACCCGCGCGATGAGCTCGTCGCGGTCCGCCGAAGTCAGGCCGGCTGTCGGGATGGGCGACCCGATGCGCACGCTCACCCGGACCGGGCGCACCACGGCGCTCCCCTTGCGCATGGACGCGCGGCCACCCTGCACCGCGACCGGCACGATCGGCGCCTGCGCCTCGATGGCCATGATGAAGCCCCCTTTCTTGAACGGCAGGAGCTGCCCCGTACGGCTGCGCGTCCCCTCGGGGAAGATGAGAAACGAATTGCCGCGCCCGAGCGATGCGGCGCCCCTGGCAATCGACGCCAGGGCCTTTTCGCGGTCGCCTCGATCGATGGGCACGAAGCCGCCTGCATCGAAGACGGTGCCCATGATGGGGAACTTGTGGAGTTCCGCCTTGTACAGCACATGCAGGAACGGATGGAGGGCGCGGAACAGCACCGGCGGGTCCACGTTGCTTTCATGGTTCGAGCAGAAGACGACCGCCGATGCCGGCACATGGTCCCGGCCCGCCACCCGGAACCGGATGCCGGCCAGCGCCAGCGCGAGCCAGACGCCGGCGTGCCCCAGCGCATAGAGGCCGCGCTTCCACCGGAACGCGGCGCCAACGAGCAGCCCGACCGGCCCCGCCACGGCGATGTACGCGAGGATGACGAGATAGGTCAGGACCGAGCGAAGGGCGGCGGCCGATTCGTGCATCGAGGGATGACTGTACAAAAAATTCGCCCGGGGGACGTGCCCCCGGGCGGGCGAAGAAGGCCAGGCAAGAAGAAGGCGGAGCCGCTACGACGCGCGGGCCGTCCGGCGGGCGACAATCACCGACGCCTTGACGGGCTTGGCGATCTTGGCGCGCGCGGCCGCGCGCGCGATGTTGCGCGCCTTCATCATGAAGCACTTTTCGAGCGCCCGGTCGACCCGCTGCTCGATTTCCAGCGCCTTTTCACGCACGACCTCGGACACCTCGGAGATGATGAGCGCCCGGGCGCGATCGAGCATCCGCTTTTCACGGAACGAGAGGCTCTTGGACTTGCTCAGGAACGTCAGGCTCTTGAGCACGTCGGCCATGTCGTAGATCGACCCGGTCCGCATCTTGTCCGAATTGTCCTTGAAGCGGCCTTTCCAGTTCTGATGGTTGTCGATCCGGCCGTCACCCAGGAGCGAAAACAGCCGCTCGACTTCCTCGTCGGTGATCGCCTTCCGCAGCCCCACGTTGTCGACGTTGGCGACGGGAACAAGGACGGTCGTGTCGTTTGACACGATCCGCAGATGGAAAAAGCCGCACGTCGTGCCTAGAATGGTCTTTTCTTCGACTCGCTCGACGATGCCGAGCCCATGATTCGGGTAGATGACCTTGTCGCCGACCTGGAATGTCACGTTTCCCCCGCTGAAGGAAGAGTTCGGTGGGAGCGATCTCGCCGCCGGGAACAGCACCAGTGAGTATACCGCAGAGATCCCGCACGATCAACGTTTTTTGGCCAAAAAACTGCCATTTTGAGCAGTTCAACCCGGCGGCACGGCCGTTGCCCGCACGGCCGCACGCCTTGGGTTGAGGCGTTAACTCACGGAAGACCTGTTACTTGCGGACCGCTGCGCACGCTGTTCCAACGGGTTGAGTCGTCTCGTATCAGGAAGTTGATACGTCCCGTTCCGGGGTCGGACCCTGGTGACGAGCTGTTCCCGGGTCCGACCCCTGGAACCGGGTCCGACCTCATAGAATCGGTTGGATGCCGAGTGTCCTCCTCGCCGCCGCTCTGGCAGCCTCCCTGGCTCCAGCCCAGGCGCCCCGGGCGCCGTTTGTCGCGACACCGCCGGACGTGGTCGACCGCATGCTGAGGCTCGCCCAGACCGGCCCGCAGGATGTCGTCTACGACCTCGGTTGCGGCGACGGCCGCATCGTCATCGCAGCGGCGCGCCGGTTCGGCGCCCGCGGCGTCGGCGTCGACATCGATCCCGTACGCATCGATGAGGCACGGGCCAACGCCAAGGCAGCCGGCGTCGAGCGCCTCGTGACCTTCAGGGTGCAGGATGCCCTCGAGACGGACGTGTCCGAGGCGACCGTGGTCACGCTGTACCTCGTGTCGGCGCTCAACGTGAAGCTGCGTCCGCGCCTGGCGAGCCAGCTCCGGCCCGGTGCCCGTGTGGTGTCGCACAATTTCACGATCGGCGACTGGGAGCCGGACGTCGTGGATGTCTTCACGAGCGCGGATGGCCTGTCCCGGACGTTATATCTCTGGAACATGAAGCCGTAGGGAATCTTCCGCCAGACTGCCCACTGCCCACTGCCCACTGCCGACTACCAGACCCGTCTCACCCCGTACTTTCTGAAGATCGGATCCGCCGACACGATCGTGAGCTCGTCGCTGAGGGCCTGCGCGGCGAGCACGCGATCGAATGGGTCCCGATGGTGGAACGGCAGCGCGGCCACGCGAGCCACATCGTCGAGATCGACCGGGAGCAGCTGAAACCCGTTCAGGCCGAGCTGCTCTGGTACCACTCGCTCAATCGGCTTGGCGAGCGTGAGCTTCCTGCGACTCACCTTGATGGCAATTTCCCAGCAACTCGCGATGCTGAGAAACCCTTCCGTCGCGTCCGCGATGGCCTCGCGGGCCGGTTGCGACAACCGGCGATCGTCCTGGAACCACCAGAGGAACGCGTGCGTGTCGAGCAGCACCCCCATCACATGTAGTCTTCGAAATCCTCGAGTGGCGCGTCAAAATCGGGTGACATGTACAGGATCAGCCCCTTACCGGTCCCGGGCTTTCGCTGGCCTCCAGATACCGGCACCAGCTTGACAAGGGGCTTGTTGTCCTTCGCGATGACGACGTCGTCGCCGGCCAGCGTTTCGCGCACGAGCTGCGGCAGACGCGCTTTGGCTTCGCCGACGTTGTACTGGTGCGTCCGCTTCGTCCGCGTACCCATGTTGGTCATTTTAGATGACCAACATGGATCGCTGCAACCATGCGCCGGGTCCGCAGCACCCGGCCGACGTCCCCGGTCCGGCTGAAGCCGGACACTACGAACATCACGCCCGCGCGACGGCCAGTTCCAGAATCTCTTCGATGAGCTGGGTGTAGGTGCGGCCGGCCTTGCGCGCCGCCATTGCGAACTCCGCGCGCGAGGCGAGCCACGGGTTCGGGTTGACTTCGATCACGTGAACGCGGCCGTCGGCCTGGAGGCGCATGTCGACGCGGCCGTAGTCGCGCAGTTCCACCGCCTGAAACGCCGCAATCGCCGTCTGCTGGAGGAGCTGCTCGGTCTCGTCCGGCAGGTCGGTCGCGATCGCCGACTTGGTGTCGCGGTAGGCGCGCGTTCCCTTCCCCCACTTGACTTCCGCCGCGGCGATCCGCGGCGTCCCCTCCGGCAGCTTCGACAGATCCAGCTCGATGACCGGCAGCGCCTCCGGCTTGTCGTTCCCGATGACACCGACGTAGATCTCGCGGCCCTCGATGTATTCCTCGATCAGCACCGGCGAGTCGAAGTTCGCGTGGAGCCAGTCCATCCGCTCCATCAGCTCGCGGATCGAGTTGACCACCGCGCTGAACTCGATGCCGATCGATCCGTCCTCGCGCGACGGCTTGACGATGACCGGAAACTGCAGGTCGTGGGAAAAGTCGAGCCGGCCGCGAAAGCACTTGGCAAACGTCGGCGTGTGAATGCCGTGGAAGGCGAAGATCTTCTTGGCCACGGCCTTATCCTGCGCCAGCATCAACCCGTTGCTCGCGGCGCCCGTGTAGTTCTTCCCGAGCAGCTCCAGGAACGCCGCAATCTTGAAATCCGACGTGTCGTCGTCGGCAAACGACTCCGCCAGGTTGAACACGACGTCGCACTCGACACGGGCGAGTCCGAGCAGGCTCTTCTGCGTGCCGTCCAGCTCATACAGCACCGACTCGTGCCCCAGCTTCGTGAGCGCCTCGGCGACCTCCTCCTCGACTTCCTTCTTGTCGAGCGTACGGACGACGGGCGACTTGTCGCTCGATGCCGGCTCCTCGCTCTCGTCAACGAGCATGCGATCGTAGAGCACGACGACTTTCAACTTGCCCATCTGCGGTTCAATTCTACGTGTCGAAGCGCCCGCGCGTCAGAAAATTCATCGCGAGCGTCGTCGCGAGCGCCGTCATCTCCACCCGATACCGCGCTTCCTCGCCGACCTCCGCCCACAGTTTCATGCGCTCGCACGTCCTGGAGATCGTGTCGATCAATCCGCGGACGACCGGACGCGGCGCGCCGGTCCAGTAGGTGATCTTCTCCACCAGCGCGGCGCGGTGCTTGCCGACGATATCGGCGGCGGGCCTGGACTCCCTGCGCTTGCGCGTCAGAAAGATCTCCGGCAGGTGCGCGTCGAGCGCAATGTCGATGCGCGCCTGCCGCTCCTCGGCGGCCTGCTCGTAGAACTGTTCCACGGTGACGCCGATGTCGGCCGGCGTGATGTCCACGTCGCCCGTCTTGACGATCGGCTCCACGTCCGCCAGGGCCCGCGCCACGCGCTCGACGTAGCGCAGCTTCCGCATGGCGGGCCATCCCTTGTACCGGCGGCGCCAGGCGCTGCGCGGCGTCAGCCAGACGGCGAACGTCTCGGCAAAATCCTCGTCCGGGTGCTTCTGCGCGTACCACCCCTCGATGTGCCGCACGTAGTTGCGGCTGAACGGCACCGGGCGGTAGGTCTCGCGGTACGTGCGGAAGAACGGGCCGAACAGGTGCCGCCACTCGGGCGTCGTATAGAGGCGGTACGCGTAGTTGAACACGTGCCCGGCCTCGTGCCGCATGTACATCATGATCTGCCGCTCGGTCTCGAGCGTATCGACGGCGCGTTCGAGCCGCCGCAGCTTCGGATCGGCCAGGTAGAAGGGGATGCCCAGTACCGGCTGCTGGTCCGGACAGCCCCACTCGTCGGTGAGGTAGCAGACCGGCCGGAAGATTCGGAAGCCGCGGCGCTCGAGTTCCTGGTAGAGCTGCCGGACGTAGCCTTCCACCGGCGACCCCTCGACGCGAAGGCCCAGCTCGCTGACCTTCTTGCCGAGCACACCCCGGATCTCCGGATCCAGGGATTCGAACTTGACCACAGACCGATTATAGGAAGGAACGGAGACGGGCTAGGACGCGCACTCTCCGTCCATCACCTCGGGCGCGAACGTCCGGGTTTCGCCGAGATCGACGTAATCGCCGGCCGTCAGTCCCTCGGCCCGGACCACGGCCAGGTCCTGGAGCGCGTCGGTGGCCACCGCCGGCGGCACGCGCCGGAAGAATGCGCCGAGTGACTCGCCGCCCTGCCGCTGGTCGCGGTAGAGCCCCACGAGCCGGTCCAGCGCGTCGGTCAGCCGGTTCACCGGAATTTTCGAGACGACCGTGCCGAAGTGCGCGCCGCTGTCGGTGATGCCACCGCCGACCAGCACGAAATACTGGGGCACGGCCTTGCCGGCCACCTTGCGGACGCTCCCCTGGAAGCCGATGGCGGCGATGTGATGCTGCCCGCAGCCGTTCGGGCAGCCGCTGATCTTGATGTCGCCGGACGGCACCGCGAACACCAGCTCGGGATGGGCGCTCAGATACTCCGTGAGCACACGGCCGAGCCCGCGCGACTGCGTGACGGCCAGCCGGCACGTCTCCGCGCCCGGGCAGCTTGTCACGTCCGCGATCGTGCCGGCGCCACCCGCCGCCAGACCGGCCGCATCCAGACGGTCGTACAGGCCCTGCACCGCCTTTGCCGCCACCCACCGGAACACCACGTTCTGCTCGATTGTGAGGCGCACCGTCCCGTCGCCGTACGCCTCGGCGAGGTCGGCGAGCACCATGGCCTGCCCGGCGGTGAAGTCGCCGAGCGGCAGACGCGCGGTCACCGAGACGTATCCCGCCTGCCGCTGGCGGCGAACGTTGTGCTGCGTCCAGCAGACGTACGCGTCGGGCAGCGTCTGCAGCCGGACGCTCCCCGGAACGATGCCGGGACCTCTGACGTCGGTCTGCGCCAGCGCCGCGGCCATCTGCGGCGTCGGCGGCGCCGGCTTCGCCCAGCCCGGCGCCTGCTCGACGGGCGCCGCATCGGTGGCAAACGGCAGCGTCGCGCCGCCTTCGGCGCGGAATCCGGCGAGCGCCTCGTCGAACCGGGCGCGCCACTGGTCCCAGCCGATCGACCTGATGAGAAACTTCATCCGGTTCCGCTGCATGTGCGTCCGGTCGCCCAGCCGGTGGAACACGCGGACGATCGCCTCCGCGACGTTGAGCATCTCGTCCGCCGGAAGGAAGTCGTAGAGCAGCGTCCCGGAGTTGACGAGAATCGCGGTGCCGCCGCCGACCGTGACCCGGAAGCCGCGCCGGCCGTCGACGATGCGGGCGCGCCAGCCGATGTCGTGAATGGCCGCCACCGCGTGATCCTCGGGGCACCCTTCGAAGGCAATCTTGAACTTGCGCGGCAGCGACGCCGACAGCGGATGGCGCAGGAAATAGCGGGTCATCGCCTCGGCGTACGGCGTCACGTCGAAGATTTCGTCCTCGGCCACGCCGGCATACGGGCACGCCGTGATATTCCGCACCGAGTTGCCGCAGGCCTCGCGCGTGGTGAGCCCGGTGTCGGCCAGCGTCCGCATGGCCGGCTCGACGTCGGCCAGAGGCACGAAGTGAAACTGCACGTTCTGCCGCGTGGTGATGTGGCCGAAGCCGCGCGAGTAACTGGTGGCGACGCCGGCCAGCGCACGCAGCTGCGCGGACGTGAGGATGCCCTGCGGAATCTTCACGCGCATCATGTGCACGGCTTCCGGCTGGCGCTGCCCGTAGGTGCCGCGCACCAGACGGAACTTACGCCAGTCCTCGGCCGAGATCTCGCCCCGCTCGAACTTGCCGAGCGTGTCGACGAACTCGTCGATGTCGTGCTCCTCGGCAAAGGAGAGACGATCGCGGCCGACGGCGGTCGCCTGATCAAACACGGCCATACTTCACCTCGTTGTCTGCGCCCGGGGTGTCCGCGACGGCGCTGTCCTCACGTGCGGCAGACCGCGATGCGACCGCCAGCGCGTCCCGAACCCGTACGACTTCACCAATCACCAGCACACCGGTCGCTCCGGCAGGCGATTCGGCGCCGCCCAACCCGTCGAGCCGCCCGGTCCACGTCCACTCACGCGGCGTGGACGCCTCGCAGACGATCGCGGCGGGCGTCGCGGGCGACCAGCCGTGCGCCACAAGCTGCGACGCCAGCTCGCCCCGCGCCCCGACGCCCATCAGCATCACCACCGACACGCTGTTCGGCCGCACCGAGGCGAGCACGTTGTCCACCGACGCCGACGTATGTCCGGCGAGCACGAGAAACCCGGACGCCAGGCCCCGGTGCGTCACGGGAATCCCCGCCAGCCCGGGCGCGGCCACCGCAGTCGTGACACCCGGCACGACCTCGAACGGGATACCGGCCGCGGCCAGCGCCAGCGCTTCCTCGCCGCCGCGGCCGAACACGAACGGATCGCCGCCCTTCAACCGCACGACGCGCTTGCCCTGCTTTGCGGCTCGAATCATCAGCCGGTGAATCGTCTCCTGCGGCACGCTGTCGCGGCGCGCGCGCTTGCCCACGCAGAAGCACTGGGCCCTGGTCACGCGCCGCAGCGCGTCGGCATCGACGAGCGCGTCGTACAGCACCAGGTCGGCCTCTTCGAGCCGGCGCACCGCGCGCACCGTCCAGAGATCCGGATCGCCCGGCCCGGCGCCGACGAGCGACACCCTAGCGGCGTTCGGCATACAACCTGTTCAGCGTCTCGAGGAGCTGGGGACGCCGGCGCTCCATCGGCACGTGCTGCGCCTTCCAGTCCCGGCGGGCGGCCTCGGCGGCCGACAGCCATTCATCGATGTCCCGCGGCAGCCATGCGTCGAGCGCCTCGCGCAGCAGCCCTGCGAGCGCCGGCGCGCGGCCGTCGGTCGAGATCGCCACCGTCACGCCGTCGCGCCGGACGACGCCACCGAGATAGGCAGTCGCGTGCTGCGGGTCGTCCACGGCGTTGACGAAAATCCGTCGCGCGTCGGCGGCGGCCCGCACGCGCCGGTTCACGTCGCCCGGCGCCGCCGCGACCACCCACCAGGCGCCGTCGAGATCCGCCTCGTCGAACGGCCGGCGGATCACGGTCACACCCGGCCGCTCGATCCCGGGCGCCACGTCCGGCGCGACCACCGTCACGTCGGCGCCGGCCTCGAGAAGCGCCTCGACCTTGCCGGCGGCCACGGGTCCGCCGCCAACCACGACCACCCGTCGCGCCGCGAGATTCAGAAAGGCTGGAAACATGGGCACCAAAACAAAAAAGCCCGGGACTTTTGGTCCCGGGCTTTCGATCTGTTTCGTGTTATCGGGTCTTCTTATTCGCTACCCGCACGGCGGACCGAGAGCGCCGGGACTTGAGTCCCCGTACAACAACAGGCGCACTCGCAACCGCACATGTTCGACACGATGGCCTGAATTCTATAGCGAACCGCCGGGATGGTCAAACGTTCCAAGCCCTGATTCGTCTTTCTTACGCCCTCGCGCCTGCGGCCCGCGCCGGCAGCCGCGCGCCGACCGCCCGCTCAAATTCCGCGAGGCTGCGCCCGATTCTGATGGGACTGGCAACCCGGTCGAACATCACCTCGGCCGTCTTGTAGCCGTTCCCGGTGATGCATATGACCACCGACTCGGTCGGTTTGATGACGCCTCGCTGAATCAGCGTTCGCGCCACCGCCAGCGTGGTTCCGCCGGCCGGTTCGGTGAAAATCCCCTCGGTCCGCGCCAGCAGCCCGACCGCATCCAGAATCTCCTCGTCAGTGGCCGACGCGCCTGCCCCGCCGGTCTCCTTCACCACCTTCACCACCTGGAACCCGTCCGCAGGATTGCCGATCGCCAGCGACTTGGCGATCGTGTCGGGCTTCACCGGTTCGGGAAACTCGAGGCCCGCGTCGAGCGCGTGGATGACCGGCGCCGACCCCGCAGGCTGCGCCGCGTGAATCTTCGGCAGCGTGCCCGACACCAGACCCACCTCGCGCAGCTCGCGGAAGCCCTTGAAGATGCGCGGCAGCAGCGTGCCGCCCGCCACCGGCGACACCACGTGATCCGGAAAGCGCCAGCCGAGCTGCTCGGCAATCTCGAAGGCCATCGTCTTGGCGCCTTCCGCGTAGTAGGCGCGCAGGTTGATGTTCGCGAATCCCCAGCCGTAGCGGTCGGCGATCTGGGTGCACAGCCGGTTCACATCGTCGTAGTTCCCCTCGACGGACACGACTGTCGGCCCGTAGATGGCCGCGCCCAGGACTTTGGCCGGCTCGAGATCGTGCGGAATGAAGACGTAGCACGCGAGGCCGAGCCGCGCCGCATGCGCGGCGACGCTGCCGGCGAGATTGCCGGTGGATGCACACCCGAACACCTGGAAGCCGAGCTCCACCGCGCGCGTCGCCGCAATCGAGACGACCCGGTCCTTGTACGAGAACGTCGGATGGTTGACCGAGTCGTCCTTGAGGTACAGCTCGGCGACGCCCAGCTCGCGCGCGAGGCGCGTGGCGCGAACGAGCGGCGTGAAGCCGGAGTCGAATCCGGTGCGGGGCTCGCTGACCGGCAGCAGCTCGAGGTATCGCCAGAGCGAACGCGGCCGCGACTCGATCAGGCTGCGGCTGATGGCGCCGCGGACCGCGGCGTAGTCATACGACACTTCGAGCGGGCCCAGGCACTCGGCGCAGACCCAGGATGCCTCGGCCGGATACCTCGCGCCGCACAGATGGCACGTCAATCCGGCGACGAATTTCATAGGGCTCTCCCCTGCGCGGCCGCCAGCGGAGGCGTGCGGCCTCCGTGTTCGACGACCTCCGGCACCTGATGGACCGCGAGCGTGCGGACGGTCACCGGACACCTGGCGCGCTCGTAGATCGATTGCAGCAGCTGCTCGAGCCGTCCGAAGTCGCGCTGCGCCACGAGCGCAACCGACGGTCCGGCGCCCGACAGACACGACGCCAGGATGGCCGGGTCCTCGAGCGCCAGCACGTCGGCAAGCTGCGGCACCAGCGCGGCGCGCGTCCGCTGATGCCACCGGTCGCGCACGGCCTCCCGCAAATGATCGTAGTCGCCGGTGTGAAGCGCATGCACGAGCGCCAGCACGCGCTGCAGGTTGAAAACGGCATCCTGCCGCGACAGCATGTCCGGAAGTGCCGCACGGGCCTTCAATGTGGACAAGCCCACCGCCGGTGTCGCCACGACGAACCGGAGCTCCTCGGGCCAGCGCCACCGCAAGGCGATCGGCTCCTCCCCCTCGCGCTCGACCACTGACGTCAGGCCGCCGTGCAGCGCGGCCGCCGCGTTGTCAGCGTGGCCTTCGAGCGATGCCGCGACCGACAGCAGCACGCCGTCGGGCAGCGGCCCGGTCACGCGTTCGAACAGCCGCAACCCGGCAACCGCCGCGGCGGCGCTGCTGCCGAGGCCGGCCGTCATTGGAATGTCACTGTCGGCTTCCGCCGACACCGACGGCGCCTGCAGGCCGGTCGCGCGGGCAATCGCCTCGTAGGCGCGCTCGATGGCGTTTCTGCCCCGGACGGGCGGCGTGCTCTTGACCACGGTGAGCTTCGCGCCTCCGTCCTCCCTGACATCGACGATCCGAAGGCGAAGGTACAACTGGACAGCGACGGCAAGCGTATCGAAGCCGCCGCCGAGATTGGCCACCGACGCCGGCACGGTGATGTCGGCGTACGGAGGGCTGGTCCCGCCTGATGTGCTCTTAAGTGACACGAATCAAAAAAGATATCACGACCGTTGCCTGCGCCCAACACCGGCGCCCCCGTCGCGCACGCCTACGCGACGGGGTGGAACAGCATCGGCAGCGACAGCGGCGGCTCGGCGTGGAACTCGAAACGCGCGATTTCGTCGAGGGCTGCCTTGAGCTGCGCCGCCTCGCATGGTTCGACCGTAATGACGAACGGCAGCGCGTCCTTCGGGTAGCCGGGCTCCTGCAGGACGGCATCCAGGTTGATGCCCTGCCTCGCCAGCGCCGCCGCAATCCCGGCCAGGATGCCGGGGTGGTCGTGCACGACGAAGCGCAGGTAATACGGACGCGCGGGCGGCGCCGTCACCGATCCCGCCGGCCACTCCTCGCCGCGATCCTGGGTGCGCTGGGTCAGTGACATGAGGTCGGAGACCACGGCCACGGCCGTGGCGGGTCCGCCCGCACCCGGTCCGCTGAAGCTGTTCTCGCCGCCGTAGTGGCCGGAGATCGTCACCACGTTGTTGGCGCCCGCGTTCAACCCGAAGGGCGAGCTGCGCGGCACGAGCGCCGGGCCGACCCACGCGTGGAAGCGATCCCCGCTCGTTTCGACCATCGCAATCTGCCGGATGGTGCACCCGAGCCGGCGCGCGTAGCGGAAGTCGGCGGCCGCGATCGGCCTGATCGACTGCCGCGGGATGTCGGCGAGCCTGAGATGCCGCCGGAACGCGATGCCCGCCAGCACGACGAGCTTGGCGCCGGCATCGTCGCCGTCGATATCGGCGCTCGGGTCGGCTTCGGCGTAGCCGAGGCGCCGCGCCTCGTCCAGGACGGCGCCCATCTGCTGGTCGCCGCCGGCCATCGTGCTGAGGACGAAATTCGACGTGCCGTTCAGGATGCCGGCCACGCGCAGCAGGCGATCGCCGGCGAGCCCCTCGCGCACGCCGTGGATGAGCGGCACACCGCCGGCGACCGCGGCCTCGAACCGCAGCTGCGTCCCGTGCGTCGCGGCCAGGTGCAGCAGCTCGGGGGCATGCGCCGCGAGCAGCATCTTGTTGGCGGTGACGACGGCGGCGCCCTGCGTGAGGGCGCGGCGCACCCACTGGCCCGCGGGCTCGAGGCCGCCGACCACCTCGACGACGGCGTCCGGCCGGCTCGCGAACAGGTCGTCGATGCTGTCAGTCCAGGTGACCGACGCCGGCACCCAGTCGGTGCGCTTGCGCGCGACCCCGCGGTTGAAGATGTGCGTGAGCTGAATGCGGTCGCCGAGCTCGGGCCGTTCGACCAGAATGCGGGCGACCGATCCGCCCACGGTGCCGAAGCCGAGAAGCGCGACGCGCAGCGGTGGTGTCTTCATGCACAATAGCCGTGGCAGACCGGAAACACCAACGTTAGCATAGGGCCAGATGTTTACGATTGGCATCGTTCAGGACCACGCCGAGGCCGACATCGCCGGCAACGTCAGGCGCGCCGAGCGCCTCGTGCGCGACGCGGCGCGACGCGGGGCGCAGATCATCTGCCTGAAGGAACTGTTCAACTCGCTCTACTTCTGCAAGTCCCCGCAGTCCGACCGCTTCGATCTCGCCGAACCGATCCCCGGCCCCACGACCGGAACCATGCAGGCGCTGGCACGCGAGCTGGCGGTGGTGATCGTGGTCCCGATCTTCGAGCGGCAGGCGGCCGGCGTCTATCGCAACTCCGCCGCCGTCATCGACGCCGACGGGAGCCTGCTGGGCGTGTACCGGAAGATGCACATCCCGGACGATCCGCTCTATCACGAGAAGTACTACTTCACGCCGGGCGATGCCGGCGGCTTCAGGGTGTGGAAGACGCGGTACGCGACGATCGGCGTGCTGATCTGCTGGGACCAGTGGTTTCCCGAAGCGGCGCGCATCACGGCCTTGATGGGGGCGCAGGTGCTCTTCTACCCCACGGCCATCGGCTGGCATCCCTCCGAAATGGACGAGTGGGGGCGCGCGCAGGTGGAGGCGTGGCGTACCGTTCAGCGCGCGCACGCGATCGCCAACGGCGTGTACGTCGCGGCGCCGAACCGGGTCGGCCATGAGGACGAGCCGGGAACCGCCGGCATCACGTTCTTCGGCCACTCCTTCATCGCGGATCCGTTCGGACGATACGTGGCGGAAGCCGGCGAGGGCGAACAGATCGTGACGGCGCAGTGCGACCCCGCCCTGATCGAAAGCATGCGGCGCAACTGGCCGTTCTTCCGCGACCGCCGCATCGATGCATACGGGCCCATCCTCAAACGGTCCCTCGTGTGAAGAAGTCACAAGTCTTGTGACTTGCGACTTGTGACTTGTGACTTGTGACTTGATATGCCCTTCCGAATGCCAGCCGAGTGGGAACCGCACCGGGCGACATGGATCGCCTGGCCGCACCACGAGCCCGACTGGCCCGGCAAGCTCGCGGCCATCCCCTGGGTGTACGCCGAGATTGCGCGCGAGCTCGCCGAGCACGAACCGGTCGAAATTCTCTGCCATAACCACGACGTGCTCGAGGGCGCCCGCCTGGCGCTCGACGCCCACGGCGTGCGGGCCGACCGCGTCACGCTCCACCAGGTCCTGACCGATCGCGTCTGGCTGCGCGACTCAGCGCCAACGGCGGCCTTCAACGACGCCGGCGAGGTGATCCTGGTGCACTGGTCGTTCAACGGCTGGGCGAAGTACCCGAACTGGCGGCATGACGTCGAAGTCGGCGCCGCAATCGGCCGGCTCGCCGGCCTCGGCCGGGTGGAACCGCTCCGGCCGGACACCGGCGAGCGGATCGTGCTCGAAGGCGGCGGGCTCGAGGTCAACGGCCAGGGGCTGCTGCTCGTCACCGAAGAGTGGCTGCTGAGCCACGTTCAGGTGCGCAACCCGGGGCTCGGACGGGCGGACTACGAGCGCATCTTCGCCGACTGGCTGGGCGTCCGGAAAACGATCTGGCTGGGCGAGGGGTGCGTGGGCGACGACACCCACGGCCATGTGGACGATGTCGCGCGCTTTGTGAGCGCGGACACCGTGGTGGTGGCAGTGGAGGACGACCCGGCCGACGAGAACCACGGGCGGTCGATGGATAACCTGCGGCGGCTCGAAGCGGCCTCGAAGGCGGACGGCGCGGAACCCCTGGCGATCGTCAGGCTGCCCTTTCCACGTCCCGTGGTGATGAACGGGGAGCGGCTGCCGGCCAGCTACGCAAATTTCTACATCGCGAACGGCCTGGTGCTCATGCCGACCTTCAACGATCCGAACGACCGGGTCGCGCTGAACACGCTGGCCGAGCTGATGCCGTCGCACCGCGTGGTGGGCATCCATGCGGTCGACCTCGTGTGGGGACTGGGGACCATCCACTGCCTGACACAACAGGAACCCGCACGGGCGGACGATGCCAGGGGGCGATAGTGCGACGCTACGGGCGGACGGCGAGCGAGAGCGTGACCGCGCGGCCCGGCATGGCGACGCCGACAATTTCCTGGTACGACGCGCCGCCCAGGTTCGTGCCTTCCACGCGCACCTCGTAGAGCCCGAATCGCCGGCTCACGCGGAGATCGACGAGCGCGTAATCGCTGGTTCCGGTCGAGCGCGTCCGATGCTTGTATTCGAGACGGGGCGCGAGCTGCAGCGCCCCCGGCAGCGCGACTGACGCGGCAAGCGCGACGCTGTGCGGCGCGTAGTCGAGCACGTACTTCGAGAGCTGCGTAACGGCGGCGGCCTCGACGTCGAGGACCGTATAGCCCGCCTGCATGAACGAGCCGTCGGGGAATGTTCGCCTGGCCGACAGCTCGGCGCCCACGGTGTTGACGTCGCGGATGTTGTAGGTGCGCCAGCGCTCCGCGGTTGTCGGCCGGAGCCAGTCGATGACGTCGGAATCGGCGCGCCCGAAGAGCGTGGCCGACAGCGTCCAGTCGTTCGACAGGAACACATCCGCCCCGCCCTCCCCTGCCCAGGCGGCTTCGGCGCCCACCTCGGAACGCGCCCAGTTGGCCGGGTCCGAATAGAAGCGCTCGGTAAAGGTCGGCACGCGAAAGGCGCGGCCGGTGGACGCGCGGAGACGGAGGCTCGACGCGGGCCACCAGCCGATCCCGAGCGCGGGACTCCAGGCGGATCCAAACTCACTGTAGCGGTCGAGGCGAAGGCTGGCGTCGAGCTGCGTATCGGCGCGCACGGCGTAGCGCCATTCGCCGAACGCGCTCGCCCGGGAGACCGTGTGGTCGCCAAGGTTGGTCGAGCGGACCCAGTCGCCGCCGCCTTCGACCCCCGCGGTCAGCGACGCCCGGCTGCCGACGCCGCGCGACGCGCGCAGGGCGCCCAGCACGGCGTGCGTCCGATGGCGATTCTCGGAGAGCGACGGCCGGCGCACGTCGAAGATGAAGTGGTCGCCGTGAGTGCGGTACGACAGGGTGCTGTCCACGCGCCATCCGGCCCAGCTTCCCAGGCGCTGGTCGGCCGCCAGCAGGGTCTGGTTCGTCCACTCGTGCGACGGCGCGTTGCCGTAAAACCCGTTCGCGCCGAAATCCTTGCCGACAAACGACGCCAGCACGCTGCCTCGCCGCCCGATCGTCGTCCGCGAGCTGACGCCGCCGGTGACGAACCCGCGTTCGACCATGAAGCCTGACGACCGATCGAGGGAGACCGCCAGCGTCTCGCGCACGTCGCCGTGGCCGGCGCCCACCTGGCCGCGTCCCGCCACCAGGCCGAAGCTCCCGGTCTGAATCGACCCGGAGGCCGGCACCGCGTCGCGGCGCGTGATCACGTTGATGGTGCCGCCGAAGGCATCGGCGCCGAACAGCGACGAGCCGGGCCCATGCAGCACCTCGATGCGCTCGACGGCGTCGAGCGGCACCGGAATGTCGCCGTTGTGGTGGCCCGACTGCGCGTCGTTCAGCCGGACGCCGTCGACCAGCACGAGGACCTGGCCGAAGGTGGCGCCGCGAATGGCGAAGTCGGTCTGCACGCCCCGCACGCCGCGCGCGCGGACGTCCACCGCTCCGGTCAGCCGCAGCACGTCCGCGACGCTCTGTACCGGCAGCCGCGCGATCTGATCGCGCGTAATCACGGTGAGCGTGCGCGTCACCGTGCCGAGCTCCACTGGAACGGCGGCCGCGGTGACCACGACCTCCTGACGGAACGTGTTCTGCGCCGCGGCGGGTACCGCAGCGAGGGCGATCAACAACACGACGGTAAACTGCGTCTTGCGCATGGATCCTTGGTCCGCCTGAAGGCGGACACTACGTACCCTCTGTACGCTTGGTCCGCCCGAAGCGGACGCCATGTACGGCGCGTACTAATGTCGCGTACGTAGTGTCCGGCTTCAGCCGGACCATCTTACTTCCAGCGGATCAGCGCGACGCCGACCGTCAGCAGGGCGAGGCCGATGAGCCGCTGCGCCGACAGCCGCTGGACGGGCATCCCGAACCAGCCGTAGTGATCGATGAGCAGCGACACGCCGAGCTGACCGAGCACGGCGGCCGCCGAGAGCAGCGCCGCACCCAGCCGATCGGCCAGGACGATCGCCAGCAGCACGTAGGTGGCGCCTCCCAGGCCGCCGAGCCAGATCCACCACGGCGCATTCCATAAGGCCGCGGTGGGCGGCGGCGCCGACCCCAGCAGCGAGGCGACCGCGAGCACGACGACGCCGATCAGCATCGTCACTGCGAAAGAAATGTTCGACGCCCAGAGCGCGCTCGCCGTGACCGACAACAGCCGCGCGTTGATCGCGATCTGCGCCGCCGCAGCCGCGCCCGCCATCGTCATCAACAGAAGATAGAGGTTGGTCATCGCCCCGATGATCGCACGGACCGCCTCGGCAGCGCTGTGGTCGCGCTGTGGTCGCGCACAGGCTTCAGCCTGCGCGCCCGCTTCGCTCCACCCGCAGGACCCGCGCGGCCGCCATGGCCAGCAGCGACGCGCCAAAGCTGAGGAGCGCGCCCATCTTCGTCTGGTCGAGCAGCTCGCCGGGCGGGAAGGCCGCCGTCGCGAAAAACAGCGCCACCGTGAACCCGATTCCCGCGATGATGCCGAGCACCGTCATGTCGCGCCACGTCACGCCAGCCGGCTTGTGCAGGCCGGCCGCCACGCAGAGCGCGGTGGACAGGACGATGCCGATCGGCTTGCCGGCGACGATGGCGACGAGCACGGTCCACGTGCCCGGTCCGACGCCCGACACCGGCACACCGGCATTCACGAGGCCGAAGAAGAACAGGATCACCTGAACCGGCAGCTTCCACCAGTGCTCGAATGCGTTGAGGGGATCGTGGGCGTGCGGCGCCTCGACGAAGAGTCCCGGATCGCGCTTCGCGTGCGGAAGAAACGGCACGATCGGGACGAGCGCCAGCGCCGGGTGCAGGCCGCCCCGGAAAAACGCCACCCACGACACCAGCCCGGCGCCAGCGACATAGGGCCAGAAGTTTCTCGTCCGTCCGCGGCGCAGCCACGCGGCGATGCCTATCGCCACGGCCAGCAGCAGGACGAATTCGACGGGCCGCACGGCGCCGGTGGGATAGAACGCCGCCAGAATCACCAGCCCGAGCGCGTCGTCGGCAATCGCGAGCAGGAGCAGAAACGGGATGCCGGGGTGCTTGGGGCCGAGCACGACCCGGGCGACGAGGTAACTGAAGGCGATGTCGGTGGCGCACGGAATCGCCCAGCCACGGAGCAGCTCGGGCATGCCGCCGGCAAGGGCGATGGCGACGTAGATGAGGGCGGGCCCGGCCATGCCGCCGACCGCCGCCAGCATCGGCACCGACGCGCGGCGCGGCGAATGAAGCGCCCCGCCCGGCGCCGTCGCCTCGACGACTTCCTTGGTGGCGAGCGCGAAGAAGAACACCATCGCCACGTCGTTGACGACGAAGCGCAGCGACTCGGCGAGGCGCTCGTAGCTGCCGTGGGCCGCATTCGCCCACACGAGCGCGACGGCCGCGCCCGCAACCAGCAAACCGGAGTTGTCGATGAAGCGTCGCACCTGCCTAGGCCGCCCACAGCTCCGAGAGCAGTTCCGCCTGCTCGAGCACCGTCTGCGTGGCCTTCTCCTGTTTGTCCGGCGGATAGCCGTACTTGCGCAGGACGCGCTTGACCATGATGAGCCGCTTCAGCGTCGCCTCGAAACCAGGGTTCGCGCCGGTGTCGCCGCGTGCAGCCTTCGTCTTCGCCACTGGGTGCCTCGTCGCTGGAGACATTATTCGACCAGTACAATACAGTCGAGCAAGAAAAGAGCAGGATCTTCGATGACGGGTAAACAGATTCCATTCTCCGCGCTGGTGTGGGCAGCTCTCGCGTGCCCGTCTCCAGCCACGGCACAGGCGCCCTCTCCCGCGCCGAAGACATGGACGGTCGCCGCCGGAGCGGGCCTCGCGCTCACCAGCGGCAACGCGGACACCTCAACGGTGAATGCCTCGTACGACATCACCTACGATCCGCACACACGCAACGTCGTCAAGTCGGACGGGCTGGTGATTCGAGGTACGACTGAGGACACAGTCTCAGCCGACCGGCTGGGTCTCAACGCGCGCGACGAACTCAGATTGAACGATCGCGCATATGTCTTCGGCCAGAACCAGTACTTGCGGGACCGCTTCAAGCGCATCGACTACCTCATCGCACCTGCGGGAGGCATCGGCTACAAGCTGGTCGAGACATCCCGGACGAAGCTGGCCGTCGATGGCGGTGTCGGCGGCGTGTGGGAAAAGAATCCCGGGGCGGACGTCGCAGGGTCTGGAGCCCTGACGCTGGGAGAGAAGCTGGCTCAGACGCTGACGGCGACGACGTCGTTGACGCAATCGTTTTCCGGGCTGTGGAAGACCACGGATGTCGAGGACGCACTCCATGTCTTCAGCATCGGCCTCGCGGCCGCGATGTCGACGCGAACCCAGCTCAAGGTCGAGCTGCTGGACACGTATAAGAACAAGCCGCTGCTCGCCACGGTGCAGAAGAACGACGTCGCGGTTCTGGTGGAGGTTGTTTACAAGATGTGAGCGCCTGGCGATCCGGCTGTATGGAAGGACACGGTGCAAAACGCGCATCGACGCGCGCCGACAGGTACTTCGCTCAGACATTCGGGGCAGGTCTTTGTCGTGGGATCGGCAGACGCTTCACCTCGGCGCAAGCGTCCCAGGACGGCGTTCACCGGCGCGACGATGAACAGATACATCGCGACCGAGATCAGCACAAACGTCACCACGGCGTTGACGAAGCTCCCGATCAGAAACCTGCTGCGGTTGACGGTCACCGCGATGGCTGAAAAATCCGGATGGCCCACCAGCGCCGCGATGAGCGGCGTCAGGAGATCCTTGACGAGCGACGTGACGAGCGTCCCGAATGCGCCCCCCATGACGACGGCCACCGCCAGATCCACCACGTTTCCACGCAGGATGAACCGCTTGAAGTCACTCAACATCAGGCACGCTCCTCATCCGGGGTGACACGCGCAATGGTCAGAAGACCATCACGACCATGAGATTGTCCGTATAGCGGCCGTCGGCGACGCTCTGCCTCGCGGGAATCCGGCCGTACACCGGTCCGTCCATCTCCGCATTCTTTAGCGGATCGAGATCCACATGTGTGCCGGTACCCAGCGCTCCATCCCCCCACTGTCGCTCGCGGGGAATCGAGGTACAGGTTGTACGACAGCGTGTCGCTCCAGGGTCATCCACGACCAGCGTGAGCGAGCGATGGTGCCGGAGGTGGGAATCGAACCCACACGGGGGGTAAACCCCACCGGATTTTGAGTCCGGCGCGTCTGCCAGTTTCACCACTCCGGCTGGAGAGCGTCAGTATACCCGCGGCGGCGCGATCGGATCGTTACTCAGGCCTCGCGTGCTCGCGGCCCGGCATCACGATGACGCAGCCGGGCTCGTGGAGCGCGTGCGCGCAGGCGGCCCCTTTGGTGACGACCGTCCCCACCACCCGTCCCAGGAAATCGCGCGCGGCATTGACCTCGCATCCGCACGGGAGCGTTGTTCGTCCCTTGTCGGCCACGGTCCCATTCTACCCAGCATGCGCAGGGCGGGTTCCGCGCCGGCAAAGCGCACGCGGACCCGCCACACGCCGGGTATCATGAATCCCATGACCGGTTCCTCCGCGGCCGTCAAACTGCACAAGACGGTCGGTGTCCGGGTCGGCTCGGTGCAAATCGGCGGCGGCGCCCCGGTCGCGGTCCAGTCGATGACGCTGACGGACACGGCGGATGCGGCGGCCACGGCGACGCAGTGCGTCGAACTGACGGAGGCGGGGTCGGAGCTGGTCCGCGTGACGGTCAACACGGCCGAGGCCGCTGCCGCCGTGCCGGAAATCAAGCGGCGGATGCTCGACGCCGGCTGCACGGCGCCGCTCATCGGCGACTTCCACTACAACGGTCATCTCCTCCTGACGCAGCACCCGGCGTGTGCGGCCGCGCTCGACAAGTACCGCATCAACCCGGGCAACGTCGGCACCGGCGCGCGCCGCGACGAGCGCTTTTCGACCATCTGCAAGGTGGCCATCGATCATGGCAAGCCGGTTCGCATCGGCGTGAACGGCGGCTCGCTCAACCAGGAGCTGGTCGTCGCGAAGATGCAGGAGAACACCGACCGGAGCCTCGGACGCGGTTCGGAGGAGATCCTCAACGAGTGCATGGTGATCTCGGCCGTCGAATCGACCGCGCTGGCGCTCGAGACGGGGCTTCGCAAGGACCAGATCATCATCTCGTGCAAGGTCTCGCGGCCGCGCGACCTCATCGCGATCTATCGCGAGCTGGCTCGCCGTACCGATCAGCCGCTGCATCTGGGGCTGACCGAAGCCGGGATGGGCGCCAAGGGGCTCGTGTGGTCCGCGTCCGCCATGGGCGTGCTGCTCAGCGAAGGTATCGGCGACACCGTCCGCGTGTCGCTCACCCCGAAGCCGGGCGGGGATCGACGCGAAGAGGTGTATGCCGCGTGCGAGCTGCTGCAGGCGCTCGGCCTCCGCTCGTTCTCGCCGAGCGTCACGGCCTGTCCGGGATGCGGCCGCACCACGAGCTCGACGTTTCAGGAGCTGGCCGAGCGGACGCAGGAGTACATCCGCGAGCGGATGCCCGACTGGAAGGCCCGGCACGAAGGCGTCGAAACGCTCACGCTCGCGGTCATGGGGTGTGTTGTCAACGGGCCGGGCGAATCGAAGGCGGCCAACATCGGGATCAGCCTGCCGGGCACCGGCGAGGCGCCGACCTGCCCCGTCTACATCGACGGCGAGCATGTCACGACGCTCCGCGGCACCTACGACGAACTGGCGGACGGGTTCCGGACGCTGGTCGAGGACTACGTCGAAACGCATTATCCTGTTCGTTCGGACCGTTCATGAAAACCGCAACTTCAGTCGTCGCCGAACACACGGTCGCCACCGTCTGTCCGCTCGACTGCCCCGATTCGTGCAGCCTCGACGTCACGGTGCAGGAGGGCCGGATCACGGCCATCGACGGGTCGCACGCCAATCCGATCACCGGCGGCTACATCTGCGCCAAGGTGCGGCGGTTCACCGAGCGGCTCTACGGCGCCGACCGGCTCCTCTAC
Organism: Acidobacteriota bacterium; assembly: GCA_016213695.1. GTDB lineage: Bacteria > Acidobacteriota > Vicinamibacteria > Vicinamibacterales > UBA2999 > DATCJA01. Next base: position 20,184 of record JACQZV010000078.1, on the reverse strand, counting down.
CCGGCCGTTCGCAAGGGACCGAAAGGCGCCGGCACCTTCAGCCGCGTGTCGTGGGATGAAGCGCTGTCCACGATTGCCGAGCGCATGCGGGAGGCGCGCGAGCGCTGGGGCGGCGAATCGATCCTGCCCTATTCGTACGGCGGCTCGAACGGCCTGCTGACGCAGGACACGAGCGACGCCACGCTGTTCCGGCGCCTCGGCGCCTCGCGCCTGGCGCGCACCGTCTGTGCCGCCCCGACCGGCGTCGCGAACCTCGCGCTCTACGGCAAGATGCCGTCGGTCGTCTACCAGGACTTCCCGGAGGCGAAGCTGATCGTGATCTGGGGCGGCAACCCCTCCGCGTCCGGCATCCATCTCGTCCCCTACATCCGCGAGGCGCAGCGGCGCGGCGCGCGGCTGGTCGTGATCGACCCGCGCACGACGCCGCTGGCGAAACAGGCCGACATCCACCTGGCCGTACGCCCCGGCACCGACCTTCCAGTCGCGCTGGCGGTCCATCGCCATCTCTTCGAGGACGGTCACGCCGACCGGGCGTTTCTGACCGCGCACACGCGCGGCGCCGAGCGGCTGCGCGAGCGCGCACAGCCGTGGACGTTCGAGCGTGCCGCGGCCGAGGCCGGCGTCGCGCCCGATGCGCTGCGCGCCTTCGCCGACGCCTACGCGACCGCGAGCCCGGCGCTCATTCGCTGCGGCTGGGGCCCGGAACGCAACCGCAACGGCGGAAGCGCGTCCATGGCCATCCTGGCACTGCCGGCGGTGGCGGGGAAGTTTGGCGTTCGTGGCGGCGGCTACACGATGAGCAATTCGGCCTCGTGGAGAATCGACCGGACGTGGATCGGAAGCGAGGAACCGCCGACCCGCCTCGTCAACATGAACCAGCTCGGACGCGTGCTCGAGGACGGCGACCCGCCCGTCAAGGTGCTCTTCGTCTACAACAACAACGCGGCGGTCACGACGCCCGACCAGCGCCGTGTGCTGCGCGGCCTCGACCGCGAGGATCTGTTCACGGTGGTCTTCGAGCAGGTGATGACCGACACGGCCCGCTACGCCGACCTCGTCCTGCCCGCCACGACCTTCCTCGAGGGGTACGAGATCGCGCGCAGCTACGGCACGCTGAGCCTGCGCCTCGGTCAGCCGGTGGTTGATGCGGCCGGCGAGGCCCGTCCGAATGCGGACGTGTTCGGCGAACTGCTCACGCGGCTCGATCTGCGCCGCGAGGGCGATCCAAGCGGCGAGCTCGAGGAGATGCTCGACGTCCTGTCGAAACTGCCCGGGGCCGCCGGCGCCGAGATCAGCGAGCGCGGCGCCGCCACGCCGCCCTTCGACGGCCGGCCGGTGCAATTCCAGACGGTCTGGCCGCTGACGCCCGACCGCAAGGTGAATCTGTTTGCCGAGGAGCTCGACGCGCAGGCCCCCGCGGGCCTGTACGGGTACCGGCCGGATCCCGCCACGCCCGAGTACCCGCTGGCGCTCATCTCGCCGGCCAGCGAGCGGACGATCAGCTCGACGCTCGCCGAGCTGCCGCGGCCCGAAGTCCGCCTGCTGATGCATCCCGACGACGCGGGGGCGCGCGGGTTGAGCGAGGGGGACGCGGTGCGCGTGTTCAACACGCTCGGCGACGTGCGCTGCACGCTCGCGGTGGGAGGCTGGATCACGCCCGGCACGGTGTCCCTGCCGAAAGGCCTGTGGCGCCGGCACACCGCCAACGGCTACACGGCCAACGCGCTCGTGCCCGATTCGCTCACCGATCTCGGTGGCGGCGCCTGCTTCAACGACGCCCGGGTGCAGGTGGAACGCGACGCGATCGCGACCCGGCCCCCCGGCAGGTAAGCGACAACGCGCGGGCCCCGACCGGTGGGCGATCGCAAAACCGGGTTACCATCCATACCATGGACGACGCTCCACGATCGGACGCCGCGGCCGCGGCCAGCACCGGCGGCCGGACGGTTCACTGTGTGAAGTTCCAGAAGGATCTGCCGGCCCTCGACGCTCCGCCCTGGCCCGGTGAGCTTGGACGCCGGATCTTCGAGCACGTCTCGACGCAGGCGTGGAAGCTCTGGGAAGAGCGGATGAAGATGCTGCTGAACGAGTACCGCCTGATGCCGTGGCAGAAGGAAGCGCAGGAGCTCATCGCCAAGCAGATGGAGGACTTCTTTTTCGGCGAAGGGGCGGCGCTGCCGCCAGGCTACGTGCCGCAGCAGGCGAAAACCTGATTACGGGACGACCGCCAGATCGCGATCGATCTCGAAGCGCAGGTGCGCGTGGGCATCGCGCAGCGCCCGGTCCACCATGCGCGGCTCGGGTCCGCGCGCGAAAATAAATCCCAGATAGCTTCTCCCCTCCGGCAGCGGGACGATCGGCGCGTCCCTCTTCGCGGTGATCTGCACGTCCTCCACGCCGCGCACCTCGCGCGCCTGCTCAACCCCGTCGACGCGCCTGTAGATGCCGCGCTGTGGAATCGGGATCATCATGACGCCCGAGGCGGCGCCTTCGCGCGCCACCCCGGTCACGTCCTCGCCGACCGCGTGTCGCAGCAGCAGTTCCTCGAGCGACATGGACCCGGTTGCCTGAAGGCCTCCGGACCGGAACCGCAGCGCCCGTGAGCAGAGGCCGCCAATCGGCCGGGCCGCGACCTCGAGCACGTAGACGCCGTCGGCGTTCACGCGACACTCGGCGTGGATCGGCCCATGGTGGAGCCCGATCGCGCGCGCCGCGCCGGCAATTGCCGCGACGATCTGCCGCTGGACCGCCTCCGGCGCGAGCGACGGCGTCAGGTAGATCGTCTCCTCGAAGAGCGGCCCATCCAGCGGATCCGGCTTGTCGAAGATGGCGAGCGCGCGGAACGCGCCGCGATCGAGCAGGCCTTCCACCGCGTACTCCGCGCCGGGGATGAAGCTCTCGACGAGCACCTCGCGATGCGCCTCGTCGCGCTCGACCCGCACGTCCGGCAGCGCCAGCAGCCGGCGCAGGCGCTCGAACGCCGCCGCGCACGCCTCCGGCGTGTCGACGCGCATGACGCCGCGGCTGCCGGAGAGAGCGACCGGCTTGACCACCGCCGGATACGGCGCGCGGGCCGCGAGGGCGTCCAGCGCGCCGTCGAGCGATGCCGATTCGAACCAGGGCGTCGGCAGGCCCGCCGCCTGGAGCGCGCGGCGCGTCAGCACTTTGTGCCGGCTCGTCGCCGCGGCATCCGGCGGGTGTCCCGGCAGCCCGAACGCGCGCGCCAGCCGCGCCGCCAGCACGACCGGCCGGTCTCCCACCGCGATGATGCCATCGGGCCGGGCCGCGTCCATGGCCGCCATCACCGAGTCAACCGATCGCGTCTCGTCGTGAAATCGAACCGGAATGGCCCCGTCCCACCACGGATCCTCGAGGCGATCGCAGCGGTCGCTGGCAAACACGAGGCGCACGCCGGCCCGCCCGGCGGCCTCGCCGAACGAACGAATCTGGTACCCGGTCGTCGTGGCGAGCAGGAGGACGCGCGTCAGATGGCCTCCATCGGCTCGGCGCAGCAGTACCACGCTTCGCTCAGGTGCGGCACCGGCGGCCGCGCGCGCACCACGGCCGCGGCGGCGGGCAGCCCCGCCCGTTCGCGCGCCAGCGTCGCCATGGCCGCAAACGCGTCGGTCCGCGGCCGGCCGGCGGCAGCCGCGATCACGCTCATCACCTCGGTCTGAAGGCGGTCTACGCGCGGGTCGTCGTGACGCCAGGGCCAGTTGAGCGACGCGCGATCGAACTCGGTGATGCAGCGCTGCACGTCGGCCAGTTCGAGCAGCGGTGATTCCGCAGTGACAAGCAGCCGGATGCCGAGCTGAATGGGGGCCACCTGCTCGACGAGGTCGAGTGTCTCCAGCAATGCCAGCAGCTCGAGATACCCCTCGATCGTCGTCCAGGGCGTAAACGGGATGAATGTCGGCGCCAGTGTGAGCCCCGAATCCCGGCACAGCCCGACGGCCCGCACGAAATCGGCGCGCGTGTGTCCTTTCCGGAGCTGCGCGAGCACGTCATCGTCGATCGACTCGACGGCGCTCGTCACGAACAGACAGCCGGTGTCGCGCAGGACGGGGAGCAGGCCGGCGTGCTGCAGGAGATGCTCGATCTTGATCGTCACGTCGTAGGACAGCCCCGGGAACTCCCGGCCGACCTGCTCCACCAGCCGGCGCGCGTGCGACGGTCCGTTGAAGAAATCGGGATCGCCAAAGGAGACGTGCTGGGCGCCGGCGTCCACCTGCGCCCGGATGTCGGCCAGCACGACGTCGAGCGGGACCGCGCGAAACTGGCCGCGATACACCGGAACGATCGGGCAATGCCGGCACAGGTGCTTGCAGCCGCGCGTCGCATCGGTCGTGCCGGCGACGCGGCGGCTCCCGTCCGGCATCTGCACCGAGGCGTACCGATCCAAGGCGGGCAGTCCGGCACGATCCGGCTGGATGAACGCCAGTCGTGGAAGACCTTGGGCCTCAGGCTTCAGGCTTCGGGCATCAGGCTTCAGGCTTTGGGCGAAATCCACCAGCGCCTGCTCGGCTTCGGGCCCGAGCACGGCGCTCACGCCGCGCTCCTGCAGCCATGCGGCGTTGAGCGGGGCGTACAGGCCGTACGCCGCCAGACGCGCCGACGGATTGAGGCGGCGCACGCGGTCCACGAGCGGCCCCGCCAGCCGCGTCGCGGTGTGCATCGGGAGATAGAAGGCCACCATCGACGCCGCGGCGATCCGATCGTCGGCGATCGGGTCGCGCGAGGCATCGGCGCAGTCCACGTCAACGCCGGCGCGGCGCAGCCAGGCGGCGGGCGACGCGAGGCCGAACGGCTGGCGGCCCAGGTCGTAAGTGGAGATGAGGAGCGCCCGCACCTCCCCATTGTATGAAGATAGGGGGTATTCTTCCCCGTGATCGGAGGATCTATTTCTTCATCGTCGTTCTTCGGGCACCCGCGCGGCCTCGCCACGTTGTTCTTCACGGAGATGTGGGAGCGCTTCAGCTACTACGGCATGCGGGCGCTGCTCATCCTGTTCATGACCGCCGCGCCGGCGGCCGGAGGACTTGGATTCGACACCGCCACCGCCGGTGCGATCTACGGTCTGTACACGTCCATGGTGTACATGACGACGCTGCCGGGCGGCTGGATTGCGGACCGCCTGATCGGCCCCCAGCGCGCGGTGCTCTACGGCGGCATCCTGATCGCGATCGGCCAGTTCAGCCTGGCGGTCCCGTCGATCTCCGCCTTCTATCTCGGTCTCTTCCTCATCGTCGTCGGCACGGGCCTGCTCAAGGGCAACGTCAGCGTGATCGTCGGCCGGCTGTATGCAGCCGACGATGTCCGGCGGGATGCCGGCTACTCGATCTTCTACATGGGCATCAACGTCGGGGCGTTGCTGGCGCCGCTCATCTGCGGCTATCTCGGCCAGCGCGTGGACTGGCATCTTGGATTCGCGGCTGGCGGCGTGGGCATGGTGCTCGGCCTGATCCAGTACCAGATGGGACTCAAGCACCTTGGCGAAGCGGGACGCTACCCGGCCAGCGCCGGATCGCCTGACGCAGCCGCGCGCCAGCGGCGCCACGCGCTGCGCTGGACGGCCGTGACGGCCGGCACCCTGGCGCTCATCGGCCTCGGCGCCTACTCCGGTGTCCTTCGCATTACGCCCACGCAGGTTGCCGACGCGGCGGGATATTTTCTGCTCGGCCTGACCGTCGCCTTCTTCGGGTGGCTGTACCTCGGTTCCGGCTGGACGCCAGCCGAACGGAAGCAGCTCTATGTGATCGGCGTCCTGTTCCTGGCGGCCGCGCTGTTCTGGTCGCAGTTCGAACAGGCCGGCTCCACGCTCACGCTGTTTGCCGATCGCGACACGAACAACTCGGTCCTCGGTTATCAGTTTCCGAGCACGTGGTACCAGTCCTTGAACTCCGTGTTCATCATCGGGCTGGCGCCGGCGTTCGCCTGGTTGTGGGTATGGCTGGCGCGCCGCGGCACGGAGCCGTCCAGCCCCGCAAAATTCGGCGTGGGCCTCGTGCTGGTGGGAGCCGGATTCGCACTGCTGGTCGGCGGCGCGGTGCTCGCGGAGCGCGGCATGATGGTGAGCCCGATGTGGCTGGTCCTGGTCTATTTCCTGCACACCTGCGGGGAGCTGACCTTGAGCCCGGTCGGCCTCAGCGCCATGAGCAAGCTCGCGCCCGTCAGAATCGGCGGCCTGATCATGGGCGTCTGGTTTCTGGCCAGCGCCGCGGGCAACTACATCGGCGGACGTCTGGCCGCGCTCTACGAAGCGATGACGCTGCCCAGCCTCTTTGGCGCCGTGGCCGCTTTCGGCATCGGCGCCGGTCTCCTCCTGCTGCTCTGTGCGAAGCCGTTGCGGCGGCTCACGGCCGGAGCCCCCTGACTCCGTGGCGCTCGACGAATACAAACGGAAGCGGGATTTCGGCTCGTCACCGGAGCCGGCAGGCGCGCAGCCGCGCCCGTCACCGCCCGGCCGCACGCCGCGCTACTTCTGCGTCCAGAAACATCTGGCGAGCCATCTGCACTACGACGTCCGTCTCGAGCACAACGGCGTCCTGCTGTCGTGGGCCGTGCCGAAAGGCCCCTCGCTGGATCCCGCCGTGAAGCGGCTGGCGATGCACGTCGAGGATCACCCGATCGAATACGGCGACTTCGAAGGCGTCATCCCCTCCGGCTACGGCGCCGGCATCGTGATGCTCTGGGATTACGGCACCTGGACTCCGGAGGTGGACGACGTGGACGCCGCGCTGACGAAGGGAGACCTGAAGTTCGCCCTCGACGGCTTCAAGTTGAAAGGCTCGTGGGTGCTCGTGCGCACGAAAGGCGGCAGATGGGGCGGCGGCGGCGACCGCGCCTGGCTGCTCATCAAGCACCGCGACCACTGGGCCGGACCGGTTGACATCGCCGAGTTCGCACCGCTCAGCGTCAAGAGCCGCAGCGACTTTGCCGACATCCTGTCCGCCGAGAATCCGGATGTCTGGCGATCGAAGCGTCCGGCCAAGGGGGGCGACACGGGCGCGATGTTCGAAACGATCATCGCGCGGGCGCTCGACATCTCAGCACGCAGGGCCGGTTCCACGCCCCTCGACAAGAGTGGGGCGCGGACCCGCCGCAAAACCCCGGCAAGGAAATCCCGATGACCACACGCCTGTGCACCGTACTGGTTTCGCTGATGACACTCGCCGCCGTGGCGGCGTGCGGCCGGACTGATTCATCGCCCGCCCCCGCGTCCGGCGCGGGCGAGGCGCAGAGCTGGGCAGTCGTCCGTGACGCCCTGATCGAAGACTACCTGCAGGCGCACCCTGTGTTTGCCGTCGTGGCGGGCCGCCACGAGTTCGACGGCCGGCTGCCCGACTGGAGTGCCGCCGGCATTGCGGCCGAGATCAAGCGGCTCCACGCCGCGCGCGACCGGGCGACGGCGGTGGCCGACGCCGCCTTGAGCGACACCGCCCGTTTCGAGCGCGACTATCTGGTGGCGCGCTTCGACCGCGATCTCTTCTGGATCGAGGACGCCCAGGCGCCGTTCCTCAACCCCGCCTGGTACCTGGACTGGATTGTCGACAACCTCGACCCGGCGCCCTATCTCACGCGCACCTACGCGCCGCTCGACAAGCGGATGGCCGCCTATGCGTCGTACGCGCGCGCCGTCCCGCAGGCAGCCGCGCAAATCAGGGCGAACATGCGCGCGCCGCTGGCCCGGCCGCTTCTCGACCGCGGCGTCTCGGCCTTCCGCGGCTTCGCGGACTTCTACGAGAAGGACGTGCCGGCCGTCTTCGCGAGCGTCACCGACGCGGCGGCGCAGCGGGATTTCCGCGACGCGAACGCGGCGGCGACCGCGGCCATGCGCGACCTGGCCTCCTGGCTCGAGGCGCAGCGCGCCACGGCTACCGGCAGCTACGCGCTCGGCGCCGCCGCCTTCGCGAAGATGCTGCAGATGACCGAGGGCGTGAACACCCCGCTGGCCGCGTTGGAGGCGGCCGGCCGCGCCGATCTCGCCCGCAACCAGCAGGCGCTGCGCGAGGCGTGCGCGCAGTACGCGCCGGGGAGTGCGATTCCGGCGTGCATCGCGAAGATGAACGCCAACAAGCCGAAGGGCGGCGCCGTCGGCGGCGCGCGCGAGCAGCTCACCGTCCTGCGGACATTCGTGCGGGACGCCGGGGTGGCCACGATTCCGGGCACCGAGGAGGCGCAGGTCGCCGAGGCGCCGCCGTACAACCGCGCGAACTTCGCCTACATCGACATTCCCGGTCCGTACGAAAAGGGGCTGCCGGCCACCTACTACATCGCGCCGCCCGACCCCGCGTGGACCGCGGCCGAGCAGCGCGACTACGTGCCCGGGCAGGCGGACCTGCTGTTTACCTCGGTGCACGAAGTGTGGCCGGGGCACTTCCTCCAGTTTCTGCACTCCAACCGCAACCCCTCGATCGTCGGCCGGCTGTTCGTGGGCTACGCGTTTGCCGAAGGGTGGGCGCATTACGCCGAAGAGACGATGTGGGAGATGGGCCTCGGCGGCGGCAGCCCCGAGATTCACATCGGCCAGCTGTCGAACGCGCTGATGCGGAACGTCCGCTTTCTCTCGGCCATCGGGCTGCACACGAAAGGCATGACGGTCGAGGAGTCCGAGCGCATGTTCCGCGAGGAGGCGTTCATGGACGTCGGCACCGCACGGCAGCAGTCGACGCGCGGCACCTACGACCCGGCGTACCTCAACTACACGATGGGCAAGCTGATGATCCGCAAGCTGCGGGAGGACTGGTCGGCCGCGCGCGGCGGCCGGCTGGCCTGGCGCGAGTTCCACGACCGCTTTCTCACCTACGGCGGCCCGCCGATTCCGCTCGTCCGGCGGCAGATGCTGGGAGGCGCGGAGGGGTCGCTCTTCTAGATCGGATCAGAGCGCCCGCTGTACTTCGCGCAGCGCCTGCTGGTCGTGCAGCAGGCGCTGGCTGAGCACCGACCAGACCGCAAATGACAGCCGCCGCCGATCGTGGCGTGCGATGTCGGTGCACCAGAAGCGGCCGAGCACGAGCTCGATGTCGCGGCCGAGGGCGCCCGGCTCGAGTGGCTCCTTGTGCTCGGAGGCGTAGCGCGCGAGCGCCTCGTCCGACGGCCGGCCGGTGTTGGCGATGACGACGTCGACCGGCCGATCGATGGCGCGCGAGACCCACGCGACGGCGTCGGCGGCGGTAAAGCCCGCCATCCCTCGCCCCTCGGTCAGCAGGTTCGCAATCAGGATGACCGGCCCGCGCACCTCGGCCAGCGCCTCCTTCACGCCGCGGACGAGCAGCGGCGGCATCAGGCTCGTGAAGAAGCTCCCCGGCCCGATGACCACGGCATCGAAGCCGCGAATCGCCTCGGCGACTGCGTGGTGAATCGAGACCTGCGGCTCGAGCCAGACGCGCCGCACCTGACGCCCGCGCGACTGCCCCGCGTCGACCTCGACCTCGCCACGGGTTTCGGTGCCGTCGCTGTACTCGGCGCAAATCGACGCGGGCTCCGTGCTGACGGGCCACACGCGTCCCCTGCAGCCGAGCAGCGCCCGCAGCCCGTCCACCGCGGCCACGAAGTCGCCGCTGTACTGCTCCATCATCGACAGCAGGAGATTGCCGCCCGTGTGGCCGGCGAGCCGCGCGTGATGCTCGAGCATCGGGAGGCGCGACAGCAGGACGCGGCGCGCCTCGCCCTCATTGCGCGCGAGCGCCAGCGCGCACTTGAGGACGTCGCCTGGCGGCAGCACGCCAAGCTCGTCCCGCAGCTGGCCCGAACTCCCGCCGCTGTCGAACATCGTGACCACGGCGTTCAGCGTGAGCCACGGATTGATCTTGAGGCCGCCCAGCAGACTCGGCAGTCCGGTGCCGCCTCCGACGCAGCCGATGCGCAGCTCCCGCAGATGCATTCGATCGATTCTAGACCGACTCCCCGCCGTTCGGCGGATACTAGGAGTCATGGATGCGTGGCGCGCGGCTGCCGCAGCGCTCGTCGCCGACCTGACGCACGTGTTCGCCGGCCGGCTCCGGTCGGTCGTCGCGTACGGACGACGCCTCGACGGCGACGACACGAGCGCGCTGACGTGTCTGGCGCTCGTCGACTCGCTCGGCCTGAGCGACCTCGAGGCGTGCGCCCGGCTGTCGCCGGCGTGGGCGCGCCGCCATCTGGCCACGCCGCTCCTCCTGTCCGAGGAGGAATTCCGGCGATCGCTCGACGCGTTCCCGCTCGAGTACAGCGAGATTCTCCGGACCCGCGAGCGCGTTTTCGGCGGCGACCCGTTTGACGAGGCGGCCATCGCGCGCGAGGACCTGCGCCGCGCCTGCGAGACGCAGGTCAAGAGCCATCTCGTACACCTGCGCGAAAGCTTCATCGAGGCCGCCGGACGTCCCCAGGCGATTGCCGCGCTGGTGACCTCGTCCGCGCCGGCCTTCGCCGCGCTGCTCCGCCATGCGGCCCGGCTGAGCGGGAGCACCATCGCCGGGCGCGTGGACGCCACCCGCGAGGGCGCGCGCGCTGCAGGGCTCTCCGACACGGTCGTCAACGACATCCTCGCCCTCGAGCATCGTCCCGCGGTCCCGATGACCGACGCCGCGCGGCTGTTTCCCGAGTATCTGGCCGCCGTCGAACAGCTCGCGCGCGCCGTGGACGGCTGGCGCGGCTGACGCGGCATGCCGTCAACCACGAAGGGCACGATGATCGCGAATCATCCCTCTTGTGTTCGTGGCCTTCGTGGGCTTCGTGCGTGGATCCTGCTCGTGGCGATGGCCGCCGTCCCGGCTCGCGCCCAGGAGCTCCCTGAACTCACCCAGCCGGTCAACGATGTCGCGCATGCGGTGGACGCCTCGAGCGCTGAGGCCATCGACGCGCTGAGCCGCGCGCTCGAACGCGCCAGCGGCGATGTGGTCGTCGTGGCCGTGGTCGACACGTTCGCGCCCTACGCCGATATCCGCGAATACGCGGTCACGCTGTTCGAGAACCGCGGCCGCGGCGTCGGAGCGCGAGGGCGCGACAACGGGCTGCTCGTGGTGCTCGCCGTCAGGGACCGGCAGGTGTGGATTGAAGTCGGCTACGATCTCGAGCAGTTCATCACCGACGGGTTCGCCGGCGAGATCAGCCGCCAGTACATGGCGCCCGAGTTCCGCCGCGGCCGGTACGGCGCGGGACTGCTGGCCGGCGTGTCGCGGATCGTGACCCGCATTGCGGAGCGCCGCCGCGTCACGCTGCAGGGCGTGCCGCGCGAGGCGACGCCGGACCGGCGCGAGGTCGGCTCGGTGGGCGGCGTCCTGCTGGCCCTCTTCATCGTGTTTGTCGTCCTGAACGCGCTCGCCGCGCGCACCAGACGCGACCGCCGGTTCGGGCGGCACTGGGGCGGGCCGATGGGTGGCTGGACGAGCGGCGTCGGACCGTTCGGCGGCGGATTTGGCGGCTTCGGGGGCGGAGGCGGAGGGTTCGGCGGCGGCTTCGGCGGCTTCGGCGGCGGCAGAAGCGGGGGCGGAGGCGGGGGCGCGGGGTGGTAGATCAAGGCACAAGGCACAAGGCACAAGGCTCAAGGCACAAGGCACAATGCGTAAAGAGGTGACGGCAATGGCTCGACGGTTTCACAGACCGGGCGTGGGACTGCTGCTGCTCGTAATGGCGGCAGTCGCGCCCGGATGCTCCTACAACGAGTTCGTGGCGCAGGAAGAGGGCATCAAGGCGCAGTGGGCGCAGGTCGAGAACCAGCTGCAGCGACGCAACGATCTCATCCCCAACCTGGTCGAGACGACCAAGGGGATCGCGCAGCAGGAGCGCGACGTGTTCGGCCAGATCGCGGAGTCGCGCGCGAAGCTCGCCGGCGCGCAGACGCCCGAACAGCGAATGCAGGCCGCCAACGAGCAGAGCGCGGCGCTGGCGCGGCTGCTCGTCGTCGTCGAGAATTATCCGCAGCTTCGCTCGAGCGAGACGTTCAACCGCCTGATGGACGAGCTGGCGGGGACCGAGAACCGGATTGCCGTCGAGCGCATGCGCTACAACGAGCGCGTGCAGGGCTACAACACGCTCCGGCGGCAGTTTCCCTCGAACCTCACGTCGAGTATGTTCGGCTTCCGCGAGTATCCCCTCTTCAACGCGCCGCCCGAGGCCGAGCGCGTGCCGCGCGTCGATTTCGGCCGGCAGCGATAGGAGAGGCTTCAGGCTTCAGGCTTCAGGCTTCGGGCTCCAGGCTCAGGAGTGAGGTGCGGTATGGCTATCGTCGACGCGCTGCTGCCGGAGTTCGATCGCGAGATGACGACGACGCGCACGGTGCTGGAGCGAGTGCCGGAGGACAAGTTCGACTGGAAGCCGCACGCGAAGTCGTTCTCGCTCGGCGCGCTCGCCTCGCACGTGGCCGCGCTGCCCGACTGGGGCACCGAGACGCTCACCCGCACGGCGTTCGACGTGGGCGGCGACCAGCGGCCGCCCGCCGCGCCGGCGTCGAAGCAGGCGCTGCTGGCGTCGTTCGATCGGACCGCCGCCGCCGCCCGCGCCGCGCTCGCCGGGAAGACCGATGCGGAGCTCACGGCGATCTGGTCGCTCACGCGCAACGGCAAGACGCTCTTTTCGATGCCGCGGACGACGGTGCTGCGCTCCTTCGTGTTCAGCCACCTCATTCATCACCGCGGACAGCTGACCGTCTACCTCCGCCTGCTCGACGTCCCGGTGCCCTCCATCTACGGGCCGAGCGCGGACGAGCCGGCATTCTGAAGTCTGAATAATGTCGAAGGTGCTGCCCTTCGCCGCCGGGGCCGCCATATTCCTGGTGCTCGCGACCGCCAACGGCGCCGGCTACCGGTACGGCGTCTCCGACCAGGCGTTCTACATTCCCGCCGTGGCCCGGGCAATCGACCCGTCGTTGTTTCCGCGCGACGGCCCGCTCATCGACGCCGAGGGACGCCTTCTGGTGATCGACGAAATCCTGGGAGGCCTGGCGCGAGGCACCGGGCTGTCGCTTCCGACGCTCCTGCTGGCGGGCTACATCGCCTCGGTCGGGCTGCTGTGGGTCGGCCTGTGGCTCATCGGCACGCGCGTGTATCGAAGCCGCTGGGCGATCGCCGCGCTCGGGGCCGCCTTCGCGCTGCGCCACCGGATTCCGCGGACGAGCGCCAACTCCTTCGAACCGTACTTCCATCCGCGGATGCTCGCGTTCGGCGTCGGCACGCTCGCGGTCGCGGCACTGCTCCGCCGCCGCGCGGGGCTCGCCGTCGCACTGGTCGCGTTGAGCGCGCTGCTCCACGTCACGACCGCGCTCTGGTTCGCGGTGCTCATCGGCGTCGCCCTCGCGGTGCTCGATGCGCGCTGGCGGCGGCTCGTCCTGCCCGCCGTGCTCGCGGCCGGCGCGGTCCTCGGGGCCGCGGTCGTCGCCGGCCCGCTTCACGGCGCCCTCGCCATCATGGACGCCACATGGCTCGGAGCGGTGGCGAGTAAGGATTCGCTCTTTGCCACCGACTGGCCGCTCTGGGCCTGGGCGGCCAACACCGGTCTCCTGGCCCTGCTCTGGTGGGCGCAGCGGACGCGGGAGCGCGCCGGGGTCGCCTCAGCGGAAGACCGCGCGCTCGCGTGGGGCGCCACGGCGCTCGTGGCGCTCTTTCTGGCGACGCTGCCGCTTGTCGCCGCGAAGGTGGCGCTCGTCGTGGCGTTTCAGATCCCGCGCGTGTTCTGGCTGGTGGACTTCGTCGCGCTGGTCTACGTGATCGGCGCGGTGACCGACGCCGGGGCCTCCGGAGTCGGCGCCCCGTCCCGCCACCGTGCGGCGATCGTCGCGGTGCTGCTGCTCGCGGCAGCCACCGCGCGCGGCGCCTACATCATGCTCGTCGAGCGCCCGGAACGGGCGCTCTTCGAGATCGGCACGCCGGCAACACCGTGGGAACAGGCGATGCGCTGGATCGCCGGCCGCCCGCCCGACGTCCACGTGCTCGCCGATCCCGGGCATGCCTGGAAGTACGGGACGAGCGTACGCGTGTCGGCCCGGCGCGATGTGCTGGTCGAGGAAGTCAAGGACTCGGCGATCGCGATCTATTCACGCGAGGCGGCGATCAGGTTCGTCGACCGCACCGCCGCGATCGGCGACTTCTCCGCGCTGACAGCCGACAGTGCCCGCGCGCTCGCGGACCGGTACGCGCTCGATTATCTCGTCACGGAGACCGACCTGCCGCTGCCGCTCGCCTACCGCAACGACCAGTTCCGGATCTATTCCCTCCGATAACTGCCCACTGCCTACTGCCCACTGCCTACTGCCTACTGCCTACTGCCTACTCCCTACTGCTCTTCCTCCACAGCTCGTCGAGGGCGCCCGGATGCAGCATCTTGGTGATCCAGACGATCTGCCCCATGTGGACCGCGTTGTGGTGGGTGACGTGCAGCAGCACCTGCGCCCAGGTCATCGTCTTTCCGGTCGCATCGGTCGTCTGCGCGAGCTGCGAGGGCTGCAGCGCGTCGAGCACGGCTTCGACCGCGCGCCGGGCCGCCAGCCACGTCTCCCTCACGTGCGCTTTCGAGCCGCCGCGGGCGGCGAACTCGGCGGCGCGATCGCGGCCGATGTCGCGGCCGCCAATCACCTGTTCCAGGTAATAGCGGTTCGACCCCGACAGATGCACGACGAGCGTCGCGGCCGCGTTCGACTGCTCGTGCGGACGCCACCAGATGTCCTCGTCGGTCAGCACGTCCAGGCACGCGTCGATCTGCGCCGGATACTCCTTCAGCAGCCGGAGCCGGGTGAGATGCAGCAGCGTTGACGCGAGGTCTGTCTCCATGGCCGCGATGGTAAGCTGAAAATCACGACCGTGTCATTTGTCGCCTCCGAGTTCCGGCCGCTCTTCACCGGCGGTCACCGGCAGACGCTGTACGCGTGGGCGCGGCGGCGCCGCTTCCCGCGCCTCCCGCCGCCCGAGACGCGGTACTTCGACGTGGCGGACGATGCCCGCGTGCTCGCCCACTGCCACTGGCAGCCGGCGCCCGCCGATCGTCCGGCGATGCTCCTGCTGCATGGCCTCGAGAGCTCGAGCCAGGCGCACTACATCTGCGGCGTGGCGGAGAAAGCCTGGTCGGCCGGCTGGAACGTCGTCCGGCTCAACCAGCGCAACTGTGGCGGCACCGAACACCTGAGCCGCGGCCTGTACCACTCGGGCCTGACGCACGACGCCCTCTTCGTGGTCCGCGAGCTGATCGACCGCGACCGTATCGCCGCCATCGCCGTGGCGGGCTACTCGCTCGGCGGCAACCTCGCCCTCAAACTGGCCGGCGAGCTCGGCGATCGCGCGCCGGCCGCGCTCAGGGCCGTGTGCGCGGTGTCGCCGACGATCGACCTGGCCCGGTGCGTGGACGCGCTCGACCGCCGCGGCAATGTCGTGTACCAGTGGAATTTCGTCCGCAACCTGAAGGCGCGGATGCGCCGCAAGGCGGCGGCGGTCCCCGGCGTCTATGCGCTGGAGCCGCTCGGCCGCGTCTGGACCGTCCGCCGATTCGACGACGTGTACACCGCCCCGCACCACGGGTTCCGCGACTCGGCGGATTACTACTACCGGGCCAGCGCGCTGCGCGTCGTGGACCGCATCCGCGTGCCGACGCTCATCCTGGCCGCCGAAGACGACCCCTTCGTGCCGCCCGCGCCCTTTCGTCACCCGGCCGTGACCGGCAATCCCCGCATCACGGTGGCGCTGACGCCCCACGGCGGACACTGCGCCTACGTCGAACGCGCCGTGGACGGCTCGGACGGCTACTGGGCCGAGCGCGAGGTGGTGCGCTTTGCCACCGCTCACGCGCACCAGGGCTCGGGCCAGTTGTGACTTGTGCCTTGTGCCTTGTGCCTTGTGACTTGTGCCTTGTTCATGTCGATCGCAGGTGCTGCAGCAGCAGCCGCGCAAGCTCCGGCCCCTTCCCCGACTCTTCGTGCTTGAAATAGACGAACACGTCGCGGCAGTGCGGCGTCGCGCCCTCAATCGTGGCCGCCCAGCGAGCGACGTCCTCCGCCGTGTACCCCTCGTCCCGCAGGCGAAAGTACGCGTAGTCGGCGGTGATCTCCACGGGGGTGGACAGTTTCTCGCTGTCGGCCACGCAGAGCGCCAGATTGCGCGACCGGAGGCGCGCATACACCTCGGCGTCGAGCCACGACGCGTGCCGGAACTCGAACGCCGCGCGGACGTCCTGGGGAAACGCGCCGAGGACGTCGTCGAAGAGCGCGAGATCCTTCCTGAGCGTCGGCGGCAGTTGAAACAGCAGCGCGCCGAGCTTCGGCCCGAGGGTGGCCGCCGTGGCGATGAACTGGCGCACCTGGTCGGCGCAGTCGCGCAGCCGCGCGTCATGCGTGATCCGCCTCGGCGCCTTGAGCGTCAGCCTGAACCGCTCCGGCGTCGCCCGGCTCCACGCGTCCAGGATCCGCTCGGTGGGCGACCGGTAGAACGTGTAGTTGATTTCAACGGTTGGAAACCGCTCGGCGTAGTACGGCAGCATCTTCGCCGCCGCGAGCGTCGGCGGATAGAAGGTTCCCTTCCATTCAGGATAGTTGTAGCCCGACGTACCGACCCATACTGTCATCGCCGCAATCGCCTCCGTGTCTTCGGCATCTCCGTGGCTCGTGCCAGCGAAAGTTGCTAGAGTACACAAGATGGTTCGGCTCTGCCTGACGGCCGTGGCGCTGCTGCTCGCGTCCTCGTGCAGCCGCGCGCCGGAGCCGCGCCGCTACGAGCTGCACGGCCAGATCCTCGGCATCGATCGCGACCGCCGCGAGGTCCTCGTCGATCACGAAGACATCAAGGGCTTCATGCCGGCCATGACGATGCCCTATAAGGTCAGCGATCCGGCGATGCTCGACGGCCGGCAGCCGGGCGATCTGATCACCGCCACGCTCGTGGTGGAAGAGGTGCAGGCCTATCTGTCGGCGATGGCGACCACCGGCCACGCTCCGATCAGGGCCGGAGCGGCCGGTCCCTCGATCACCGACGCGGATCTGCTGAAGGAGGGCGAGGCCGTCCCAGGCGGCGCGTTCGTCGACGAGACGGGCGCCGCGTTTCCGCTCGCCTCGCTGCGCGGCCACCGCGTGGCGCTCACGTTCATCTACACACGGTGTCCGCTGCCCGACTTCTGTCCGCTCATGGACAGACACTTCGCGGCGGTCCAGCGGCAGATCGGCGCGTCGGCGAACCTGGCCGACGTGCGTCTGGTCTCCGTCACGCTGGACCCCGGGTTCGACACGCCGGCCGTGCTCCGCGCGCACGCGAAAGCGGCGGGCGCCAACCCGCGGCTCTGGCATTTCGCCACCGGCTCCAGAGACGATGTCCTCGCCTTCGCGCGACGGTTCGGCGTCCTCACCGAGCCGGGCGAATCGGAAGGCGTCGTCGTGCACAACCTGCGTACGGCGATCATCGATGCCGAGGGCCGCCTCGCGAGCGTCCGCTCGGGCAACATGTGGACCCCGGCCGACCTCGTTGCCGATCTCGAACAGGCGTCTGCTCCCGCGCGCTGATCCGGGACGGCCCGCGAAGCGGACCGTCCCGCCAGCACCGGCCGTCTCGTCGCTTCGCGACGCGACTCCGCCGGCACTGCCGTTCACGCCCGCCGAGCGCCGGCTGATCGCGCGGCTGCGGACGCCGGACGCGGTGCAGCGGTGGCTCAACAGCCTCCCCTACAACACGGAGCGCGGCGGCGAGACGCTCCGCAGCTTCCGCGGCATCGCCCGCGCGGGCACCGTGCACTGCTTCGAAGCGGCGATGGCGGCCGCCGTCGTCCTCGAGCAGCACGGCTACCCGCCGCTCGTGCTCAGCTTCGAGTCGATCGACCTGCTGGACCACGTCCTGTTCGTCTATCGAGGGCCGCGCGGGTGGGGATCGGTGGCGCGCTCGCGGGATCCCGGCCTGCACGGACGCAAGCCGCTCTTCGCCACGCCGCGGGCGCTCGCGCTCAGCTATTTCGAGGGGTATATCGACTTCACCGGACGAATCTCGGCGTACGCGGTGGTCGACCTGCGCGTACTCGGCCGCTACGACTGGCGGCTGGCAGAGACCAATATCTGGAAGGCCGAGCGGATGCTCCTCGAGTGGCCGCACCGGAGCGTCGCCTCATCCGACCGGCGCGCCGAGCGGCTGCGGCGCCGGTACCGGGCGTTCGTCACCGCGCACGGCTACAAGCCGTGGAAGCACTACCGGGGGCGCGAACGCTGGACCGCGCTGCCGCCGGAATTCCGCTACCGGGGATAACGCAGGGCCGTGCCCGGCGGCGCGGGCCCCGATCTCAGTCGAGGTCCATGTCGCGAAGCGGCCTGGTGACCGGCTCTTCCTTCGCCTTCCGCAGCGCCTCCTCGAAGCGCCGCGTGAGCGCGTCGTCGCGCCCCTTCTCCGCCTCGACCGACTGCTCGAAGACGGCCTCGCGCCGCGCAGCTTCCGCCGCCAGAATCCTCGCCGCCTCGTTGAGCTGGGGCTTGTCGGCGCGTTCGGCTTCGTGGTGCGAGACCACGCGGCGGAGATTCGTGTCCACCACCAGCGTCGAGTGACAGCACGGGCAGATCACTTCGATCTCGCTCTTGAGCGTGGCCATGGGACTATTCTAGTCGGTAGTCGGTAGTCGGCACCTGATGCCCACGCTGCGTATCGCCACCTACAACATCCACCGCTGCCGCGGGCTGGACGGCCGGACCAGCCCGGGCCGGATTGCCGACGTCATCCGCGGCATCAACGCCGACATCGTCGCCCTGCAGGAGGTCGTCGGCGCCGGCCCGTCGTCGGCGGGACACGCCGAGGAAATCGGCGCGCTGCTCGGCATGGGCTGGGCGATGGCGCCGACCCGGCATCTGCGCCACGCGCTGTTCGGCAACGTGGTGCTCAGCCGGCTGCCGATCCTGCACCACACGCAGTACGACCTGTCGTGGAAGACGTGCGAGCCCCGGTGCTGCCAGCGCGTCGACATCGACGTCGGCGGCCACACGCTGCATCTCTACAACGTGCATCTGGGCACCGCGATCCGCGAACGCCGGTACCAGGCGGGACGCCTCAGCGCCATCGTGCACGACCGCCGCGTGGACCAGCCCAAGATCGTCCTTGGTGATTTCAACGAATGGATGCGCGGCCTGGCAACGCAGATGCTGAGCGAGCGGCTCGGCAGCATCGACCTCCGGGCGCACCTCCGCCGCCGCCGGACGTATCCGGGAGTGTTTCCGGTGCTGCACCTGGATCACATCTACTACGAGGGGAAGGTGGAGGTGGCCGGGCTGGAGCTGCCGAGGACGCGCCTGGCGCTGCTGGCCTCAGATCATCTGCCGCTGGTGGCGGACCTGAACGTGGAGTTTACCTGACGCGCACGCGTGACGCGTGCGCGCTACCCCTCTTCCTCGTACTCTTCTTCTTCGAGCGGGAGGAAGCGGGTTGGCGGGCGGAGCGCCTCGCGAAAGTCGTAGACCGGCAGATCGCGCACGTGCAGCGACATCACGCAGTGCGCGCCCTTCTCTTCGATGACCACGGTCACCGGGCTCCCCTCCACGCCATCGCGGAACGTCAGCCGGCAGCCACAGGCGAGCCGGGCGTGCGTGAAGCCCTTCAACATACCGGGATCATACTACGTATGCGCTGTGTATGCGCTGTCTACCGGGACGCCTCGGCGGCGCTCCTCAGAGCAGCGATTTGATCTCGTGCTCGAACTGTTCCTTTGACGCAATGCCCGAGTGCTTCCGGGAAATCTTCCCGTCGCGTCCGACGAACACCGACACGGGAATGCCCCAGAACGGTCCGTACGCATCCTGAAAATCCTGGCGCCCGTTGCCGATGAGCAGCGGATAGTTGATCTTGAATTCGCTCGCGTAGGGCTTCAATTTCTCCGCCGTGTCGTCCACCGACACGCCCAGGACCACGAGATCGTCGGTGTACTGCTGCTGGAGCTCGACCAGAGACGGAATCTCGACGCGGCACGGGCCGCACCAGGTCGCCCAGAAGTTGATCAGCAGGACCTTGCCCTTGAACGACGCGAGGTTGACGTCCACGCCGTTCATGTCCTTGAGCGTGTACTGCAGCTGCGCCGGCTTGCCGACCAGGCCCGCGTCGGCGCTGTCGGCGGCCGTCGAGGCGCCGCCGCCCGCGGCCGGAGGTGGCGCGTCGGGGTCGGGAGCCGGCCCGGACAGCATCAGCAACAGCACCAGCGCCACAAAGACGGCGCCCATGCCGAGCCACGCGCGCGTGCGGCGGCTCATCCCTCTCTCGGCGCCGCTCGGGACAG
>JACQZV010000088.1 GCA_016213695.1 Acidobacteriota bacterium | reverse complement strand
GCCGGCGCCGCGTCCCGCTCGCCCCGCGCCGCGGCGGGTGGGCGGTGGCCCTGGCCGCGCTCGCGCTGGCCGTCGCGGTGTTGCTGGGGGGGCTGCCGATCGGCACGTGGCTCTCCGAGCTGGACGTGGCGCCGCCGGCCGGCGCGCCGCAGTCGGCCTCTGAAGAGCCGCTCCCGATCGTGCGTCCCTCTGAGATGGTGCTGGCCCGCGCGCGGACGCTGTACGCGGGCGGCCATCTGCGCGACGCACTGAAGGCGCTCGACCGGATCGGCATTGCCGATTCGTTCCGCGCCGAGGCGGATCGGCTGCGAGCCGATATTCAACGCGATGTGCTGGCTGCCGCCGGGTCTTCCTCCGGCGCGCCGGCCGGGGAGAGCGGCCGGCCGTGAAGTGCCCCAAGTGCGACTATCTCGGGTTTGAAACCGGAGATCGTTGCAGGAACTGTGGGTACGATTTTTCATTGCTCGCCGCGGACGACCCCGACGTCATCGACATCGATCTCGACATTCACGGCCCGGTCATCGAGGATGGCGCGGCTGCGGACTGGCTCATGCGGGCTGATCCGTCGCCGTTAACGTCCGATCCGCCGCCCTCCCCCGACATGCCGCTGGCACTTGAGCCGCCGGTCTTCGATACACCGCCGGTGCTCGGCAGGCCGCCGGAGATAGAGAAGCCGGCTGTGCTCGACGAGGCGCCGCCACTCGTGGGCGCCCCGCGGATGGCCGTCCCGGAGCCGGCGTTCCCGCTGTTTACGGCCGCGCTCGGCGAGCACGACGACGAGCCGCTCATCAAGCTTCCAGTCACGCCCCGGCCGCCGCTGGCCGTGCGGCGCACCCCCGACACGCCCCGGCTGCGGGTGTCCCCGCGGGCGCTGCGGTCGATCGACCCC
Source organism: Acidobacteriota bacterium (assembly GCA_016213695.1). Classification (GTDB taxonomy): domain Bacteria; phylum Acidobacteriota; class Vicinamibacteria; order Vicinamibacterales; family UBA2999; genus DATCJA01. The sequence goes on along the minus strand of JACQZV010000088.1, from coordinate 29,163 downwards.
GGGCCGTCGCTCGAATTTGGCGAAGACGCGCGCGCGGTCCCGGAGGCGGCCCCCGCCGTGTGGGCCGGTCCGCGCCCGGTCTCAGGCATCTGGGCTGACGAGGCGAGTCGGCCTCGCGCCGCGGTTGCGGCCGGCGTCGGCGCGCCGGGCGCGCGCGTGGCGGCGGCTGCCATCGATCATCTGCTTCTGGGCGCGATCGACGTGGGCGTGATCTATTTCACGCTCCGGATTGCCGGACTTCCGATGGGCGACTGGATCGAACTGTCGTTCCCACCGCTGGCCTTCTTTCTGCTCCTCCTGAAGCTGGCGTATTTTTCCTCGTTCACGGCCGTCGGCGGCCAGACGATCGGCAAGATGGCGCTGCACCTGCGCGTGGTCGGGGACGGCGACGCCGACGTCGATGCCGGCGCCGCGTTCCGGCGCACGCTGCTCGGCGCCGTCTCGACGATGGCGCTCGGCCTCGGGTTTCTGCCCGCCTGCTTTGATGCGGATCGGCGCGCGTTCCACGACCGCGTGGCGCGCACGCGTGTGGTTGCCGTTCGCGCGGCCTGACTGGCGGCGCGGCCCCGAATGAATCGGCTCGCGCTGTTCATCGCGACATGCGGCTATGTCGGGTACGCACCGGTGGCGCCGGGCACGTTCGGCTCGGCCGTTGGCCTGGCGCTGGCCTGGGGCGTTCGCCGGGGCGCGTCGCCCGCCGTCGAGGCGGCGGCGATGGTGCTGGTTGTTGCCATCGGCGTGTGGGCCAGCACCGCGACCGAGCGCCAGCTGGGCCTCGTTGATCCCGGCCAGATCGTCATCGACGAGGTGGCGGGCATGCTGATCACGCTCGCCTTCATCCCCCTGACGACCACCGTGCTGCTCGTCGGATTCTTCACCTTTCGCGCGTTCGACATTCTCAAGCCGTGGCCGGCCCGGCGGCTGGAGCGGCTGCCGGCCGGGGCGGGCGTGATGGCCGATGACGTGATGGCGGCGCTGTACGGCAACGCCGTGATGCACGGCGCCATCGCGGTGGCGCCGGGATGGTTCGCGTGACGCCGCTCGGTCGCGCGGCCGTACTGGCCGTCGGCAGCGAGCTGCTGACCCCGTCGCGTGTCGATACCAACTCGCTGTTCATCACCGAGCAGCTCAACCTGCTCGGCGTGGACGTGCTGCTCAAGACGATCGTCGGCGACGACCGTGGCGAGCTGGCCGCGGCGCTTCGCGCGGCGCTCGCGCGCGTCGATCTGGTCGTCTGCTGCGGCGGCCTCGGGCCGACCGACGACGACGTGACGCGCGACGTGGTGGCGCAGGTGCTGGATCGGCCGCTCGTCGAGGACGGGGAGGTTGCGGCACGCATCGAGGCGCGGTTCGCGGGCCGGGGGCTGCGGATGCCCGGGATTAACCTCCGGCAGGCGATGGTGCCGGCGGGCGCGCGCGTACTGGCCAACGGCCACGGCACGGCGCCGGGGCTCTGGGTCGAGCACGGCGATCGACTCGTCGTGCTGCTGCCGGGCCCGCCGCGCGAGTTGAAGCCGATGATGGCGGCGCTGGTCGATGGCCCCCTCCGGGAGCGGACCGCGGGTCTGTCGCTCGTCAGGCGCGTGCTGCGCATCACCGGGCGCACCGAGTCGCACACCGAAGAAGCGGTCCGGACGTTGTACGCCGAGTGGGCGCGCGCCGGCGTGCCGGTGGCGGCCACGATTCTCGCCTCGTTGGGGCAGATCGAGCTGCACCTGTCGGCGCGCGCCGGGAGGCGCGCCGACGCGGACGCCGCCCTGGATGCGGCGTCGAGCCAGGTCGTCGAGCGGCTCGGCCTCGACGTGTACAGCAGCGATGGCCGGCCGCTCGAGCAGGTGGTCGGCGACCTGCTGGCCGCGCGCCGGCTGCGCATTGCCGTGGCTGAATCGTGCACGGGCGGGCTGCTGGCATCGCGGCTCACCGACGTACCCGGCAGCTCGAGGTATGTCGATCGCGGCGTGGTCGTCTACGCGAACGACGCAAAGACCGACCTGCTGGGCGTGCCGGCGGCGCTGCTCTCGGCGCATGGCGCGGTGAGCGAGCCGGTGGCGGTGGCGATGGCCGAAGGCATCCGCGCCCGGGCGGGCACCGACGTCGGCATCGGCGTCACCGGCATCGCCGGGCCCGGCGGCGGCACGCCGGAGAAGCCCGTGGGCACGGTGGCGGTCGCCGCCGCGCTCCCGGACCTGACGCGTTCGCGCCTCTTCCGGTTCGTCGGCGGCCGCGAGATGGTGAAGTTCCAGGCGTCGCAGGCGGCGCTGGACATGGTGAGGCGCATGCTGGTGTCTGGCGCCCGCTCCTGATGCGGCTGTTCTGCGGGTTGCGGGTCGAGGCGACTACACTGTTTCAGTGCATTCGGTCGCCACACGGGCATGAATACGTAGCATGGAGGTCGTCATCGCTGTCGCCGTCGGGTACGTCACCGGCTCGGTGCCGTTCGCCTTTCTGCTGGCACGGCGCCGCGGCGTCGACCTGCGGCGCCGCGGGAGCGGCAACGTCGGCGCCGCCAACGTGCTGCGCACGAGCGGCCTGGGCAGCGGGCTCGCCGCCCTCACCCTCGACGCCCTCAAGGGGGCGCTCGCGGTCATCATCGCGCAGGGACTGACGGCCAGCCCGGCGGCGCCGGTCGCGGCCGGGCTGGCGTCGATCGTCGGCCACACCTACCCGGTCTGGCTGCGGTTTCGCGGAGGTAAGGGCGTGGCGACCGCCGCCGGCGCGTTTGCGGTTCTCGCGCCGCTGGCCGCACTGGTGGCCGCCGGTGTCTTCGCGGTGGTGGTCTCGATCACGCGATACGTCTCGCTGGGTTCGATCGCGGCGGCCGTGGCGCTGCCGGCTGCGGCCGGGGCCGGCGATGCACCCGAGCCTGTGATTCTGGGCGCGTTCCTGACCACCCTCCTCGTCCTGCACCGCCACCGCGCCAACCTGGCGCGGCTCGTCGGCGGCACCGAGCACCGGCTCGGACAGCGCATCTAGCGCCATGCGTACGGTCACGATCCTCGGCGCCGGCGGGTGGGGCACCGCGCTGGCCGTGCACCTGGCGCGTGCCGGGCACGACGCGCGGCTCTGGGCGCGTGATGCGGCGTTCGCGGAGGAGATGCACGGGCGGCGCGCGAATGCCGTCTATCTGCCCGACATCACGTTTCCCGAGCGGCTGCAGGTGACGGCCGATCTCGAGGCGGCCGTGCGCGACGCCGACGTCATCGTCGCCGCCATGCCGTCGCACGGCACACGCCAGATTCTCCGCCAGGCGGCGCGCCTCGTGCGCCCGGGCGTCACGGTTGTGAGTGCGTCGAAGGGACTCGAACAGGACACCCTGCTGCGCATGTCGGAGGTCGTCGAACAGGAGCTCGGGCCCGCGACGAAGATCGCCGTGCTCTCGGGTCCGAGTTTTGCGGCCGCGGTGGCGCGGCAGCTTCCGACGGCCGTGTCGGCCGCGTCGCGCGACGCGGCGGTCGTGGCACAGGTGCAGGCGGACTTTCGCGCGCCGTACTTCCGCCTGTACGGCACCTGCGACGTGGTCGGCGTCGAGTTCGGCGGTGCGCTGAAGAACGTCATCGCGATTGCCGCCGGTGTCGCCGAGGGCCTCGGGCTTGGGCACAACGCGCTGGCGGGTCTCATCACGCGGGGGCTCGCCGAGATGACGCGCCTGGCCTGTGCGGCGGGTGCGCAGCGGGAGACGCTGGCGGGGCTCACGGGCCTCGGCGACCTCGTGTTGACGTGCACCGGCTCCCTCAGCCGGAACCGGCATGTCGGCATCGAGCTCGGGCACGGCCGGACGCTCGACGACGTCCTGTCGAGCATGAAGATGGTGGCTGAGGGCGTGCGGACCACGCAGGCGGCGCTCGCGCTTGGCGCGCGGCACGGCATCGAGCTGCCGATTGCGTCGCAGGTAGCCGAACTGATCGCCGGGCGCAAGGACGCGCGGACGGCGCTCTACGAACTCATGCTCCGGCCCCAGCGGGCCGAGACGGGATAATGACGATCGGGCCTCGGACTTCAGGCGTTGGGAGCAAGCACGTGGGATTCTTCGATCGCCTCCGTGAGGGGCTGACGCGCACCACACAGCAGATCGTCGGCCGCTTCGAGGAGATCGTGCGGCGGGCGGACGCCGACACCGGGACCGCCCGGCCGATTGACGGCGACACGATGGAGGCGCTCGAGGAGCTCCTCATTTCCGCCGACGTCGGCGTCGCAGCCACCGGGCAGATCGTCGCCGCCGTGCGCGCGCGCGCGCGGCGTGGCGACAGCCTCCGCGATCTCGTCAAGGCCGAGATTCGCGGCATCTTCGACGCCGTCGAGCCGCGGCCGGCGTTGAACGGCCGCTCGCCGCACGTGACGCTCATCGTCGGTGTCAACGGCACGGGCAAGACCACGACGGTCGGCAAGCTCGCGAACCTGCTCAAGGCGTCAGGCCGGCAGCCGCTCGTGTGCGCAGCCGACACGTTCCGCGCCGCCGCCGTGGAGCAGCTGGAGATCTGGGCGCGGCGCGCGGCGGTTGACCTCGTGCGCGCCCGTGAGGGAGCCGATCCGGCGGCGGTGGTGTTCGAGGCGATTCAGGCGGGCCGCGCGCGGGGGCGCGACCCGATCCTCGTGGACACCGCGGGCCGTCTGCACACGCGCACGAACCTGATGAACGAGCTCGACAAGATATGCCGCGTGGCCGCCCGTGCCTCCGAGGGCGCCCCGCACGACGTGCTGCTCGTGCTCGATGCCACCGTCGGGCAGAACGGCCTGGCGCAGGCGCGTGAGTTCACCAGCGTCGCGGGCGTGACCGGCATCGTCCTCACGAAGCTCGATGGTACGGCGAAGGGCGGCATCGCGGTCGCCATCGCCCACGACCTCAAGCTGCCGATTTTGTACGTCGGCGTGGGCGAGGGGATCGACGACCTGATTCCGTTTTCGCCGCGGGACTACGTTGACGCGCTGTTTCAGGGCACGTGGTAGACGACGAGCGATGGATGCGGCGGGCCCTGACGCACGCGCGACGCGGGCTCGGTCGCACGGCGCCCAATCCGGTGGTCGGTGCCTGCGTCGTCACCGGGGACGGGATCGTCGTGGGCGACGGCGCGCACGAGCGGGCGGGTGAGCCGCACGCCGAAGTGTTCGCGCTCGAGGAGGCCGGCCCCCGCGCGCGCGGGGCCACGCTGTACTGCACGCTGGAGCCCTGCGCGCACACCGGCCGGACCGGCCCCTGCGCGGACCGCATCATCGCCGCCGGTATCCGGCGCGTCGTGGCGGCGATGGAGGACCCGCATCCCCTCGTCAGCGGACGCGGGTTCGCCGCGCTCCGCCGGCACGGCGTGCAGGTGGATGTCGGCGCCGGGCGCGAGCCGTCAATCCGGCTGAATCAGCCGTGTCTCACGGCGGTCCGCGAAGGCCGTCCATTCGTGATCCTGAAAGCCGCCACGAGTCTGGATGGGCGCCTGGCGGCGGCCGAGGGGACGCGCACCCTGCTGACGTCGGCGCCCGCCGCCTGGCATGCGCACGAGCAGCGCGCGCAGGTCGACGCCGTGGCCATCGGCTCGGCGACGCTGCTCGCGGACGACCCGCTGCTGACCGTCCGTCACGTGTACCGGGAGCGCCCGCTCGCGCGCGTGATCTTCGACCGCCGCCTGCGCGCGGCGCCGGACGCACGTGTCTTCTCGACCCTGTCTGCCGGACCGGTGATAATACTGACATCCGAGGCGGCGATTCGGACGCAGCGCGTGCGGGCGGAGGCCCTCCAGCGGGCGGGCGCGACGCTCGAGGCGGTGGACGAACCGACCATGATCGGTGCGCTGCAGGCGCTGGCGCGCCGCGACCTGCAGAGCGTCCTGCTTGAAGGCGGGACGGCGGTGCATCAGGCAGCATGGGATGAGGGCGTCGTGGACTACATGCAGCTCTACGTCGCTCCGGCGGCGCTCGGACCGGCGGGGCTGCCGCTGGCTGCGGGGCCGGCCTCCGCGGTGGCATCGCTCGTCGAGCCGTGCATTCGCGTCCTCGGCCCGGATGTGTTGATTGAGGGATATGTTCACCGGCCTCATTGAGGCGGTCGGCCGCGTGGCGGCGGTGCAACGGACCGCGCCGGGCACGCGGATCCGCGTCGAAACGGCGCTCGCGCCGGATCTGCGGGCCGGCGACAGTCTCGCGGTGAACGGCGTCTGCCTGACGGTGGCGGCCGGGCATGCCGATACCGTCGAGATGGACATCGGCCCGGAAACGGCGCGGGTGACCACGCTGGGATCGCTCGGCGCCGGTCAGCCGGTCAATCTGGAGCGCTCGATGCGGGCCGACGGCCGCTTCGGCGGTCATTTCGTGCAGGGACACGTGGACGGCACGGGCGTGGTCGAGCAGGTGCGCGACGACGGCGACGCGCACTGGCTGACGATCGGATTCGACGACGCGCTGGCGCCGTTCGTGATTCCCAAAGGCGCGATCGCGGTGGACGGGATCAGCCTGACCATCGCGACGCTGCGGGCGCGCGCCTTCGACGTGATGTGTATCCCGTTCACGTGGGAACATACGAACCTTCGCGTGCTGGGACCGGGCGACCGGGTGAATCTGGAGTGCGACATGCTTGGGAAGTACGTGGTGCGCATGGTGGAGCACGCGCGGTAACGAGGGCGTAGGGCGCACGCTTCGGCGTGCGCCGGGACCGTTATGACGAACAACAACCCGAAGATCCGGATCGCCAAAGGCGCCAGGCGCGTGGCGCCGTTCGCCCCGATTGAAGAGGCCATCGACGCGATCCGTGCCGGCCGCATCGTCATTGTCGTCGACGATGAGGATCGCGAGAACGAAGGCGACCTGACGATTGCCGCCGGGAAGGTGACGCCGGAGGCGATCAACTTCATGGCGCGCCACGGCCGCGGTCTGATCTGCATGCCGATGACGGCAGAGCGCCTCGACCAGCTCGAGATTCCGCTCATGGTCAGCCAGAACACGACGACGTTCAACACCGCGTTCTGCGTGAGCGTCGAGGCGAAGCACCACGTGAGCACCGGGATTTCGGCCGCCGACCGCGCGGCCACCGTGCGGGCGGCAATCGACCCGAAGACGAAGCCGGCGGAACTGGCGAGGCCGGGCCACATGTTTCCGCTGCGGGCCCGCGACGGCGGCGTGCTCGTGCGCGCCGGCCAGACCGAGGCGGCGGTCGATCTCTCGCGGATCGCAGGTCTCTATCCGGCGGGTGTCATCTGCGAAATCATGAACGAGGACGGCACGATGGCGCGCGTGCCGGAGCTCGCGAAGTTTGCGAGAAAGCACGGTCTGCTGATGATCACGATTGCAGACCTCATCCAGTACCGCATGCGCACCGAGCGGCTCGTCAGGCGGGTGGCGAGTGCCGCGCTCCCGACCGTGCACGGCGCGTTCCGGATCTACGCCTACGAGAACCAGCTCGATAACGAGACCCACGTCGCGCTCGTCCGCGGCGAGATCGCCGACGGCAAGGACGTGCTCGTCCGCGTCCATTCGAAGTGCCTGACGGGCGACGTCTTCCACTCGGCCCGTTGCGATTGCGGGCTGCAGCTCGAGACGGCGCTGGCGCGCATCGCGGAGGAGGGCCGCGGCATCCTCCTCTACCTCAACCAGGAAGGGCGGGGCATCGGGCTGGCCAACAAGATTCGTGCGTACGAGCTGCAGGACACCGGTCTCGATACCGTCGAGGCGAACGAGCGGCTCGGGTTCAAGGCGGACCAGAGGGACTACGGCATCGGCGCGCAGATTCTGAGCGACATCGGCGTCAAGACGATGCGGCTGCTCACCAACAACCCACGGACATTTGTCGGCCTCCAGGGGTACGGCCTGTCGGTGTCCGATGCGGTTCCGCTCGAAATTCCCGCGTCCGATCTCACGCGACGGTACCTCAAGACCAAGAAGGACAAACTGGGCCACAAGCTCTCGTCGGTCTAGGCCGCCACTCCCATTCCCATGTTCGAGTCGCTCAGTACCAGGGTCCAGGACGTCTTCAAGTCGCTTCGGGGCGAAGCGCGGCTGACGCCGGAGCACGTCGAGACCGCGCTGCGCGCGATCCGGCTGGCGCTGCTCGAAGCCGACGTGAACGTCAGCGTCGCCAGGGCGTTCATCGACCGGGTGCGCGACCGGGCCATGGACCAGGCGGTGCTCCGCAGCCTGACGCCCGGGCAGCAGGTCATTGCGATCGTGCGCGACGAGCTGGTCGCGCTGTTCGGCACCTCTGAGGGCGGGCTCACAAAGCACGCGCCCACGCCGCGTGTAGTGCTGCTGCTCGGCCTGCAGGGGTCGGGGAAGACGACCACGGCCGGCAAGCTCGGCCGGTGGCTCGCGCGCCAGGGGCGGCACCCGCTGATGGTGTCCACCGATGTCAGGAGGCCCGCCGCCATCGAGCAGCTGTCGGTGCTCGGGGACCAGGCCGGGGTTCGGGTCCACGCGCCGGACACCATGGACCCGGTGGCGCGCGCGTCTGGCGCGCTGGCCGAAGCCCGGGCCACGGGCTTCGACACCGTCATCGTCGACACCGCCGGGCGCCTGCACATCGACGACGACCTGATGGACGAACTGCAGGCGATCAGGGACGCCGTGCGGCCATCGGACCTGCTGTATGTCGCCGACGCCATGACGGGGCAGGACGCGATCAGGAGCGCCGGCGAGTTCCACCGGCGCGTGGCCGTCACCGGCGTGGTCCTGACGAAACTCGATGGAGACGCGCGCGGCGGCGCGGCGCTGTCGGTGGTGTCGGTCGTCGGCGTGCCGATCGCGTTCGTGGGGAGCGGTGAGCGGCTCGACGATCTCGAGCTGTTTCATCCCGATCGGGTCGTGTCGCGCATGCTCGGCATGGGCGATGTGCTGTCGCTCATCGAGAAGGCCGAGCAGGCGATCGACAAGGGCGAGGCCGAGCAGCTCGAAGCCAGGCTGCGCAGGAATGAGTTCACGCTCGATGACTTCCGCTCGCAGCTGAAGGCCCTCCGCCGGATGGGACCGCTCGAGAGCGTGCTCGGGATGATCCCGGGGCTCGGCAATCTGAAGCAACTGGCCGACAACAAGCCCGACGAGAAGCAGATGGGCCGTGTGGAGGCGATCATCTGTTCGATGACGCCCGCCGAGCGCCGGGACCATACCGTTATCAACGGCAGCCGGCGCAGGCGGATCGCGCTGGGGAGCGGCACGTCGGTCGCGGAGATCAACCGGCTGCTCAAGCAGTTCACCGAGATGCGGCGCGTCCTGCAGATGATCGGTCAGGGCGGCATGCCGAGGCTCGGTCCGGGCATGAAACTGCCCCCGATGTCCCATAAGGGGGCGGCCGCGGTGCCGGGAAGGAAGCGCAGGAAGGGCGGACCGTGGGGGCTTATCAAGACGAGGTGAAGGCTGTAGGCTGTAGGTTCCAGGCTCCACGGTTCAGGCAGTAGGAGGATTGATGCTATCGATTCGGTTGAGGCGCGCGGGATCGACCAAAAAGCCGTATTTCCGCGTGGTGGTCACGGAGACGCGGTCGGGCCGTGACGGCAGTTTCGTTGAGAACGTGGGGACGTACAACCCGCGGTCCCGGCCGGCGGAGGTCGCGATCAACAAGGCGCGGCTGGCGCACTGGCTGAATCGGGGCGCGCGGCCCTCGGACTCGGTGCGCACGCTGATGAGCAAGCACCTGTCGCGCGATCTGTCGGCGGTCGTCGAGACGCCGGCGGCCCAGTAGATGTCCGCGCCGGAAACCGCCGGGGGAGCAGGCAGCCCGCTGCGCGCGGTGATCGAAACGATCGTGCGCGCGCTCGTGGATCAGCCCGACGCCGTCACGGTGACCGAGAGCGTGCGGCGGGGCGTGAGCGTCCTCGAGCTGAGGACGGCGCCCGGAGACATGGGGAAGATCATCGGCCGGCAGGGGCGTACCGCCACGGCGTTGCGGACGCTGCTGGCGGTGACAGCGGAACGGCACGGCACGCGCGCGCAGCTGGATATCAAGGACTAGCGGGCGGCGGGCTGCTCACTGCCCACTGCCGACTGCCCACTGCCCACTGCCGACTGAATATATGGTTCACTGGGACCAGATGGTGCTCGTCGGGCGCATCGCCCGCCCGCACGGGCTGCGCGGACAGGTCGCCGTGAATCCGGAGACGGATTTTCCCGCTGAGCGGTTCCGGCCTGGCGCCACCGTGTGGACGCAGCGGGCCGGACCTCCGGAAGCGCTGACCATCGCGTCGATGCGGGTCCAGAACGGGCGGCCGGTGATCGCGTTCGAGGGATGGTCCCGGCTTGAAGACGTGGCGGGGCTGGCCGGGCTCGAGTTGCGGGTGCCCGAAGAGGCCCTGCAGCCCCTGGAGCCGGGCCGCTATTACGAGCACGATCTCATAGGGTGCGCCGTGGACACGCTGGCGGGCGCGCGGCTCGGACCGGTGGTTCGGGTCGAACGGGGCCCCGGGGGCAGCCGGCTCGTCGTCAGCGCCGCCCACGGGGAGACGTTGATTCCGCTGGCGGTTGAGATCTGCGTGGATGTCGACGTGGTCGGGAAGAGAATCCGGATCGACCCGCCGGACGGGTTGATCGAGTTGAATGTCGTGGGCAGTAGGCGGTAGGCAGTAGGCAGTGAAGTTCGATATCGTGACGATCTTTCCGCGGATGGTGGAGGCGGGTCTCGCGGAGGGAGTGGTGAGCCGCGGCATCGAGCGCGGGCTGCTTGATATTCAGGTCCACGATCTGCGCCACTACACCACCGATCGTCACCGGAGCGTGGACGACGTTCCGTATGGCGGTGGGCCGGGGATGGTCATGAAGCCGGAGCCGCTGGCGCGGGCGGTGGCGGACCTCAGGGCGCGCCGGGGCGATCCGGCGGCCGTGATCCTGCTGTCGCCGCAGGGCCGCCTGTTCACGCAGGCGGAGGCAGTACGGATGAGCGCACTGCCGCATCTCGTGCTGCTCTGCGGCCGATACGAGGGGATGGACGAGCGGGTCCGGACCGTGGTGGCGACCGACGAGCTGTCGATCGGCGACTACGTGCTGAGCGGCGGCGAGCTGGCCGCGCTGGTTGTCGTGGATGCGGTCGGCCGCCTGGTGCCGGGCGTCGTCGGCGACGCGCGATCGGTGGACGAGGACTCGTTTTCGCGGGGGCGTCTCGACCACCCGCACTACACGCGTCCGTCCGAGTTTGCCGGCGAGGCCGTGCCCGAGGTGCTGCTGTCGGGGCACCATGAGGCGGTGCGGCGCTGGCGGAAGATGGCGGCGCTCCAGCGGACGATGCACCGCCGCCCGGAGCTGCTGGATACGGCCGCCCTCGATGACGAGGAGCGGGGGATGCTCGATGAGATTCGGAAGGAACAGGAGAGGGAGCCATGAACGCGATTGAGCTGGTCGAGAAATCACAGCTGGCGACTCGACCGGAGATCAGGGCCGGCGATACGGTGCGCGTGCACGTGAAGGTGCGCGAGGGCGACAAGGAACGCATCCAGATCTTCGAGGGCATCGTCATCGGCCTGCATCGGGGCGGCGCGCGGGCGTCGTTCACGGTACGGAAGGTGTCGTTCGGCCAGGGCGTCGAGCGGATCTTTCCGCTGCATTCCCCCTCGATTGCGAAAGTGGACGTCGTCCGATCGGCCCGTGTGCGGCGCGCGAAGCTGTATTTCCTGCGCAGCCTCAAGGGCAAGGCGGCCCGGATGAAGGAGACGACGGCGACGAAGCGGACGCCGTAACGTCGTGGTCCGAGTGCGCGCGACGCGAACCCTCGAACGCGCCATGCGGCGGTGGGGGTTCTATCGCGTCGCCGGATGCGACGAGGTGGGCCGCGGCTGCCTGGCCGGTCCGGTGGTGGCGGCCGCCGTCGTGCTGGATCCGGACCGCCACATTTCCGGCGTGTGCGATTCCAAGCTGATCGGTGCCGCTGAGCGGGAGCGGCTCTACGCCATCATCACGACCCAGGCGCTCGCGTGGGCGGTGGCGGCGGCGCCCCCCGACGAGATCGACGACCTCAACATTCATCACGCGTCGCTGCAGGCGATGGCACGCGCGGTGCGCGCGCTCGCGCCGCTGCCCGATCTCGTGCTCGTCGACGCATTCCGCATCCCCGGTCTGCCGATCGCGCAGCGCGCGGTCACGCACGGCGACCGGCGCTGCACGGCCATCGCGGCCGCGTCGATTGTCGCCAAGGTGACGCGCGATCGCGAGATGGTCGAGCACCACGCGGCGGACCCGCGGTACGGCTACGACCGCCACAAGGGCTACGCCACCTCCGATCATCTCGCCGCGGTGGCGCGCTACGGGTATTCGTCACTGCACCGCCGCTCGTTCAGGCCGTCATCCCTGTTTGATACGATGGAGTGACGGAGGAGTCCTGCCCCTTCCCCTGACTGGTTGTGCCGACAGATCGTGAGGCCGCACTCAAGAAGGCGGAGAAACTCCTTCGCCAGGGAAAGCTCGATGGAGCGATTGAGGAGTACGTCCGGCTGATCGACGATCAGCCGCGCGACTTCAACTCCATCAATGCGCTCGGCGACCTGTACGTGCGCGCGGGCGACCCCGACCGGGCGGTCGCGCAGTTCACGCGCGTCGCGGACCACTTGTTTGCGGAAGGCTTTCTGTCGAAAGCCCAGGCCCTCTACAAGAAGGCGCTCAAAGTGCAGCCCCGGCACGAGCACACGCTGATGCAGCTGGCCGAGACCGCATCACGGCAGGGCCTGCCGGTCGATGCCAGGGCCTACCTGCGGCAGCTGCTGGAGCGCCGCCGGGAGCGCGGCGACGAGCGGGGCGTGGCCGAGTGTCTCGCGCGGCTGCGCGCGCTGGAGGAGTCCGAGTCCGAGTCCGAGGCCGCGCCGGCGGCGCGGTCGCCCGAAGCTCCGCCCGAGGATCCGGCCCGACTGCTGGACGCCGCGCGCGAGGAGCTGACGTCGGGCAACGAGCGGCAGGGCCGGGCGGGCCTGATGCGCGTGCTCACGCTCGATCCCGGCAGGCACGGCGCGGTCGTCGAGATTGGGATCGAGCTCGCCCGGCAGGGGCGCATCGAGAGCGGGTTCGGCTGCGTCGATGTGGCCAGCGACGCGGCGCTCCTTGGCGGCGATCTGACCCGCGCGATCGACGCACTCGCGGCGTTTGTCCGCGCGGCGCCGCACATCCCGGGGCTCATCAAGCTGGTGGAGCTCTGCGTGGACGCCGGCCTCGACGGTCCGCTCCGGGAGGCGCAGGGGCAGCTGGCCGATGCCTACCTGGACAGCGGACAGGGCGCCGAAGCGCGCGTGATTGCGGAGGATCTGCTCGAGCAGGATCCCGAATCTGAAGCGCACGCACTGCGGCTGCGGCGCGCCGTGGCCCTGGTGGGTGGCGAGGGCACGGCCGGCGGGACGACCGGCGGCGTCCCCCCTGGCAAGACGGGCGCCGGCGACGCGTCCGTCGAGATCGACCTGAGCGAGGTCCTTGCCGGCATCGGCAGCGTGGGACCGCCGGCCGACGATCCGTACGCGCGCGCGCTCGAGCACCTGGCCGCGGGTCGCCCTGATGAGGCCGCGGCGGCGCTGCGCGAGGCGGGGCAGGCGCCGCGCATGCAGGCGAAAGCCGCGGCCGAGCTGGGCCGGCTGTACGTCCGGCGCGGCGATCTGCAGGCCGGCGTGGAATGGCTCGGACGGGCCGCCGACCTCAGGCCCGAGACGCCGGAAGACGGCTTCGCCGTGCTGTACGAGTTGGCCGAAGCGCTCGAACGGCTGGGCGAGCCGGCGCGGGCGCTGGCGATCCTGATCGATCTGGACGCCGACAGCGGCGGCTACCGCGACGCGCGCGCCCGCATCGAGCAGCTCGCGCGTGCGCGGACGGGGAGCGACCCGCGGTGAAGCGCCTGCTGTTTGTGGCCTTCTTCATCGAGATGGGCTTCGTCCTCATCGTGATCCCGTGGTCCGCATTCTGGGATCGGAACTACTTCGCGCAGCTGCTGCCGCCGCTGCGGGCGCTCATCACGGACAACTTCGTCCGCGGCGCCGTTTCGGGCCTCGGCCTCATCGACGTCGCAGTCGGGATCACCGAGCTCGTGTCGATCGTGCTCGTGCGATCGCCGGAACGGCCGGCCTCGATTTCACCGGCGCGGTTCACGGGAGAACCGTGACCGGCATGCGTCCCGTCATCTGCATGATCACGACGGCGGGGGCACCAGGGGAGGAGGGGGATGGCACGCTGGTGAGCCGGATCGCCGCGGCCGCGCGGGCCGGCGTCCACCTGGTGCAGATCCGGCGGCCGGGGCTCGAGGGGCGCACGCTCGCCGGTCTGGTGCGGGAGGCGGTTCGTGCGGTCGCCGGCACCCGGACCCGCGTGCTGGTGAACGAACGCGTGGATGTGGCGCTCGCCTCCGGCGCGCACGGCGTGCACCTGCGCGCCGATGGCGTGCCGGCGGCCCGCGTCCGCGCCGCGGCGCCGCCGGGGTTCCTGATCGGGCGATCCGTGCACGCCCCCGACGAAGCGGAGCGTGTGGCGCGTCAGGGCGGCCTGGATTACCTCACCTTCGGCACGGTGTTCAGCACACCGTCGAAGGCGGGCGGCGCAGCGGCCGGTGTGGAGGCGCTGGCGTCGGCGTGCCTGCGCGTTCCGCTGCCCGTCCTGGCGATAGGCGGCATGACGCCGGACCGGCTCGGCGAGGTCGGGCGAGCCGGCGCCGCCGGGTTCGCGGCGATCGCGCTCTTTGCCACGTGTTCGGTCCGGGCGTTGCCGGCGCAGGTCGATCATGCGGCGCGCGCGTTTGACAGCCCTGCTGGCGTTCCCTAACATGAGGTCGCCAATGGCCGTGGCGGAGACCGCCAAACCCGAGTTCGGCGTGCGGATGAAGCGACTGCGTGAAGAGCGCGGGGTCACGCTTCGTCAGATCGCCGACGCGACGAAGATTTCCATCGGCGCGCTCGAGGCGCTGGAACGCAGCGACATCTCACGGCTGCCGGGTGGCATCTTCTCGCGTGCGTTCGTGCGCCTGTACGCGATCGAGGTGGGTCTCGATCCCGAACAGACGGTCCGTGACTTCCTCCTCCTGTTTCCGCATGACTCGCTGACGGCCGGCACCACCCACGCGATCCAGGACGGCGGTACGGCCGCTCGCCGCTTCGCCATCGGGACCATTGTCATCGTCCTCGTGGCGATGTCCGCGCTCATCGGGGTCGTGCTGTTCTTCACCCTGCGTTGACGACTCCGGCCGGCGGCGGGACGCCTCTTCTCGATTTCTTCAGACACGGGAACGTCGATCGCGACATCCGGCTGATGGCGGCGCAGGGCCTGCTCGGGCTGCGGGCGCACGAACACGCCGCGATGCTCGAGTTCCTCGCACAGGATCCGGATCCGGAGGTGGCGGCGGCCGCGGCAGAGGGCCTGCGTCTGGCGGTCACGGTTTCGGCGGACGCGCCGGACGAGGAAGCCGCCCCGGCCGAACTGGACGAGAAGGACGGAACGGACGAACAGGACGGGACGGCGCTGCAGCGGATTGCGGCGATGTCGCCGGCCAGGCGGCTGGCGCTCGCCATGCGCGGCACGCGCGAGGAACGCGCGATCCTGGTGCGCGACCCGAACCGGATTGTGGCGGTCGCGGTGTTGAGCAGTCCGAAGGTCACGCAGAACGAAATCGAGAGCATTTCGAAGATGGCCAACGTCTCGGACGAGATTCTGCGGATCATCGGCCATACGCGCGCCTGGATGAAGAACTATGCGATCGTGTCGGCGCTGGCGAAGAATCCGAAAACGCCGGTCGGCGTCTCGCTGACGCTGCTGCAGCGGCTGCTCGAGCGCGACGTGAAGGCGCTGGCGGCTGACCGCAATATCCCAGAGGTTCTGCGCCTGGCCGCGCGCAAACGGCTGACGCCGGGAGCGTAGGCTGCTCCCTCTCCCTACTCTCTCTTTTTCCTCGTTCCTTCCTCCTTCCTCCTTCCGGTTCGATTCCATTCCGACCGCATCTGCGCGAGCCCGTCCATGTACACCCGGGCCTTCTCGCGATCCGCCTCGGTCGGGATCGACTTGAGCAGCTCGACGGCGTGGGCGAGATCGTGCTGGATGGTCTGCCGCGTGGTCTTGAAATAGATGTGGCGGATGTCGGCCAGCGCGCGGCGCGGGTCCGACGCACCCTGGCGCAGCGCCGCGAGCGGGACGAAGCCCGGCGCGTCGGCGCGCCGGCTATCCACGAACCAGCCCATGTCGCTCGAGCGTGAAATCGAGCAGGCGCGCGCCGCCGGAAGCGAGGGCCTCTCGTATGGCGCCGCGCCGGTCGGGAGGGCCGAAGCAGACCAGGCAGCCGCCGCCGCCCGCCCCGCAGACCTTCGCCGCCGTGGCGCCGGCGCCTGCTGCCCGCTCGATGAGGCGATCGATCGCCGGCGTCGACACGCCGGCCGCCAGGCGCTTGCGGTTGTCCCACTCGGTGGCGATCGCGCGGCCGACCCCATCCCAGTCGCTTCGCGCGAGTGCGTCGCGCATGACGGCGGCGGTATCGCGGATCCGCTCGAAGCAGTCGAAAACGTGGCGGTCGCCGTCGAGGTGCCTCTTCATGATCTCCCAGTTATTGGTACCCGAATTGCGCGGCTCGCCCGTGTAGCAGAGGACGAGCCGTCGTTCGAGCTCCGCGGGATCGATGTCGAGCGGCACCCGGTGCACTCCGTCGACGTTGAGCTCAATGGCGGCAACGCCGCCGTACAGCGCGGGCCGGTAGTCCTGGAGGCCGGTGGGCACGTTGATCGCCTGCGCCTCGACGTTCATCGCGATCTGCAGGAGGGCCTCCGGCTCGTAGTGCGTGCGCGCCCACTCGGCCAGCGCGGCGCAGACGGCCACGGTGAGGGCCGAGGAGCCGGCGATGCCGGCGCCGGCGGGCGACTCGCTCGACGTGGTCAGCGTCAGCCCGCACGCCTGGAAGAAATGCGCGAGCAGCGACAGCAGGCGGAGCTCACGGCCATCGCGCAGGTGGCGCCAGTTGTCGGCCTCGACGGTGGCGCCGGTATCGAGGGAGGCGATGACGACGCGGGTGTCCGTCCGGGGCTCCACGGTGGCCCGGGCGCGGAGGCTGATGGCGGCGTTGATGGTCTGGGCGCCCTGGTGGAAGAGGTACAGCGGCCAGATGTCCAGCGTGCCGCCCGCCAGATCGATGCGCGTGGGGGCGGACGTCGCGATGCGCACGGCGCAATTATAGGTTCGGGGTTCTGGGTTCCGGGAACTGGTGGTAGGATTACCGGCTAAGAACGTTGCCGGAGGGTCGGACACGTCAAACCAGCAGGAGGCACCCGTGACTGCTCGTCAATTGCCCGGGTTGCGGAGTATGCGGCGATTCCTGGTCGCCCTGAGCGCCGTTGCGGCCGTCGCGACGCCGGCCCTGGCGGCCGAGTCGGCGAGCGCCCCGACATTCTCGAAAGACATCTCCCCGATCCTCCAGCAGAAATGCCAGCAGTGCCATCAGCCGAATTCGATCGCGCCGATGTCGCTCATCACCTTCCAGGACGCGCGGCCCTGGGCGCGCGCCATCCGGCAGCGTGTCATCACGCGCCAGATGCCCCCCTGGCACATCGACCAGAGCGTCGGCGTGCGGCACTTCAAGAACGACATGTCGCTGAGCGACCAGCAGATCGACACGATCGTGCGGTGGGTCGACGCCGGCGCGGCTGAAGGCAATCCGAAGGACCTGCCGCCGCCCGTGCCGCTCGTCACCGACAACGAGTGGCAGGGCGTCCGGGACGGCTTCGGGCCGCCCGACCTGGTGATCAGGTCGAGCGAGTACACGATGCCCGCCAAGCATCAGGACGTCTGGTACCGCCCGATGAGCGACATTCCGCTCACCGAGCCGCGCTGGGCCCGCATGGTGGAAATTCGCCCGACCAACCTGAAGGGGCGGCGGATCGTGCACCACTCGATCGCGTACCTCGTCCTCAATAACGACCCCGACGCCGTCAACACCGGCACCGCGAATACCGTGAACAACGGCGGCGGCAGCGCCGGCCTCGACGACCTCTCCGTGCGGCGGCCGCAGTTGATGGAGTGGGCGATCGGCAAGGGCTACGACCTGTTCCGCGAGGGGACCGGCAAGCTGCTCCTGCCGGGCGAGAAGATTTCCTGGGACCAGCATCTGCACGCCGTCGGCGAGGACATCACCGCCGGGTCCGAAATCGGCGTCTGGCTCTACCCGAAAGGTCAGGAGCCGAAGAAGCGCAGCTATCTCATCGCCTTCACCGGCCTGCGGCAGCGGGAGTACCTGGATATTCCGCCCAACTCCATGTCGCACACCGAAGGTTTCACGGTGCTCAAGCAGAACACGCTGATCACCAACTTCCAGCCGCACTTCCACCTGCGGGGCAAGGCGATGCAGGTTGAGGCCATCCTGCCCGACGGCAGCACGCAGATCGTCAGCTATGTGGGCCGGTTCAACTTCAACTGGATGACCAACTATATTTACGACGACACTGAAGCGCCGGTGTTCCCGAAGGGGACCGTCATCCACGTGACGGCGTGGCACGACAATACGCGGAACAACCCCACCAATCCCGACCCGGACCAGTGGGTTGGCTACGGCGACCGGACGGTCGACGAGATGGCGCACGCCTGGATGAACGTCGTGTATCTGACCGACGATGAATACCGCGAGCTGCTCGCCGAGCGGAAGGTCAAGGCTGAACAGACGAAGCTGAGTCTGGCCCGATAACCCGGGACCGCGCATGAAGCTGGGGCACCTCGCAGCCGTTCTCGCCGCCACGGGCGCGATCGTGGCGGCGCAACAGCTGCCGAGCGAGCCCCAGCGCGACTTCGGCACGAGCGTCACGGGCGCCTTCGAAGGCTGGTACGAGAATCCCGACGGTAGTCGCACGTTCCTCGTGGGCTACCTGAACCGCAACGCCACCCAGACGCTCGACGTCCCCATCGGACCGAACAACCGCATCGAACCCGGCGGGCCCGACCTCGGGCAGCCGACGCATTTTCTGCCCGGCCGCGTCCATGGGGTGTTCATCGTTACGGTACCCAGGGAATTCACGGCGGAGCAGCGCCTGACCTGGACGCTCGTGGCCAACGGCGTCACGACGAGTATTCCGCTTCGTCTCCAGCCAGACTACGTGGTCAGTCCGTTCACCGATGTTGCTGTGAAGAACACGCCGCCGGTCGTGCGCCTCGAGGAGAACGGCAAGCCAACACAGGGACCGGTTGGCATGCTCGCAAGCGCGGTTGCGCGCACGGCGTCGGTCGGGACGCCGCTGTCGCTGACCGTGTTCGCCAGCGACGACGCGAGATATGCAAGCGGCACGATGGCGTTGCCGCCGAAGCCGCCGCCGCCTGTGCGGCTGTCCTGGGCGAAGTACCGGGGCCCTGGGGCGGTGGCCTTCGAGCCGGCGGAGCCGCCGATGGAGACGCTGGCCGGCGGAGGCATCAACGTGCCCTTCAGCGGCAAGGCGACGGCGAGGGCGCGATTCAGCGAGCCGGGCGAGTACGTCCTGCACCTCACCGCGATGGACTATTCCGGTGAGGGCGGCGGTGGGGAAGTGTGCTGCTGGACGACGGCCATGGTGAAGGTGTCGGTCGCGCCGTGATCCGGCCGTGAACAAGGTCAGGGCTCTCGTCGTCGCGCTGCTGGTTGCGGGCGCGTGGGTGTTCTGGCCGCGCGTGGTCCTCTCGCACAATCCCATCACGACCACGGTGCTCTTCAACCGCGAGATCGCGGCGCTGCTGCAGAGCAAGTGCCTGCAGTGCCACGCCGACGGCAAGATGGCCATGTCGCTCGCCACCTACGAAGCCGCCAGGCCCTGGGCCGTCGCCATCAAGGAAGAGGTGCTGGCGCGCCACATGCCGCCCTGGCCCGCCGAGAGCGGCTATGGCCAGTTTGCCAACGACGCCGGGCTCACCACGCGCGAGATGGACTTCCTCCTGTCGTGGGTGGAGGGGGGCGCGCCCGAAGGCGACGGGGCGGCCCCTGCGTTCGTCGATCACAGCAGTCACTGGATGCTCGGCGAACCACAGGTGACCGCGACCGCCCGTCAGGGGGTCGTCGTCGACGCGAACAGCGCCGCGCACATGGCCCGTCTGGTCCTCGATTCGGGTCTGGCGCAGGACACGTGGATTCGAGCAATTGACTTCCGGCCTGGGGATCCGCGTGTCGCCCGTGCGGCGTTCTTCACCGTCGTCGAGACAGGCGAGTACCTCGGGGGTTGGACGCCATGGTCCCCGAGCACGGAACTGCCGGCCGGCGTCGCGTTCAGGCTGCCCGCCCACGCGCACATCGCCGTCGACGTGCTCTACCGCGGCATCAGCGAACAGGCAACCGATGTCCCGCGGCTGGCGCTCTACGCCGCCGGCGAGACGCCGATGCGGCGCGCATCGACGGTGACCCTTCGGACGTCGGCGGCAGGGCCGCAGCTTCGCGGCCGGCTGGTCATGTCCGCGGCGACGACGCTCTTCGCGCTCCGACCGGAGATGCAGCCGGGCGGCGCCTCGATTGAGGTGACGGCGACTCGTCCGGACGGGTCGCGTGACGTGCTGGTCCTCGCCAAGCGCTTCGGCGCCGACTGGCAGACGCCGTTCGTGTTCCGCCAGCCCGTGTCGCTGCCGGCCGGGACCGCGGTCGATGTGGTGGCGACTCCTGATGGAAGCCCACCGGGCGCCGCGCCACGTTCACTGACGGTGACCATGACCCGGTACGACGACATGCCGGCGCGGGCGGTGCTGGTGCCCGCCCACGAGCCGGAGCAGGAGGGGACGACGGCCTGGTTCTGCCCGATGCATCCCGATGTGACGTCCGCCCAGGAAGGGCGATGCCGGAAGTGCGGGATGACGCTCGTGGCAGGCCACCCGTTCGACACGCGCGACTATGCGCTGACCATGCGCGCGACGCCGGGTGTCAGGTCGGGAACGCCGTTCCAGTTGCGCTTCGACATCCGGAATCCGTCCTCCGGCGCGCCCGTGCGTGACTTCGCGGTGGTGCACGACAAGCGCTACCACCTGTTTGTTGTCAGTCACGACATGCAGGTGTTCCAGCACGTGCACCCCGACCAGCAGCCCGACGGGTCGTGGACGATCGAGGCGACGGTGCCCAAGCCCGGGGCGTACCGGCTGGTGTCGGATTTTCTCCCGGCGGGCGGAGCCCCGCAGCTGCTCGCCCGGACGCTCGTTACGGCGGACTTCACCGGGGATCTGGCATCGCAGGACGCGCATCTGCAGCCCGACACCGTGCTGAGCAGGACCGTCGGGCCGCTGACCGCCGCGGTGAAGTTCGAGCCGCCGCAGCTGGTCGCCGGCGAGTACGGCCACCTGGAGTTCACGCTGACCGACGCGAAGACGAAGGAGCCGGTGACCGATCTGCAGCCGTACCTCGGGGCGTTCGGGCACGCCTTCGTGCTGAGCGAGGATCTGCGCGACTCGGTGCACTCGCATCCGCCCGAGTGGCGCGACGGCAAGGAAATCTCGAGCGGGTTCGGGGGGCCGACCGTGCTCTTCGAGGGCTACATGCCGCGCCCCGGCCGCTACCGCATCTGGACGCAGTTCCTGCGGCGCGGCGAGCTGACCACGATCCCGTTCACGTTCGAGGTCTCGACGGTCGACCAGGTGTACGGGCGGCGGTAATACGTTCGTGCCCTCCGGTCTCCGCGGCGCCATCGGCCAGCTCCTCATCGGCAGTTGTCCCGGGACGACGATCCCGGTCGAACTGCGATCGCTCGCGCGTGAGTTCGGCCTCGGCGGCATCATCCTCTTCACGCGCAACATCGAGGCGCCCGAGCAGGTCGCCGAACTCGCCTGCGACGCGCAGTCGCTTGGCGGCGAGCTGCCGCTCTGGGTCAGCGTCGATCAGGAGGGCGGCCGCGTGGCGCGGCTGAGGGCGCCGTTCACGGAATGGCCGCCGATGGCGGCCCTCGGGCGGAGCGGCAGCGTCGCGCTGGCGTCGCGATTTGCCTCGGCGCTGGCGGCCGAGCTGAAGGCCGTGGGCGTGACGCTCGACTACGCGCCGGTCCTCGACATTCATACGAACCCGGACAATCCGGTGATCGGCGACCGGGCGCTGGCCGGCGACGCCGAGACGGTGGGACGGCTCGGCCGGGCGATCATCCGCGGCCTTCAGGAGAGCGGCGTGGCGGCCTGCGGCAAGCACTTCCCCGGGCATGGCGACACGTCCGTTGATTCGCACCTCGATCTCCCCGTCGTCGAACACCCGCCGGATCGGATCCGCCGGGTTGAATGCGTGCCGTTCCGCGAGGCGATTGCGGAGCACGTGGCGTTCATGATGACCGCGCACCTGCTCGTGCCGTCGCTTGACGAGCGGAAACCGGCCACGCTGTCGCGGCGCATTGTCTTCGACCTCCTGCGCGATGAGCTCGGCTTCGAGGGCGTCATCCTGAGCGACGACCTCGAGATGAAGGCCATTGCGGCGACCGTGGCGGTGCCGGACGCCGCCGTGCAGGCGATTGCGGCAGGCTGCGACGGGCTGCTCATCTGCGGCGGCAACATCGACGTGCAGGCGGCCGCCCTCGAGGCGCTCGTTCACGCCGTGGAGGATGAGCGGATTCCATACGGGCGCGTGGAAGACGCGCTGGCCAGGCAACGCCGGGCGAAAGAGCGCTTTCTGGCCGCGCCGGTCCTGGCCGCGCGCCCGGCGGCTCGTCGTATCGCCGGCTGGGACGCGCATCGGCGCATCGCCGAAGAGATGGCGCGCTACCTGTGATCAAGCCGCGCGCCGTTCGGCCGGGCGATCGCATCGCGGTCGTGTCGCCTGCGAGTCCTTTCCATCGCGAGGAGCTGGACCTTGGGATCGCCGAGCTCCGGCGGCTGGGATACGAGCCGGTGTACGACGACTCCATTTTCGAGCGGGCCATGTTTACATCAGGGCCCGCGTCTATCCGGGCGGCGGCTTTCATGCGCGCCTGGAAGGACCCCGACGTCGCGGCGTTGATGGCCGTGCGCGGCGGATACGGCAGCGTGCAGCTCCTCCCGGCCTTCGACGCGTGGCCGCCGGAGCAGGCGCCGAAGCTGTTCATCGGATACAGCGATAACACGTCGCTGCTGTCGTGGCTCACCTGTCAGCGTGGCGTGACGGCCCTTCATGGCCCGATGTTGGATCGCCGGCTGGCCCGTGGCCCCGATGGGTACGACCGGAGGTCGCTGGTCGGCCTGCTGCAGGGCGAGGGCGCGGGACTCGACTTCGCTCCCGACGGTCTGGTGACGATCCGCCGGGGCGAAGCGGCGGGGCTTCTGTTCGGCGGCACGCTCACCCAGCTGGTCGGGTCGCTGGGCACGCCCTTCGCGTTCGATCCACCGGACGACTGCGTGTTGTTCCTCGAGGACGTCAACGAGCGGCCCTATCGAATCGACCGCATGCTCACCCAGCTTGGCCAGAGCGGCATCCCCGCGCGTGCGCGGGCGCTCGTGTTCGGCGAAATGCGTGGGTGCGAGGGGAAGGAAGGCGCGACCGTCCTCGACGTGATTCGGGAATGGACCGCCGGTTTCGCCGGCCCGGTGCTGCTGGGATTCCCGTCGGGGCACACGACCGGCCCGTGCTGGACGCTGCCGCTCGGCGTCCGTGTGCGCGTCCGCACGAGCCCGCGCGCCTCGCTCGTCGTCGAGGAATCGCCGGTGTCCCTCGCCTGATGCGCATCCACCTCATCGGCATCTGCGGGACGGCGATGGCGACCGTTGCGGCACTGCTCAAGCGGCGCGGGCATGACGTCGGCGGATCGGACCAGAACGTCTACCCGCCGATGAGCGAGTTTCTGGCGGCCGAGGGCATTCCGATCCGGACGCCCTTCTCGGCCGCACACATCACCACGGATCTCGACCTGGTCGTCGTCGGAAACGCGATCTCGCGCGGGAATCCCGAGCTCGAGGCCGTGCTCGACGGCAAGGTCCGGTACTGCTCGCTGCCGGAAGCCATTCGCGACCATTTTCTGTGGGGCTCGCGCTCGATCGTGATTGCCGGCACGCACGGCAAGACGACGACGACGGCGCTGACGGGCTGGCTGCTGACGCATGCGGGGCTCGACCCGACCGTACTCGTCGGCGGCATCGTCCTCAATTTCGGCCGTGAGGGGTCGAGCTACCGGCTGGGCCGCGGCCGGGACTTCGTGATCGAGGGTGACGAGTACGACAGCGCGTTCTTCGACAAGACGGCGAAGTTCCTGAAATACCTGCCGCAGATCGCCGTCATCAACAACATCGAGTTCGACCACGCCGACATCTATCCCGACCTCGACGCGGTGCGGCTCGCTTTCAGGCGGCTGGTGAGCCTGGTGCCGCGCAGCGGCGTCCTGCTGCTCGGCCATGACAGTCCTGAGGCCGCGGCGATGCGCGGCGCCGCCGTGAGTCCGGTGGACACGTTCGGTACCGGCGAGGGAGCGACGTGGCAGGCGTGCGACATCACGCACGCCGGCGGCATCACGAGCTTCACGATGCGGCACGCCGGTCAGGTGTTCGGCCGGTTCGAGTCGCCGTTGCTCGGCCTGCACAACGTGCGCAACGCGGCGGCCGCGGTTGCGGTGGGGAGTCACGCCGGCATCCCGGCGGGTGCATTGGCGGACGGGCTCAGGGCGTTTCGAGGGGTCAAGCGGCGGCTCGAGACCGTCGGCGTCCGCTGCGACGTCACCGTCCTGGACGACTTCGCGCACCATCCCACGGCGGTTCACGAAACGCTCGCGGCGCTGCGCACCGGCTACCCGTCGCGGCGGATCTGGGCGGTGTTCGAGCCGCGCTCGGCCTCGTCCTGCCGGCGGGTGTTCCAGGAGGCGTTCGCGGGCGCGTTCGAGGGTGCCGACGAAGTGGTCGTTGCCGCCGTGTTCCGCAGCGCGTTGCCGGAGTCAGAACGGCTGTCGGAGCAGCGTCTGGTGGCCGACCTGCTGGCGCGCGGGCAGCGTGCCCGGTTCATCCCGGAGATCGATCGGATCGTCGAGACGATTGTCACCGACCATCGCCCGGGCGACGTCGTCGTCATGATGTCGAACGGCGGATTCGGCGGCATCCACCAGAAGCTGCTGCAGGCGCTGGACGCGGTGCGTCCGCAGGCCACGCAGTCACGGGCCCACGGAGCGTAGAGTGTTCGCCTCCGTGTCTCTGGGGCCCGGTGGCGCGTAGAGGCTGCGACGTGTGGATCCGCGAGCTGGGTGATTCCGCGCTGCTCCTGCACCTCGAGCCGCAGCCGGGTGCCGACCGGTTCGACCCGGTGGTCAACGCGCGCGTGGTCGGCATCGCCGGCGCGCTGCGGCGGGATCGGATCGCGGGCGTTCGCGATGTGGTGTCGACGTTTCGCTCGGTCGCCGTGTTCTTCGATCCGCTGGCCGCCGACGTCGAGGCCGTGGCGGCGGCGCTCGAGCGGCACGCGAATGGGCCTTCGCAGGGCGAGCCGCCCGGAACCTACGTGGAACTCCCCGTCGTGTACGGCGGTGACGCCGGCCCCGACCTGGCGGAGGTGGCCGCGTTCGCGCGCTGCACGCCGGACGTCGTCGTCGCGCGGCACGCCGCCCGCACGTACCGCGTATTCATGCTCGGCTTCCTTCCAGGGTTTCCCTACATGGCCGCGGTCGATGACAGCATCGCCGCTCCGCGGCGCGCCACGCCGCGTCTTCGGGTACCAGCGGGATCGGTCGGCATCGCCGGCCGGCAGACCGGTGTCTATTCCCGCGAGTCGCCGGGAGGCTGGCAGATCATCGGCCGCACGACGCAGCAGCTGTTCGATCCGGACCGGGATCGGCCGGCGCTGCTCGCTCCGGGGGACCAGGTGCGGTTTGTGCCGACAAGGGCTCAGCCGTCCGGCGTGCCAGGCTTCAACGGGACCGCAGCGCGACCGGAGGGGGTCCGGCTGAAGGCGGACACGGCCGGCGATCGACGCACGTGCTTCATCACGGTGCTCCACCCCGGCCTCCTGACGACGATTCAGGACTCGGGCCGCTGGGGGCACCAGCATCTCGGTGTGCCGGTGTCCGGGCCGATGGATTGGCTGGCTCACCGCCGCGCCAACGCGCTCGTCGGCAACACGCCGGACGCGGCCACGCTGGAAGCCACGATGGTCGGTCCGGAACTGCGCTTCGAGAGTCGCGCGCGCATCGCCATCACCGGCGCGGATTTCCAGCCCACGGTCGATGGCGGGGCCGTGCCCATGCATGCAGTCGTGGAGTGCCGGATGGGCAGCGTGCTGCGGTGGGGCCGGCGCCGGCTGGGGGCGCGCGCGTACGTCGCCTTCGACGGCGGCATCATCGTGGCGCCCGTGCTCGGCAGCCGGTCCACCGACGTCCTCAGCGGTCTTGGCGGCATCGAGGGCCGGGCGCTCCGCGCCGGCGATCGCATGGCCATCGGGGCGCCTGGCGCGGACGGTGTGGCAGGGGCCGCGGTGCAGGCCGGCGAGGCTGGCCATGACTCCCACGCCGGCGTGGGAGTCCGATTGCGCATCATGCCAGGACCGCAGCTCGACATGCTCGGCGCGCAGGTTCTGGACGCGCTTCAGCGCGGCCGTTTCACGGTCTCGCCGCAGTCCGATCGCATGGGCTATCGGCTCGCCGGCGAGAAACCGGTGTTGTCCGGCGCAACCGGTGAGATGATCTCGGACGCGACCGTGATGGGTGGTCTGCAGGTGCCGCCGTCCGGACACCCGATCCTGCTGATGGCCGATCGACAGACAACCGGGGGATATCCGCAGGCCGCCGTCGTCATCACGGCGGATCTGCCGCTGGCGGCGCAGCTCGCGCCTGGCGACTGCGTCGAGTTCGCGTTGTGCAGCCGCGCGGAGGCGATCGCCGCGCTGAGGACACAGGAAGGACGGTTCGTTGCCCGACGGTGAGCGGCCGGTACGGCCCGATGCCGGTGTGCCGCTGGCGCCGTTGACGACGCTCGGGATCGGCGGGCCCGCGCAGTGGTTCATGCGCGCGGCCACAGCAGACGATGTCGCTGCGGCGCATCGGTGGTGCCGCGACCGCAGCCTCCCGCTCTTTCCGCTTGGAGACGGCAGCAACCTCGTGATCGCCGACGCCGGCATCCCGGGGCTCGTCCTGCAGATAGCGATTGCAGGGACCCTCTTCGCCCCCCGGCGCTCGGAAACGGTCGTGCGGGTCGGCGCCGGCGAACCGTGGGACCGCACGGTTGAGGCAACCGTGTCGCACGGCCTCGCGGGGCTGGAATGCCTGTCCGGCATTCCCGGACGCACCGGAGCGACGCCCATCCAGAACGTGGGGGCGTACGGGCAGGAGGTCTCGAACACGCTCGTGGATCTGACGGCGTTCGATACGGCCACCGGACGCCTCGTGACACTGAGCGCAGACGAGTGCGGCTTCGGATACCGCACGAGCCGGTTCAAGCAGCGGGACGCGGGCCGATTTGTCGTGTGCGACGTGGGGTTCGCCCTTCGCTATGGGCCGCCGACGCTCGTGTATCCGGACGTCATCAGGTATCTGCAAGGCGCCGCGGTGTCGTCGCCGACGCTGAACGACGTGCGGCAGGCGGTGCTGGCCATCCGGCGGACCAAGGGCATGGTCATCGACGAGGCGGATCCCGACACGCGCAGCGTCGGCTCGTTCTTCACCAATCCCGTCGTGTCCGCCGGCGTGCACGCCGATCTGGCGGATCGCGCCGGCGGTCCGGTGCCGGGGTTTCCCATGCCGGGCGGGCAGGTGAAGATTCCGGCGGCCTGGCTCATCGAACAGTCCGGGCTGGGGCGCGGGTACGGGCGGGGTCGAGTCGGGTTATCGTCCAAGCACCCCCTCGCCATCATCAATCGGGGCGGCGCGACAGCACGCGACCTGCTGGATCTGGCCGTGCTGATCAAGCGGCGCGTCGAGGATCGCTTCGGGATCGGGCTCGTGCCGGAGCCCGTGTTTGCCGGCTTCGGAGACGACGCGGATGTGGCATATCTGGTCGAGCGCAGGCTTTAGCCTGCGCCGCGGTGCAGAGCGCACGCTTCAGCGTGCGCGGTGACAGGGGATTCATGTCGACGCTGCTGATCGAAGGCGGGCACCGGCTCGAGGGCCGCGTGGCTGTTGAAGGGAACAAGAATGCCGCGCTGCCGCTGCTGGCGGCGTGCCTGCTGACCGGGGACGAGTGCGTCCTGACGAACGTCCCGCGAATCGGCGACGTGGAGGTCATGGCGCGTCTGCTGCTCGACCTGGGCGCGGAGGTGGACGGCATCGGGAGCACGACGCTGCGCGTCCGCGCGCCTCATCTGCGCACGCACGTGCCTGACCGCGCGCTGGTCGGCCGGCTGCGGGGCTCCGTGTTGCTGCTGGGGCCGCTGCTCGCGCGGACCGGCCGCGCGCACATTGCCCCCCCGGGAGGCGATTTTCCGGCGCGCCGCTCGATTTCCACTCACCTCGAGGCGCTGGAGGCGCTGGGGGTGCGCCAGAGCAGCGGCGGCGATTTCCTGCTGGAGGCACCCGATGGCCTGACGGGCGCGTCGATGTACCTGTACGAGGCGTCGGTAACCGGGACCGAAACGGCGCTGCTCGCGGCGGCGACCGCGAAAGGCCTCACGGAGATCCGCCATGCGGCGCTCGAGCCCCACGTCGTGGAGCTGTGCGAATTTCTGCAGAAGATGGGCGTTGGCCTGTCGGGGATCGGCACGACGACCATCCGCGTCGAGGGCGCGGCGCGGCTCCACGGCGCCGAGCACCGCCTGGGCGGCGACTATATCGAGGCGGGGAGCTGGGCGGTCGTCGGCGCCATCACCGGCGGCGCGATCGACATCGAAGGGGCGCGGGAGGCCGACATCGAAGTGGTCGCCGCCGTGCTCAAGCGGATGAATGTCCGTTGCGGGATGCGGGGCGGCGTGTTCGAGGTGCGGTCGTCAACGCCGAAGGCCGTGCGGCGGATCACAACGGGGCTCTGGCCCGCGTTTCCGAGCGATCTCGTGAGCCTGGTGACGGTGCTGGCCACCCAGGCCGAGGGGCGGACGCTCGTGCACGACTGGATGTACGAGCTGCGCCTGTTCGCGCTCGAGCAACTGAGCGGCATGGGCGCCGACCTCTTTCTCGCCGACGCCCACCGGATCATCGTCACCGGACCGTCGCGGCTGCGCGGCGGCCGCGTGCTCGACAGCCGCGATCTCCGGTCGGGGATGTCGCTGATTGCGGCCGCGCTGGCCGCCGAAGGCCAGACGCGCGTGCAGCCGCTCGAGATCGTGGAGCGCGGCTACAGCCAGCTTGTCGAACGGCTTCTGGGGCTCGGCGCGAAGGTGGCGAAGGTAGTGTAGAAACTCGAGTCGGAGCGACGGCTGTCCGGTCGGCGGGAGGCCTGGCGCGGGCTGCGCGGCGGGCGGCTGAATCGGCGCGGCCGGCCCCTGCGTCGCGGGCG
>JACQZV010000087.1 GCA_016213695.1 Acidobacteriota bacterium | reverse complement strand
GAGCTCCCGCCAGTACGGGTCGGGGAACCGGCGGCTTATCTCGCCCACGCGCTGGCGTAGGCTCGCTTGCAGCTCCGCCGTCTCCGCGGCCGGCCGCGGCCCCGGCTCGCCGGCGCCGGTCACGATGATTCCCGGCTCGCGCCCGGCCCGAGCAGGGCCTCGCGAAAGCGGCTCCTGATGGACGTGCCGTCGCGCGCCGGCACCTGCAGCGGCGGCTGCGTCGGCCGCACCTTGACGACTCCGAGCAGCGGCCCCGCGTCGCGATAGAGCGCCGGCACCCACGCGTCCAGTTCCCGGCGGGTATAGAGGGTCGAGGCCGACGCGAAATTCGACGCCACCGCGATCGCGGCCAGATCGACCCCGCGGGCCGTATGCGACTCCTGCATTCCGGTTTCGCCGTAATGTTCGTTGTCGAGCACGACGATCGAGAGGTTCGCCGGGTGCTCGACGCCGATGGTGGCGAGGCTCCCCATGCCCATGAGCAGCTCGCCGTCGCCCGTGATGACGATGACGCGGCGGGCCGGCTGGGCGAGCGCCAGCCCGAGCCCGATCATCGCGGCGCCGCCCATCGCGCCCCACAGATAGAAATTGAGCGGCGACTCGCTCGTTGCCGCGACATCCCACGTCGGCGATCCGAGCCCGGTCACCACGAGCGCATCGCCGCGGCTCTTCAGGATAGTCGCCACGGCGTCGCGCCGCTCCAGGGTGATTGACGGACGGGTCACGGTGGCTACTCGAACGTCTTGGCGCCGACCAGGCGCTGGCCGATGAGGAGCGCGACCGCGCGGGCGGAGACGAAGGCCAGCTGCGCGGCGGCCGCCACCTCCGCGCCGAGATCGCCGGCGCGGTCGACGTGCTGCACGATGACGCCGCAGCGCTCCAGCACCGGGGCCGTGCGCTGCCCCATCGGCACCTGCCACGGATTGGTTTCGCCCCACTCGCCCCGCATCGTGACGAGCATCAGCAGCGGACAGCGGCACTCCTCGATGAGCGACAGCATGTTGACGCAGTTGCCGACGCCGCTCGACTGCATGAGCAGCGCGGCGCGCGCGCCGCCCAGCCAGGCCCCCGCCGCCAGCGCGATCCCCTCTTCCTCGGTGGTGAGCCGGACCGTGCGCATGGACGCGTCGGCGTGACAGCGCTCGATGAGCGACTGATGCCCGGCATCGGGCACGTAGGCCACCTGACGAATGCCGGCGTCCGCGAGCGCCCGGTGGATGTCCTGCGACCAGACGGACTGCGGAACGGAAGCCTCGGACATGGACAGGGAATGATACTGAAGTTGTCGGTTGTCAGTTGTCAGTTGCGGAGCCGTGCTGCGCCGCTGTCAATCCGGATGCGCGGCGGGCTACCATAGCCGGCGTCCCTGCCGATGACCACCGGATCGCACTCGCTCTCAGGCGACCGCCCCACCGGGCGGATCCACGGCACCCGCTCCCCGGTGCTCGCCCGCAACGGCGTCATCGCCACCAGCCAGCCGCTCGCGTCGGCGGCGGGGCTGCAGGTGATGCTCGACGGCGGCAACGCGATCGACGCGGCGGTCACCGCCGCGGCCGTGCTCGCGGTCGTCGAGCCGACGATGACCGGCGTGGGCGGCGACCTTTTTGCGCTCGTGTTCGACGGCCGGACGCGCACGCTGCGGGCGCTCAACTCGAGCGGCCGGGCGGGTGCCCACGCCGATGCGCAGGCGCTCCGCGCGCGGGGGTGCACGGAGATGCCGGGCCACGGTCCGCTCTCGGTGACCGTGCCCGGGTCGGTGGCCGGGTGGTCGGCGCTCCTCGAGGCGCACGGCACGATTCCGCTCTCTCGTGCCCTGGCACCCGCCATCCGCTACGCGCGCGAGGGCTTTCCAGTGTCGGAGATTGTGGCCGGCCAGTGGAGCGAGTCCGCGCCGAGACTGGCGGAGGACGCCGAGGCGGCACGCGTGCTCCTGCCGGGCGGCCGGGCGCCGCAGCCGGGCGAGATCTTCCGGAATCCAGACCTGGCCGGCACGCTCGAGCAGATCGCCGGAGGCGGCGCCGCCGCCGTTTACGGCGGGCCAATCGGGGACGCGATCGCGAGCCACGTGGGCGCCCGCGGCGGCTTCCTGACATCCGCGGATTTCCGCGCGCACCTGTCCGACTGGGTCGATCCAATCCGGACGACGTATCGCGGGTACACGCTGTACGAGATGCCGCCCAACACGCAGGGATTCGTGGCGCTCGAGATGCTCAACATGCTCGAGGGGTACGACGTGCGCGCCATGGGTCACAACAGCGCGGACTACCTGCACGTTTACACCGAGGCGAAGCGGATTGCGTTTGCCGATCGCGCGGCGTACCTCGCCGACCCGCGGCACGTGCCGCCGGAACTGCTGGCGACGCTCGTGTCGAAGGAGTACGCGGCAGAACGGCGGAAGCAGATCGACATGCAGCGCGTAGCGCGGGTTCCGCGCGCGGGTGGCGCCGGCGCGAGCGGACCCGCCGGACCGACCGGCGCGAGCAGCGCCGCCGGCGAGAAGCGCGGCGACACCGTGTACCTGGCCGCCGCGGATCGCTTCGGGAATGTCATCTCGCTCATCAATTCGCTGTTCGACAGCTTTGGCGCCGGCGTCGTCGTGCCGGGCACGGGCATCGCGCTGCACTCGCGTGGCGGCGGGTTCACGCTGCAACCGGGCCACCCGAACGAGCTGGCGCCCGGCAAGCGTCCGTTCCATACGCTCGTCCCCGCCCTGCTGATGATGGGGGACCGGCCGTTCATGGCGTTCGGCGTCATGGGCGCCGACAACCAGGCGCAGGCGCACGCCCAGATCGTCGCCAACGTGGTCGATTTCGGTATGAACGTGCAGGAGGCGGGCGAGGTGCCGCGCGTCAGGCACTTTGAGGACGGGCTGGCCGTGGAATCCGGGATTGCCGAACCGGTTCGCGCGGCGCTCCGCGCCCGCGGGCACGTGCTGCACGACGGCCGCGGCATGATGGGCGGCTATCAGGCGGTCCGCATCGACCCCGAGACGGGCGTGCTGCAGGGGGGATCGGACCCGAGAAAAGACGGGATGGCCGCGGGCTGGTGATGTGGCGGGTCCGCTGCGCCTGACGATGGCGCGGAACCCGCCCTGCACTTTCAGCCGGCCATCACCGTGTCGATGAGGGCGGCGAGGTCGAGCCCGGCCTTGCCGTCCGCCACCATCGTGTCGAGATGCGCGCGCACGGCAGCCGCCGCCGGCAGCGCCAGACCCTTTTCGCGCGCCAAGTCGAGCACGAACGTCAGGTCCTTGTCGTAGAGCCGGACTGCCATCCCGGGGGTGAACCGGCGCTCGGCCATGCGCTCGCCGAACACCTCGAGCACGCGGCTGGCGGCGATGCCGCCGAGCAGCGCCTCGCGCAGCGTGCGGGGATCGAGGCCGCAGCGCTGCCCCAGCGCGAGCGCCTCGGCGACGCCTTCGGCATTGACGAGGAGCGCGAGCTGATTGCACGCCTTGGCGATCTGACCGGCGCCGGGGCCGCCCATGTGGACGATCTGCCGTCCGAGGCGTTCGAGGATCGGCCGGGCCTCGTCGAGTACCGCCGCGTCACCGCCGACCAGGATCGTGAGCGTGGCCGCCTCGGCGCCGGCGGGACCGCCGGTGACCGGCGCGTCGAGCATGCGCACCTGGCGCTCCGCGAGCGCCGCCGCGATTCGCCGCGCGCCCTGGGGCGCGATCGTGCTCATGTCGATGGCGATCGTGCCGGGTCTGGCACCGTCGATCGCGCCGTGCGGCCCGAGGAGCACCTCTTCGACGTCGGCGGTCGCGGTGACCATCGTGATGACGACATCGGCGTGTGAGGCGAGCTCGGCGGGCGTGGCGCAGCGCGTCGCGCCGGCCGCCACAAGCGGCGCCGCCGCCTCGGGACGCCTGGCGTAGACACGCAGGCTGTGGCCCGCCTCGATGAGGTGACGCGCCATCGGACGCCCCATGACGCCAAGGCCGATAAAGCCGATATGCATGCTGGTTCTCGGGTTCACGGGTGCTTTGGTGCTCAGGTTCCGGTGCTCAGGTTCT
This sequence comes from Acidobacteriota bacterium, assembly GCA_016213695.1. Classification (GTDB taxonomy): domain Bacteria; phylum Acidobacteriota; class Vicinamibacteria; order Vicinamibacterales; family UBA2999; genus DATCJA01. Next base: position 35,454 of record JACQZV010000087.1, on the reverse strand, counting down.
TCGGTTCCGGGGTTCACGGGTGGTTCGTGGGTTCATTGGGACCGGTGCACCATCCTGAGAACCCAAGAACCCAGCACCGCTGAACCGGAACCCGAGCACCAAAGCACCCGTGAACCCATGAACCGCAGTCCTATCCCGGCCCCGCGCCTTGTGTATTCACGAAGACCGCGTAGATCGACTGGCTGCCCGCCATGAAAAGCCGGTTGCGCTTCGGCCCGCCGAAGCAGACGTTGGCGCAGACCTCGGGCAGGCGGATGCGGCCGATGAGTCTTCCCTGCGGGTTCCAGACCGTGACGCCGTTGTAGCCGACCGCCCGCCCCGCGTTGCTCGAGCACCAGAGATTGCCGAAGACATCGCAGCGGACGCCGTCGGGGCCGCACTTGACGCCGTCCACCATGAAGCTGCTGAACAAGGTCGCCTTCGAGAGCCGCGTATTCATCACATCGAAGGCATACATGTTCCCCATGCCGCCGGCGCCGGTGTCGCCCGGCCCTTTTCCCGTACTGATCACGTACAGGCGCTTGTAATCGGGGGAGAACGCCAGTCCGTTGGGATCCGGCACCTGATCCTCACCGGCCACCAGATCCACTTTCCCGCTCGGGTCGACGCGGTAGACCCCGGTCGGCAGCTCGCGCCTGAACGCGCCCAGCTCGGGCGGCCCGCCGAGCCGCGGATTGAGCCGCCCGCCCGGATTGGTGGAGCCGCCCGGCGCGTCCGGCTGCCCCTCGAACATCGTCCCGCCGTACGGCGGATCGGTGAACCAGTAGCTGCCGTCGGGATGCGCGACGACGTCGTTCGGCGAGCTGAAGCGCTTGCCGTCATAGCGATCCGCGATGATCGTCACCGACCCGTCGTTCTCGTAGCGGACGATCCGGCGGGTCAGATGTTCGGCGGAGAGCTGGCGTCCCTGGAAGTCGAAGGTGTTGCCGTTGCTGTTGTTCGCCGGGTTGCGGTACACCGTCACCTGCGCGTTGTCTTCGAGCCAGCGGAGCTGCAGGTTGTTCGGAATGTCGCTGATGACGAGGTACCGGCCCTGGCTGCTCCAGGCGGGGCCTTCGAGCCACTGCCCGCCGGTCCAGAGGCGATGGATCGCATTCTGCGGCTGGACCAGCGCATCGAAGGCGGGATCGACCGTCAGGATGTCGGGATCGGTGAAGTAGGTCGTCGGCTGCGTGAAGTCGCGCGGCGGATTGGTGACAGTCGAGGGGGGCTCGGCGCGGGGCGCCTGCTGCGCAAACAGCGCGTCGCCGGCCAGCGCCGCGCCGGCCGCCGCGCCCAGCGCCTTGACGACACCGCGGCGCGGTATCAGATTCCGGTCGTGCATCGGCGTATGTTAATGCAGGCTATGATCGACCGCCATGACGAGCCGATTCTCTTCATCAGCCCGCGGCGCGACGCTGGCGCTGGCCTGCATCTGGGCGGCCACGTGGGTCGCATGCGCCCGGCAGCAGGACACCGCCGCCGTCGCGATCGATAACGACGACATCGGCGGCATCGTCACCAGCGCGAACGGGCCGGAAGCCGGCGACTGGGTGATCGCCGAAACCACGAACCTGCCGACGAGGTTCGCGAAGATCGTCGTGACCGACGACCAGGGCCGCTACCTCGTCCCTGATTTGCCCGGAGCGGCCTACACGCTCTGGGTGCGCGGCTACGGCCTCGTCGATTCACCGAAGGTGCAGGCGGCGCCCGGCGCGCTCGTCAACCTCACCGCGACCGTCGCGCCCAACCCACGGGCCGCAGCGCAGTACTACCCGGCCGGCTACTGGGCGTCGCTGCTGCGCATTCCCGACAAGACGGAGTTCCCCGGCACGGGACCGCGGGGCAACGGCATCGCACCCGGCATGAAAACGCAGGCCCAGTGGCTGGCGTGGCTGAAGAACGGCAGCTGCTACACGTGCCATCAGGTCGGCACGAAGGCGACGCGCGAGATCCCGAAAGCGCTTGGCGCCTTCCCGACGTCCAGGGACGCCTGGGCGCGCCGCATCCAGTCGGGGCAGGCGGGTCCGGACATGGCGCGGGAGATCGCGCTCTTTGGCGCGCCTCGGGCGCTTGCGATGTTCGCCGACTGGACCGACCGGATCGCGGCCGGCGAGGTGCCGCCCGCGCCGGCCCGCCCGCAGGGGGTCGAGCGCAATGTCGTGATCACGCAGTGGTACTGGGCCGACCCGAAGGTCTACATGCACGATCAGGTATCGACCGATCGGCGCACGCCCACGGTCAACGCCCACGGCCCGATCTACGGATCGCCCGAGCTGAGCGCCGACTACATCCCCGTGCTCGATCCCGTGCGACACACGCCGAGCCGGATTCCGGTGGCGCCGCGGGATCCGAAGACCCCGGTTGCGCCCAATCCCGTGCTGCAGCCGTCGGTGTACTGGGGCACGGAGGCGATCTGGACGAGCCGGATGGACGTCCACAATCCGATGATTGACGGCCAGGGCCGCGTCTGGATGACCGCGCGCGTGCGTCCGCCCGGGACGCCGGACTACTGCCGGAAGGGCTCGAGCCACCCCTCCGCGAAGCTCTTCCCCATCGACACCTCCGTCCGGCAGGCGGCGGTGTACGACCCGAAGACGAAAAAGCTCACACAGATCAGCACGTGCTTCGACACGCACCATCTGATGTTCGCCGAGGACGCGAACAACACGCTGTACTTCAACGGCTACGGCAGCCCGTACCTCGGCTGGATCGACACGAAGGTCTTCGACGAGACAGGCGACGAAGCGAGGTCGCAGGGCTGGACGGCCATCGTGCTCGACACGAACGGCAACGGCAGGCGTGACGCGTTTGTCGAGGTCGACCAGCCGATCGACCCGGCGAAGGACAAGCGGATCGGCGACAACCTCTACAGCGTGAACCCTGCCCCGGACGGATCGGTGTGGGGGTCGGTGCTCGGCTTCCCCGGCGCCATCATCCGCATCGTCCCCGGGCCCGACCCGATCGAGACCGCGCTGGCGGAGCGCTACGAGGTGCCGTGGCAGAACCCGAACGCGCCGATCGAGGGGTACTCGCCACGAGGGATGGACGTCGATCGCAACGGCGTCGCGTGGGTCGCGCTCGGCAGCGGCCACCTCGGCAGCTTCGATCGTCGCAAGTGCCACGGTCCGCTGAACGGCCCGAAAGCCACGGGCCAGCACTGCCCGGAGGGATGGACGCTCTATCCGCAGCCGCTGCCGCAGTTCGCGGGGGTGCGGGACAACGGCAGCGCCGAGGGCAGTTACTTCGCGTGGGTGGACCAGTTCGACACGCTGGGACTCGGCGCGAATACCCCGATCGCCACGGGCAACGAGTCCGACGCGTTCCTGGCGCTCAGGGACGGACAGTGGGTGGTGCTCCGCGTGCCGTATCCGATGGGCTTCTACACGAAATGGATGGACGGCCGCATCGACGATCCGAGCGGCGGGTGGAAGGGGCGCGGGCTCTGGTCAACGGTGAGCAGCCGCGTGCCGTTCCACATGGAAACGGGCAAGGGGACGCCGCCGGTTGCGATGCACTTCCAGTTGAGGCCGGACCCGCTGGCGAAGTGAGACGAGCTCTCGCTATTACCTGCTACCTCGCTGGCCGCGACCGTCCGAACAGCTCGCCGCCGCCGAGCACCGACGCCGACGTCGGCCCGTAGCCCGAAATCGCGATCCAGACATCCTCGTCGAGCGCGCCGTCGTAGTGCGGCCCGCCGGCCGGGTGGCGCATGTACTCGCCGGCCTTCATCGGGATCGCCTTGTCGGGTCTGAACTCGGTGCCCGTATCGGTGTACCAGGTTCCCTTGAGCACCGTGATGTTGCGCTCATCGGGATGCGTGTGCGGCCGGCTCATCACACCGGGCGGGAAGTGATTGACCGTCAGGTAGAACCCGGGCTTCGACGGATCGCCCTCCAGGATGGCGGTCTCGACGCCCAGCGTATTGTTCTCGTTCGGGCGCCATTGCAGCTGGTCGAGTGTGAGGCGAACAAAATCCCGCTGCGGATAACTGCCGAACTCCGCCTGCCGGTTCGCGCCGGCAGCGGGCGCGGCAGCCGGCGCCGCCGAGGGAGCAGGCGGCGAGCACCCCATCGCGAACGCGGCTATCACACACCCTGCCATCAACGAGACTGCGGAATCTTTCATCCAGGAACTCCTTCGGGTCGGCACCGGAACCATCGCGCCTTACCGGCCGGGCGGCTGATAGGTGGCGGTCTTCTTCGCCGCCTGGTCGAGCTCCTCTGGCGCGAGCAGCACGACGGTCTTCGTGTGGACCGCGCCGCTGGCGTTGATGGCCAGCGACGCCGCCGCAATCGTGGCGTTGTCGGGCGCCTCGATGACGGCGTAGACGTCGTGGTCGCCGAAGGCGAAGTAGAACGACTCCATCCTGCCGCCGACGCTCTTGAGCGCCGCCTCGGCGGCCTGCCGGCGTTTGGAGCCGCCGTCCTTCAGCAGGCCCTTGACTCCGTCGGCGGTGTACGACGCCACGATCAGATACTTCGGCATGCGCGCCTCCCTTCGTGAGAGGGTCACTATACCGGAAACCGGGTCTGCCCCTCGACTCCGCTCGGGGCGAGACCCGGCCTACGTACTCAGAGGACGGGCGCGGCGAAGAACAGGCCGCCGAAGATCAGCCATGCCAGCAGCAGCGTCCAGCCGACGTTGAACGCCTGGGCCAGCACGAAGCTGGCGAGCGGGCGGCCGTTGTCGAGCGTCAGCAGATCGCTGACGCGCGCTTCGAGGCCGATGGAGACAAACGCCAGCGCGAACCAGATCGTGCGCAGCGACCCGACCGCATCCTTCGTGCGCGCCACCAGCTCCGGCGTGAGCAGGAACGAGAACACGAGCGACGCCGCGGCGAACCCGAGGACGAACTTCGGGAAGCGGTCCCAGATGACGCGGGCGCCCGTGGCGCCGCCCCGGGCCTCGCGCGTCCGCACGCTCCACCACGCCGACAGCACCAGCGCCGCGACGCCGATCAGCACGTTCTGCGAGAACTTGACGATCGTCCCCACCTTCATCGCCGTGTCGCTCACGAGCGCGCCGGCCGCCGTCACCGACCCGGTCGTATCCAGCGTGCCGCCCATCCACGCGCCGGCGACGACGTCGGGAATGCCGGTGAGCCGGACGACCCACGGCATCAGGATGATCATCGGCACCGCGACGATCAGCACGAGCGAGGTGACATAGCTCAGCTTGCGGCGATCGCCCTGGATGGCGCCGCACGCCGCAATCGCCGCCGACACGCCGCAGATGGACACGGCCGTCGAGAGCATGACCGCCAGCTCCTCGTCCACCCGGAAGCGCGACGCGAGCCAGAACGACACGTACCAGACGACAATCACGACGCCGAGCGCCTGCAGGATGCCGAGCGCGCCGGCCTGGACGACATCGGCAAAGAGGATCGACGCGCCCATCAGCACGAGCCCCGTCTTGATGAAGAGCTCGGAGGACGCGGCCGCGCGAACGAGGCTCCCGGCGCCGCCGACGTGGCTGACCAGCAGCCCGACCGCGAGCGCGAAGATCACGTACTCGATGCCCCACGCGAGCGCCGTCGCATGGCCGGCCAGCACGAGCGACAGCCACGCGAGCGCGAAGACGAACGCAAAGCCGCGGCTGAAGCGGCCGACGTCGCCCCGCTGCAGCGCCAGTGCCGCCGCCGACAGCACCCACAGGCCGACCCCGGCGCCAAGCCAGGGCACCACCACCTCGGCCCGGAAGAGCGCCGCGAGCGGAGCGGCGCCGCCCCACCGAAGGCCGGGCAGCGCGGGGACCCAGCCGGCCACCACGACGAGCAGGGAGACCGCCCCCAGGATGACGGCGAGCCAGTCCTCATGGATTCGGGCGACGGGCGCCGTCTTCTGCACGGCCGGGGCCGCACTGCGGCCCACCGTGGCGACGCCGGCGGAGTCAATCGTTTCAATCATTGCGTGCTCCAAGACCACAAAAGAAAAAGGCCCGGAAGGTGTCAGCCTTCCGGGCCTTCTGATATCGCTGGAACTGGTTGTCTTATCGCGTCAATCGCGGGAAACCGGTGACACAGCGCGGCCGTCGGAAGCTGTCGCTCCAGGACAACAACAACAACACGCGCAGGCCAGGGCCGCGAACACGATGGCCGGATCCTTTCACAGGCTGCCGCCGCGTGTCAATGCGACTGTTACAATAACGCTCCTTCTCACTCCAGGAGTCTTCGCATGCCTGCTTGCAGAACCGTCGGCGCGCTCACCCTCGTTGCCACGCTCGGAGCCGCGCTCTGCGCCGCGGCGCAGACCGTCGAGGACCGGACCCAGGACAAGGTGGCCTTCCCCGCGCACCGCATCATGGGGAACCTGTACTACGTGGGTACCGGGACGCTGAACTCGTACCTGATCGCGACGCCGCAGGGCCTCATCCTCATCAACACGAACTTCGAGGACACGGTGCCGCTCCTGCGCGAGTCGATCGAGAAGCTCGGCTTCAAGCTGACCGACGTCAAGATCATCCTCGGCAGCCATGCCCACGGCGATCACCAGCAGGCCGACGCGGTCGTCAAGGAGCTGACCGGCGGCGCGATGGTGATGGCGATGGAGCAGGACGTGCCGGCGCTGAAGGCCATGAAGGCGCCGAGCGGCACACCCCATCCGATCGACCGCGTCCTCAAGGACGGCGAGCAGGTGATGCTCGGCGGCGCCGCGCTGACGGCCCACTTGACGCCGGGTCACACGCGCGGCTGCACGACGTGGACGCTGCGGGTGATGGACGCCGGCAGGAACTACAACGTGCTGATCGCGTGCGGCGGTCTGCAGGACGACGCGCGCCTGGTCAACAACAGGAATTATCCGGAGATTGCCGACGACTTCGGACGCAGCATCGCAACGTACAAGACGCTGCCGGCCGATGTGTTCCTTGCCGCCCACAGCTGGTTCTTCGATCTGGCAGGCAAGTACGCGCGGCTCGGCGCCGGCGGCATGAACCCCTACGTCGATCCCGCCGGCTTCAAGGCGTGGGTCGGCAACATGGAGAAGAGCTACAACACGCTGCTGGCCGAGCAGCGGAAGAATCCGCCGACGAACTGAACAACGGCGTTTTCACTTCCACGGAACACCGAGACACTGAGAGCATCTTGGAATGATGTCCTCAGTGTCCCGGCGCCTCGGTGGTCAGCCTCAGAACGTCAGCCGGAATCCAACCTGCGCGGTGGTCGGATCGTCGCTGACAATCGTCCTGAGGAAGTTGCTCGAGTTCCTCGCGCCCGTCGGGTTGCCGAAGTTCGCGTGGTTGGTCAGGTTGTAGACTTCCAGGAACAGCCCGGCCTGGTACCGCTGGATCCGCCAGACGTACTGGGCTCGCCCGTCGAGGATGACCTTGTTCTCGCCGTCGATGCCGTTGCGGACGGCCATCCCGCTGCCGTCCACCTTCGATTGAATCGGCCGTGTCGCATCGTCGCGCCCTCGCAACGGACGATCGTTGTTGATGCCGTCGCCGTTGGCGTCCGACCCGATCGTCTCGTTGATCGGATACCCCGAGTAGGCGCGGAACACCATGCCGGCGCCCAGGCCGCGCCAGATTTCGACGTTGGCGCTCGTCGCGAACGCGTGCCGATTGTCGCGGAGGCACGCGCCGTAGTCGCGCCGGGGGTCGCGGTCGTCGGTGAAGGCCGCCGCGGGCGCCGGGGCCGCCACCGGCAGGTTGATCACGTCCCGGCAGCGGGCAAGCGTGTAGCTCACGCGACCCGCCCACCGGTTGGCATACCGCTTGTTGAACCCGAGCTCCAGCGAGTTGAAATCGCTGTTGAGCGCGTCGAGCGTCTGGAACTGGTAGAACCCCGCGAACGTCGTCGTGCGGGCCGACGCCGGGACGAGCGCGGCGTTCGGGTCGAAGGCGCTGACGCCGAGCCGCGTCACCCGGCCAGCCGCCGTAAGCGGTCCTTCATTGATGTCGACCGGCGCGGTGTTGTTGTAGCCCCGATTGCCGACGAAGTCGGCGGTCACGGCCATGTTGGCCCGGATCTCCCGCTCCACGCCCATGCTGAAGTTCCAGGTGTAGGCCATGCGACGGTCGCCGTCCACGAGCGGACCGGTCGTCGTGTTGTTCACGAAGCCGCCGGCCGTCACCTGCGCGCGCAGGCCCTCGAGAAACGCCCGGCAAGCCGGGCTGATGGCCGCCACGCCCGCCTTCGACCCCGCGGCCGGCTGGAGGCATGCCGTCCGGTCGGGGGTCGATCCCGTCGGCAACAGGCCCGTCACCGCCGGCGAGGCAACCTGCGCCGTGTCATACGTGATCGTCGGCGCGATCACCGTCCCCCGCGCGAGGAGCGCGAGCGCGGCGAGCTGCTGGAACTGATAGACCTTGCCCGCGCCGCCGCGGACGACCGTCTTGCCGCTGCCGCCGACGTTGTAGGCAAAGCCGATCCGCGGCCCGAACGCGTCCTTCGTCTTCGGCACGGCATCCTGCCAGTCGTAGCGGAGGCCGAGCGTCAGCGTCAGATTATTGCTGACGGCCCACTTGTCCGAGACGTAGCCGCCAAACCGGTAATCGACCAGGTCGAAATCCACCTGCCCCATCGCGATCTGGAAGCGCCACGGATAGGTGCGCGGGTTGGCCGCGTTGAACGGCGCGTTGGTCGGGAACGCGTAGTTCCCGATGAAGTTCGCGGCCGATCCGCTCGGCTTGAGCGGGTTGCGCATATAGCTGAACCCGGTCTTGAAGGTGTGCTCGCCGCCCCGGCCCGACCTGACGAACGTCAGCGTGTCGTCGAGCGTGAAGTCGCGCACCTCGTTCTGCGCGTAGGTATTGCGGTTGCCCGCGATGTAGTCGGGGTGCGAGTTCTGCGGGCCGAGGCCGAACGGCTCGACGCCATGGAAGCCGATGAACTTCCAGTTGTCGTCGAAGAGCACGCGCGGGCCCTGCAGCAGGCTCTCCTGCACGCGCCCCGCCCTGATTTCGTTGGTGGCGCGGTTGTTGAGCACCGACGTGAGCGTGCCGTTATAGACGATGTCGCCCGCATCGTTCTCATACCGCGCGGCATCGATCGTCGCCAGATCGTTTTCGATCTCGTCGTGCTGCGTCAGGATCGCCTCGCGCAGCCAGCTGAGCTTCACGCGGTGCTTCTGCGACGCCTGGTAGTCGACCCGGACGTAGGTGTTCGGACCGGTGAACTTCGTATTGGTCGAGTACGGCGTGGCCAGCGGCGCGGCATCGGCCGGGAAGTTCAAGTTCGCCGCCTGCTTCTGGTTGGTGTACTCGAGATTGCCGAAATAGAAGAGCCGATCCCTGACGATCGGGCCGCCAAGCTGGCCGCCGAACACATGGCTGCTCGAGTCCGGATTTTCCTCGCCCGCTTTCTTGAGGAAATAGTCGGTCGCCTGGAGCTTGTTGCCCTGGTAGTACTCGAACACCCGGCCGAACATGTTGTTGGTGCCGCTCCGGGAGACGGTGTTCACGACGACGCCGGTGGAGCCGCCGTACTCGGCGCCGTACTGGTGCGTCTGCACCTGGTACTCGGCCATCGAGTCGAGCGAGATGCGCGCCTGCGTCCCCTGCGCGCCGCCCAGGCGCGAGTCGTTGTTGAACTGCCCGTCCACAAGGAACAGATTCGACGTCGTCGCCTGCCCGTTGGCGCTGTACTGCCCGCCTTCGAATGCGCCCGGCTGCAGCGCCGGCACCAGGCCGGGGATCGTCTGCATCAGGCTGAACTGGCTGCGATTGAACGACGGCAGGTTGTCGATGTCGGAGCTCGTGATGTTGACGCCGATGCGGCTCGACGTCGCCTCGATGAGCGGCGCCTCCGCGGTGACCGTCACGTTTTCCTGCACGCCCGCGAGCTGCATGGTCAGGCTGAGGGTGACCTCCTGCCCGACCGCGATTGCCAGCCCCTGCCGCTTCGTGGCCTGGAAGCCCGACAGCTCTGCGGTAATCGTGTACGCGCCCGGAAGCACGGTCGGCATCGTGAACCGTCCATCCGTGTCGGTCACGACCGTCCGCTGCTGCCCGGTGCTCTCGTTCGTGGCGGTGACCGTGACGCCTGGCAGAACGGCCTTCTGCTGGTCGAACACGGTGCCGCTGATGTCGGCGGTGCCGCCCTGGGCGAACGCCGGTGTGGCGGCCAGCCAGGCGGCGGCCGCAACGAGCAGGATCAAGACAACGCGTGGCCTGTACCAACGCGCCAAGAGGCTCTGCGCCATGAAGTCTTCCTCCGCAAAGTAACGTGCGTAACCCACAAAGGGACGGTGCCGAACGTATGGCACGAAAAAAGAACGAACCGGCGGCTTGCCGACCCGGGCCGTACATAGACTACTGCCTGGATCGACGGTCGCGCCACGCATATTCAGGGAGCTTCCAATGCCCCCACCTGCCCCGGCGACGCGTGCCCTCGGCGGCGCCGCGCCTTCTTGCCAGCCGACGCTGCCCGATCTAGTGTCAGCCGAATGACGGCCCCACGGCACCTCAGGCAGCTTGGCTCCACTGGTCCGCCGGTCTTCCCCCTGGCGCTCGGCTGCATGGGAATGTCCGGCGTGTACGGCCCAGCGGACGAGGGCGAGAGCATTGCCACCATCCATGCGGCGCTCGACGCGGGCGTCAACCTGCTCGACACCGGTGACTATTACGGCGCCGGACATAACGAGCTGTTGATCGGGCGCGCCCTCAGGGATCGCCGTGACCGGGCGCTCGTCTCCGTCAAGTTCGGCGCGTTGCGCGATCCGGATGGCGCGTGGCTGGGAATGGACGCCCGGCCGGCCGCCGTCAGGAACTTCGTCGCTTACAGCCTCACCAGGCTCGGCGTGAATCACATCGACATCTACCGGCCCGGCCGGCTCGATCCGAAGGTGCCCATCGAGGAGACGATCGGCGCGCTCGCCGACCTCGTCAAGGCCGGGTACATCCGGGCGATCGGCTTGTCGGAGGTGGGTCCCGACACCGTCAGGCGCGCTCAGGCGGTGCATCCGATCGCCGACCTGCAGATCGAATACTCCCTGGTGAGCCGCGGTCCCGAGGCACGGATCCTTCCGCTCCTGTCGGAGCTCGGCATCGGCGTCACGGCGTACGGCGTGTTGTCGCGCGGCCTGCTGAGCGGTTCGACGCCGGCGCCGCGGCGCGATCTCCGCGCCCATCTCCCGCGGTTCAGCGGCGACAACCGCGAGCGGAATCAGCGCCTGGTCGATGAGCTGCGGAAGACCGCCGCCGCCAGGGGCGTGACCGCCGCGCAGCTGGCCATCGCGTGGGTGCTCGCCAAGGGCGGGAGCCTCGTGCCGCTCATCGGCGCGCGCACGCGGGCGCAGCTTGCCGAATCGCTGGGGGCGCTCGACGTGACGCTCACACCGGCGGAGGTGGCGCAGATCGAACAGACCGTGCCGGCGTCCGCTGTTGCCGGGACCCGGTACGGCGAGGAGCAGATGCGGAGTCTCGACAGCGAACGCTAGACGCGGGCGACCGTCGACGTACCTGAGCACGACGAACCGACGCAACCTGAGAACCGCGTCACATTGCGTGAAGTACCGGGCGGTCGAAATCGGGATTCGTTCCGAGTGGCGACGAGCGGGAGCGAGTCGCCCGATGCCTGAGGACCACCTCAGCCGGCAGCGACCGAGCCGAAGGCGAGGGAGTTGGCGGAGAGGGTGGGATTCGAACCCACGTGCCCCTTACGGGACAAGACGCTTTCGAGGCGCCCCCGTTACGACCACTTCGGTACCTCTCCGGGTCGTGTGCGGTCCGGCGGAAGCCGGACACGACGTACGCGCGGAACCTATTATAACGAACGAGCTTACGCTCGCCTGGTGCGGAAGAACTGCTGGATGAGACCGCGGCAGTCCTCCTCGAGCACGCCGCCCGTGACCGCGAATCGATGATTCAGCCCCGGCAACTCGAGGCCGCGGACCGCCGACACGAGCGCCCCGCTCTTCGGCTCCGGCGTCCCATACACGACCTCGCCCACGCGCGCGTGCACCAGCGCCCCCACGCACATCAGGCACGGCTCCACCGTCACGTACATGGTCGCGCCGGTCAGCCGGTAGTTGCCGGTGAGCCGCGCCGCCTCGCGCAGCGCCACCACCTCGGCGTGCGCCGTCGGATCGAAGGCCGCAATCGGCTGGTTGAAGCCGCGGCCCACGATCTCTCCGCCGCTGACGACGACGGCACCGACCGGCACCTCGCCCGCGGCGAGCGCGCGGCGCGCCTCGTCGAGTGCCGCGTGCATGAACACCTCGTGCGACATAGAGAATCGATCTAAACCACGAAGGCCACGAAAGTCACGAAGAACACGAACACTCTGATCTCATTCGTGATCTTCGTGACCTGTGCGATCTTCGTGGTTATCCGAGGAACAACGCGTACGCCGGGTTGTCGTGCTCGGCGGTGTACGGGTAGCCGAGCCCCTCGAGAAACGCGCGGAAGGCCGGCAGGTCCGGCTCCTCCACCTCGAAGCCGGCCAGCACGCGGCCGAAGTCGGCGCCGTGGTTGCGATAGTGAAACAGGCTGATGTTCCACCGCCCGCCCAGCTTGTCGAGAAATTCCATCAGCGCGCCGGGGCGCTCGGGGAACTCGAACCGGCAGAGCCGCTCGTGGCGCACGTCGGGCGCGTGGCCACCCACCATGTGGCGCACGTGCAGCTTGGCCGTCTCGTTGTCGGTGAGATCGGCGGTCTCGTAGCCGCCCGCGTTCAGCATCGCTGCAAGCGCCCGGCCGTCCTGCCGCGACTGCGTGGCGATGCCGACGAAGATATGGGCCCTCGCCCGCCCGCTCAACCGGTAGTTGAACTCGGTGACGACGCGCTTGCCGATGGCGGCGCAGAACTCGCGAAACGCGCCGTGGCGCTCGGGAATCGTCACGGCCAGCAGCGCCTCGCGCGCCTCGCCCACCTCGGCGCGCTCGGCCACGAACCGCAGCCGATCGAAATTCATGTTGGCGCCGCTCAGCACCGCCACCAGCGTCCGATCGCGGGCGCCTTCCCGTTCCACCCACGCCTTGAGACCGGCCACCGCCAGCGCGCCGGCCGGCTCCATGATCGCGCGGGTGTCGTCGAAGACGTCCTTGATCGCCGCGCAGATTTCGTCGTTGCTCACGCGGACAATCTCCTCGACCGTCTGCTGGACGATCGGGAAGGTGATCTCGCCGACCTCGCGGACGGCGACGCCGTCGGCAAAGAGGCCGACATGGTCGAGCCGCACGCGGCGGCCGGCCAGCAGCGATTGATACATGGCGTCGGCCTCGAACGGCTCGACGCCGATCACCCTGACGTCGGGCCGCAGCACCTTGAGATAGCCGGCGATGCCGGCGATGAGACCGCCGCCGCCCACCGGCACGAACACGGTGAAGGGGCGGTCCTGGCTGTGCTGCAGGATCTCGGCGCCGATGGTGCCCTGCCCGGCAATCACGAGCGGGTCGTCAAACGGATGGATGAACGTCTGGCCGGTCTCGGCGACGACGAGGTCGCAGTGAGCCTTCGCGTCGGCATAGCTGTCGCCCACCAGGACCACGTCGGCGCCCATCGCGCGCACCGCGTCCACCTTGATGAGGGGCGTCGTCTGCGGCATGACGATCGTCGCGCGCCGGCCCAGCTTCTTCGCCGAGAAGGCCACGCCCTGCGAATGGTTGCCCGCGCTGGCGGTGATGATGCCGCGCGCCCAGTCCTGCTCGCCGAGGTGCGCGATCCGGTTGTAGGCGCCGCGCAGCTTGAAGCTGAACACCGGCTGCAGGTCCTCGCGCTTGAACAGGACCTCGTTCGACAGGCGCCGCGACAGGCGCGGCGCTGCGTCGAGCGGCGTCTCGCGCGCCACGTCGTACACGCGGCTCGTGAGAATGTCGTGAAGGAGCTTGTTGAGCAGACCCGCCAAGTTTACACGGACGCGGCGGCGGGCTGCGGCGAGTGCGGCCCGAGCAGCCCCGCGGCGAGGATGCCCGCCGTAATGCGCGCCGCGGCCGGCCAGGCGAGCGGACGCGTGACGAGGCGGACACGACCGGCCGCGATGGCGGCGCAGATCGCCTCCGGGTCGCGCTCCGCATCGACAAGGGAGCAGGTGGTGCCCAGCTGCTCGAGACGGTGCACGTCGCCGTTGCCGACCACCGGCCTGCCATGGGCCCGCGCCCAGCGTTCGGCGGCACGGTTGAAGTTGAGCGACGCGGTGTACATCGCGTTGTATTCCACGGCGTCAAAGAGCGCCGCGTGCCGGGTGAGGCGGCCGCGCAGGCTCGGGCCGGGGAAGAAGGGGTGCGGGGCGATGACGAACCCGCCGCGGCTTCGCTTGAGCCGCGCCACCTCCTCGAAGGAGCGCACGTCCTCCACGCAGGGCGGAAAGTTGAGCAGCAGCACGTGGCGCCCGTCGATGGTCTTTTCCAGCCCGGGAATGAGCACGAGGCCGCGGTCGGCGGCGTAGGACGCCAGCGGCCGGACGTCGAGCTGGCGATTGTGCAGCGTGATCGCGACCGCGTCGTACCCAAGCGCCGCGGCCCGATCGATCAGGTCGCAGGTCGAGTACGGGATCCGATCGACAGGATCGTCCGCGGTGTGGATATGGAGATCGACTTTCAGCACACGACTACCGGATTCATGTTTCGTGCCGGGCCTGGCGCGCGGGAGGGACCCCGAGCAGCTGGGTCTTGACGTCTTCATTGTTCCACAGCGTGACCGGATCGGTGGACAGGACGACCGTACCCCGGCTCATGACATGCACGGCATCGGCCACGGTGACGGCAAACGCGGCGTTCTGCTCGGCGAGGAGAATCGACGTGCCCCGGTCCCTGAGCCGGCCGATGACGGCGGCCACCTCGGCCACGAGCGCCGGCGCCAGGCCTTCAGTGGGCTCGTCCATCACGAGCAGCAGCGGCCGCGCCACCAGCGCGCGCGCGATGGCGAGCATCTGCTGCTCGCCGCCGCTCAGCTCGTTGCCGCGATTGCCGGCGCGCTCGGCCAGGCGCGGAAAGACGGCGAAGGCCTCATCCAGGTCCCAGCCGTCGGCGGGTCCACGGCTCGACCCACCGTCCCCCCGCCGCGACACCCGTCCCGCACGCGCTGCAATCGCGAGATTCTCGTGGACGGTAAGCGACGGAAAGATATGCCGCCCCTGCGGCACCAGACTGATGCCGAGCGCATGGATGCGGTGCGGCGGCAGGCGCGTGATATCGGCACCGTCCAGCGTCACGCGGCCCCGGCGCGCGGGCGTCAACCCGGCGAGCGAACGGCAGAGGGTCGTCTTGCCGACGCCGTTGCGGCCGAGCACCGCGGTCACGGTGCCGGCATCGGCAGTGAAGGTCACACCCTGCAGGACGTGGCTCTCGCCGTAGTAGGTGTGCAGGCCGTCCACGGCCAGGAGCGTCATGGCTCCGCCCCCATCCCGAGGTAGATCTGCTGCACGCTGCGATTCGCGCTCACCTCGTCCCTGGACCCCTCGGTCAGCACGCGTCCCTGGTGCAGCACGGTGATCCGCCGGGCAAAAGCGAACGCCACGTCCATGTCGTGCTCGATGAGGAGCACCGCGATCGCCGGGTCGAGCGCGTCGAGCAGCGCGTGCATCGCCCGGCTCTCGCCCGCCGAGAGCCCCGCCATCGGCTCGTCCAGCAGCAGCAGGCGCGGGCGTCCCGCCAGCGAGAGCGCCACGTCGAGCTTGCGCTGGTCGCCGTAGGACAGGTGCCTCGCGGGTTCCCGCGCGATCGCCGTCAGCGCGAACCGCTCGATCAGCTCGGCCGCCCGGCGATGAAGGTCGGGATAGGCGGCAACCGGCCGATGCATGACGAGCCTGCGGCGATCCAGCGCCTCGCACGCCAGCAGCAGGTTCTCCATCACCGTGAGGCCGGGAAAGAGGCGGGTGATCTGAAACGTCCGGGCGATGCCGAGCGCGGCGCGCCGATGCGGCGCCAGGCGCGTGGCGTCGGTCCCGAAGAGGACGACGCGGCCGGAGGTGGCCGCGATCTCGCCGCTGATCAGATTGAAGAGCGTGGTCTTGCCCGCGCCGTTCGGCCCGATCAGCGCATGCCGCTCGCCGGCGCCAATCGTCAGGCTGACGCCGTCGACCGCCCTGAGGCCGCCGAAGTGGTGGGAGACCTGTTCGAGCACGAGCGCAGGGGCGCTCACGATGCGGGCGCGAGCCGCCGGGAATAGAGCGGCTGGCGCAGGTACTCTGCGGGGTTGTATTTCCAGAACTGCGATACGCGCGGGAAGGTGGCGATCACGGTGTTCTGCAGCTCGCCGTTGACGCGCTCCACTTTGCGGATGTAGACGTTCTCGATCGGATTGCCGTACTCGTCGAGTTCCACCGGCCCCCGCGGCACACCGGCCGGCCTGGCGGCCCGCAGCGCGTCGAGCAGCCTCGCGCGGTCCTCGACGCGGCCGCCGAGCGCCTCGATCGCCGCAATCACCCACTTGCCGCCGGCGTACATGCTCTCGGAGTAATAGCTCGGTACCTTCCTGTAGCGCGCGCGGTAGGCGGCGGCGAACGCGCGATTGGCCGGCGTGTCGAGCGCGGCGCTGTAATGGAGCGCGGTGACGACGCCGAGCGCTTCGTCTCCCATGAACGGCAGCACGTGCTCGTCCGTGGTCGTGCCGGCACCGATGAGCGGCACGCGCCCCTTGAGCCCGTACTCCTCGTACTGCCGCATAAACTGCAATGCCGAGCGGCCGAGAAACAGCGCGTACACCGCGTCGACCGAACGGGAGATCTGGGCGAGATAGGGCGCGAAGTCGTGCACCGACACCGGCGTCCACATCTTCTGGGCGACGCGGCCGCCCTCCCCCTCGAACGTCCGCTGAAACCCGCCCACCGATTCCCACCCGAACGCGTAATCGAGCGCGATCGTGGCCACCGTCCGGTAGCCGAGCGTGTGGTACGCGTACTCGCCGAACGCGTGGTTCGGCTGGCTGCCGGTGTAGCCGGTGCGGACGATCCAGGTGCCGCGGCGCCGCTGCGTCAGGTCGTCGGCCGAGACCACCGGAAAGACCATCGGGATCCGCTGCGACTCGATGTAGGGCGCCAGCGCGTAGCCGGTGGACGACAGGAGCGCCCCGGCCATCAGGTGCACCCGGTCGCCCTCCACGAGCTTGCGCGCCTTGGTCAGTCCCTCCGCCGGAATCGCCTGGTCGTCTTCGACCGTCAGTTGAATCTCGCGGCCGCCGGCGCGGTACCCGATTTCATCCAGGCAGAGGAGGAAGCCGTTCAGGATGTCGCGGCCGTTCTGCGCGTACGGGCCGGACAGCGGCACGATAAAGCCGATCTTGATCGGCCCTTCCGGCGCCTGGCCGCGCAGCACAGCCACGGCGGCGGCGAGCGCAAGGGCGACGATGGCACGCCGAGACCTGTTCATGCGCGTGCCCGGCCGGACCGGCGTCCGAGATTCCATATGCCCTGCGGCGCCGCGAAGATGGCCGCGATGTACACGATCCCGAGGATCAGCAGCCACCGGGCGGTGTACGCGCTCATCACGTTCTTCAGCAGCACGATGATGCCGGCGCCGAGCACCGGGCCCACCAGCGTCGCCGGGCCGCCGAGCGTCACCATCAGAAAGAGCTCCGAGGACGCCGTCAGGTCGAGATACGTGGGGCTGACGAAGCCGTTGTAGTAGGCCCACAGCACGCCCGCCACGCTGGCACACGCCCCGGCAATCACGTAGCTCAGATAGCAGTGCAGCCAGGTGTTGACGCCGAGGCTCTTCATCCTGGATTCGTTCTCGCGGATGCCGCGGAGCGTCAGCCCGAACGGCGACCGCACGAGCCGCGCCAGCAGCGCGCCGCACGCGGCCAGCACGAGCAGCGCCACGTAGTAGAACGCCGCGGGTCCGGCGGCGCCGAGCCCCGCGTGCCCGAGCAGGGTGGGAATGCCCGAGATGCCGTTGTCGCCGCCCGTGACCGGAATCCAGCGAAAACTCAGACCCCACAGGATCATGCCGAGCGCGAGCGTGATCATCAGAAAGTAGACGTCGCGCACGTGCGACACGATCAGCCCGAACGCCGCCGCGAGCCCGGTGCCGATCAGGACGGCGGCCGCCACACACGTCCACACGCCGGCGTGGTAGGTCGTGGACAGCACGGCCACGGCGTAGGCGGCCACGCCGAAAAACGCCGCGTGGCCGAGCGACGGGAGTCCCGTGTACCCGAGCAGCACGTCTAGACTCATCGCCAGAATGGCGAGAATCACGACCTGCGTCAGCAGGCCGACCCAGTAGGAGCCCAGGACGAGCGGCCCCGCGACGAGCAGCAGCGCCAGGACGGAGGCCACCGGCAGCCTCCAGCTACGCTCTGCCATAGAGACCTGTCGGTTTGAACGCGAGCACGAGGACCATCGGCGCAAAGAGCGTGAAGTACGACAGCTCCGGCACGAGGGCCTTGCCGAAGTTGTCGATCATGCCGACGACGATGCTGCCGACGAGCGCGCCCTTGAGGCTCCCCATGCCGCCCACGATGACGACGACGAACGCGAGCGGGAGGAGGTCGAAGTCGATGCCGGCGTATCCGCCGAGAATCGGCCCGCCCATCACGCCGCCGAACGCGGCGAGCGCCGCGCCGGCGGCAAAGACCAGCCCCGACAACCGGGCGACATTGATGCCGGTGGCGGCCGCCATCTCCGGGTCGTCCACGGTGGCGCGCAGCCGCGCGCCGATGAGCGTCTTCTCGTTCACCGCCCAGAGGCCCACGCCCACGAGCGCGGCAACGAGGATGACGAACAGGCGGTAGGACGGGAACACCACCTCACCGGCTTCCATCGAGCCGCGAAGCCAGCCCGGATACGGGAGCGTGAACGGGTCGCCGCCCCAGATCATCAGCGCCGCGTCCCTGAACAGCAGCGCGAACCCCATCGTCATCATCATCTGCGGCAGCGGGTCCGCGCCGAAACGCCGCAGGAACACGCGCTGCATCAGCAGACCGATCGCGCCCACCACGGCCATCGCCGCCAGCGCGCCGAGCAGCAGGCTCCCGGTGCGGAGGATGACGGTGTAGGCCACGTAGACGCCCAGCATGTAGAACGAGCCGTGCGCGATGTTGACGATCCGCATCACGCCGAAGGCGAGCGTCAGGCCGCTGGCGATGAGGAACAGCAGCGCCGCGGAAAAGAGGCCGTTGAGGGTCTGGGTGAGGAGGTAGGTCATTTCAGTCGGCAGTGGGCAGTGGGCGGTGGGCAGCCCACTCCTATACTTACTGCCCACCGCCCACTGCAGACGAGCGACTGCCCGCCGCGGCCGCCCGCGCCCGCACCGCGGCCTTCGGCGGCCGGCGCCGGGGGAGGCGGCTGAATGCCGAGGACTTTGGTCAGCGCGCTGTAGACGCACTGCTCGTCCATGTTGCCGCCACCGACGCCCATCGCGCCAATCAGCTGGCTCTCGAGCACGATCGGCACGCCGCCCGGCACGAAGTAGTACGAGAGGCCCGAGTCACGGCCGAGGTCGGTGCGAATGAGCCGCCCTTCCACGGTCGGGAAGCGATCGGCCACGGCTCTCGACGGCGAGCGGGCGTAGAGCGCGGTCTTGGCCTTCATCAGGCCGGTTTCGGCGCCAATCGGCACCACGCCGTCCATCACGTGCGCGTCGATGATGTCGCCGTTCGGCGCGAGCACGAAGATGGCATAGGTACCCGGACCGTTCGGCTGGGTGCGCGCGAAATCGACGCAGGCGTCCACGAGCTGACGCGCGACCTGCGCGTTGACCTGGTACTTGAAGAGCGTCCGGCTCGCCACTTCGTTGGACACGACCGCCTTGGCGAGCGGCATCGGCGTCGAGCCCTGCGCCAAGGCCGAGGCCGGCGCGAGGAGCACGGCGGCCAGGAGTGCGATTCCATTTCCGAAGAGTTTCGTCATCATGTATCCCTCTCAATTGAGTCCGTGTTCCAGGACGATCTTCATGCGCGGGCCGCTGCTGTCGGACCCGAGCAGGCCGATCGCCGTCTTCAGTTCGGCGAGCGGCATCACGTCGCTGATGAGCGGGTCGAGCCGCACCAGCCCCCGCTCGACGAGTCCGATGGCGCCCGGGTAATCCTCGCTCTTGGCGACGCGCGCGTTGATGAGCGAGAGCTCCTTGTAATAGAGGTCGTAGAACGGCAGGGCGCCTTCTTTCGCGGTGATGATGCCGAACATCAGGATGCGGCCTCCGGACCGCACCATGGCGACCGCGGCCGCCAGCTGCTGCACGACGCCGGTGGTCTCGATCACCACGTCGGGCCCGCGCCCCCCGGTCGCCTCGCGCACCTTCCGGACCGCGTCGCCGTCGCCGGCGATCGTGAGGTCGGCGCCGAGCGTCTCGGCGAGCGCCCGCTTGTCGGCGCTGCGCGTCACGCCAATCACGGTGGCGCCGCGCGCCTTCGCGAGCTGCGCGTGCAGCTGCCCGGTGACGCCGAGCCCGAGCACGACGACGTACTCGCCTGGGAAGATCTCCACCTGACGCTGCGCGTGGAGGCAGGTCGTGAGCACCTGGATGATCGGCGCCGCGCGCGGATCGATCGCGCCTGGCAGCGCGAACACGTGGGTGGCGGGCGCCGCCAGATACTCCGCGAAGCCGCCGTTGGCGTCGCGCCCGAGCAGCAGGCCGTTCGGACAGAGATGCGTCTGGCCGATGCGGCAATGGAAACAGGCGCCGCAATACAACTCGGGGTCGACGATGACCTTGTCGCCGGCTGCGAACGGGGCATCGCCGGCGTCGACGATCTCGCCCGCCATCTCGTGCCCCATGATGCGCGGGTACCGCACCGGAATCGAGCCGTTGAAGATCTTGTAGTCGGTGCCGCAGATGCCGCTGTGGGTGACGCGCACCAGCACGTCGCGGCCGCCGCGAGCCGGCCGCGCCACCTCGTCGAGCACCAGCTCACCCGGCGCGGTGAGCACCATGGCCTTCATCGCGTGACGTGGAGTGCTTCCGGATTCACCGGATTCCGCGGCGCCTTCCCCTCGAGCACCGCCACGACTTCCTGCGCGGCCTTGGTCTGCAGCTCCACCAGCGATTCCTCGGAGTAGAAGCTCGTATGCGGCGTGAGGATGACGTTGTCGCGGCCGAAAAGCGCGTGTCCGGCCGGCGGCGGCTCCTGCGCCATGACGTCGAGCGCCGCTCCGGCAATGAGCTTCGCGTCGAGCGCGGCGGCGAGCGCCGCTTCGTCGATGATCGGTCCGCGCGCGGTATTCACCAGGTAGGCCGTCCGCTTCATCTGCCGGAACGCCTCGGCGCCAAACAGATTCTTCGTCTCGGGCACGAGCGGGCTGTGAATCGACACGTAATCAGACGACGCCAGCAGCGTCGGGAAGTCCACGCCCTCGACGCCGGCGCCGGCGAAGACCTCCTTCGGCACGTACGGGTCGTAGGCCATGACCGTCATCCCGAACGCCTGCGCCTTCGGGACCACGAGCTGGGGAATGCGGCCGAACCCGACCAGCCCGAGCACGGTGCCGCGCAGCCGGTGGATCGGCACCACGTTCGGCATCTTCCACGTGCCGCCGTGCACCTGCGCGCTGACGAACGGGATCTTGCGGACCGCCGCCAGCAGCAGCGCCATCGTGTGGTCCGACACCTCGTCGATGCAGTAGTCGGGCACCTTGGTGACCACGATGCCCTTCTTCGTGGCCTCCGGGATGTCGACGTTGTCGACGCCGATGCCGAAACGCGAGACGATCCGGCACCTGGTCAGCTGCCGGATCATGTCGCCCGTGATCTTCGCGTAGGTCACGAGGATGGCGTCCGCGTCCTTCGCCAGACGCATGATCGCCTCTGGCGTCGGCTCCGGCGCGAGCGTGAGGGTGGCCCCGACCCGCGAGAGGACCTCGCGGGCCGGATCGAGATTGGGAAATACGGAATCCGCGACGGCGACCTGGTACGCCATCTACCGTGCCATCGCCTCTTCCATGTGCTCCATGCGCGTGAACACGACGGGGCCGTCCGCGCTCACGAGCACGTTCTCCTCGAGGCGGCAGGTCTGCTCGAGACCCTGGTGCCCGGCGAACGTTTCGATGGCGAAGTACATGTTCTCTTTGATCTCGGCGGGATACTTCATCGAATAGGCGCGCGAGATCCACATGCCCTCGTAGAGCGTGATGCCGATGCTGTGCGCGAACTGCTGCAGCGTCACCGTCCCGTAGGTGTCGTCGTCGTAGGTCGGGAACTGCTTGGCCACGTCGGCGGTGGTGTTGCCCGGCTTGAGCTGCGCGAGGCCGGCGTACATCGAGTCGTACACCTCGCGATAGAGGTCGATCTCCTTCCCCGTCATCTTCGTGCCGTACGGGCCGCCGCACTTGAAGCAGCGCACGAAGTCGATGAAGTAGCCGGAGGGGCCGACCGCGTTGATGTCGACGATGACGAGGTCGCCCTGGCGGATGAGCTTATCGGTGGCCCACCGCCGGTACGGGCTGGTGTTGCCGCCCGACGCGACGATGATGTCGTAGATGATCTCGCAGCCGCGCTCGAGCATGAACTCGTGCACCTTGGCCTCGATCTCGCGCTCGCGGACGCCCGGCTTGAGCCACTCGTACTTGATCTTCCACATCGCCGCGTCGCCGATGCTCGACGCCTGCTTGAGCAGCTCGATCTCGTCGCGCGTCTTGACCGTGCGCGCCCGCGACACCGCCGGCCAGCCGTTGACGATCGTCAGGCCGGCCTTCTGGAACGCCTCGAAGGCGGGCATGTCGAGGTTGTCGATGCCGATCTTCTCCTTGAGGACGCCGTGTTCCTTCAGAACCTCGACGACGCTCTCGGCCATGCGGCCCGCCATGTACGGCACCGCGCCCTCGGCCCACTGCCACGTGATGGCGGGGCGGATGCGCCCTTCCATCCACGGCAGGTCGATCTTGGCGCACTGCAGGTCGGAGCCGGCCGTCTCGAACAGCGTCGGCCTGCCTTCGGCGGGCACCACGGCGTAGCGGATGTTGATGTTGTACTTCCAGTTCCCCTGGTACGACGCGGTGGCGTAGCGGATGTTCGCGCCCGCGAACAGCACCAGCGCGCCGATCTGCTCGGCCTTCATCTCGGCCTGCAGCTTGACCAGCCGCTCCTGGCGCAGCCGGTCGAAGTCGACGCGGTACTGCCAGTCGGCGCCCGTCTGGCTGTACAGACGCCGGGGGTCGTATTCATGCGGCTTGCCGAGCCAGGTGAGATCCATTCCGTTGCTCTTTGCCTTCGGGTCAACAACGCTGCTCATTGAACTGCTACTCCATTGGGCGAAACACTGGCTGGTCGGGCCGCCACGCGGCCCTGACGCGCGCAGATCGTGGAAGAAAGACTCAATATATCAGGCTGCAGCCTATTTCGTGTCGTTCCGGCTCCCGGTGTACTCCAGGATAAAGAGGCCCGTCCCCACCCGATCCGACGCGTACGCCAGGCCGCGGTGATCGATGTCGACGTCGTTCATCTGGATGACGACCGGCTGTCCCTTGACGATCGGGTGCGAGTTGGCGTTCGTCTTCGGGAGGTAGTAGCCCACCTCTTTCATGTTGTACGGATCGGAGAGATCGACCACCCGCACGCCGGCGTTGAAGTAGGCGAGCCACGCCAGCTTGTTCTCGAAGCGGTTGATCCTGCCGTTCACCGTGTCGGCCGACTGATGCGGCCCGAAGCGGCCGCCCTTCTTGCAGAAGTCGCCCACCGGCACCTGCCACACCGACACGGTCGTCGGCTTCGCCTCGTTGGTGACGTCCACCATGTACGAGGCCGAGCGCACGCCGTTCTCGCACGGCGCCGTGTCGGCGGCTCCGCCCGCTTCGTCCACGACATAGGCGTAGGTACGCGGCAGCGCGCTCGGCCCGAAGTTCGGCACCTGGTCGTAGACGATCGGCGACACGGTGTGCGGTCCGCGGAAGGGCGGATTCATGTCGAGCGACCAGACCAGCTTCGGCCGGGCCGGATCCGCGATATCAAACGACGCAATCTGCCCGCCGGCGTTGCGGTAGCCGACATACACGCGCTTGTTCTGCTCGTCCACGATCGGGTGGTGCGAGTACTGCCCCTCGTAGCCCGGCTCGCCGTTCTTCAACCCAGGCAGCCAGGCGCGCCCGACGAACTTCGGGTTCTTCGGATCCTTGAGATCGAAGATCTGAATCACCACGTTGCGGAACCCCGGCTCGCCGGAGGCGGCGTAGAAATAGCCGGTCTCGGACGACCACCAGCCCTTGTGCGCCCGGATGATGAACGTGCCCCCGCAGCCGGGCCCGCATGAATTGGCCGGCGTCCCGGTGATCTCCGAGACCATCGCGATCTTCGACGGATCGGTCGCCCGGTCGGTGATGTCGAAGATCTGGTACTTCAGGTCTTTCCCCGTTTCACCCTCGGTCAGCACCTCGGAATTCCGAATCAGATAGTCGCGACCCGAGCCGTCGTGCTTGTAGTCGTACACCACCGACACACCGCGCGAGTTGCGGTTCGAGTCGTTGGGGATGTGCCAGACGTACTTCGGATTGGCCGGGTCGTCCACGTTGAGGATGGAGGTGCCGTTCCACTCCATCTTTCCCGTGATCGGGTTCATCTTCGGCTTGTCGTCCCAGTAGCTCTCGTGGTGGCCGACGTAGACCCAGCTGCCGTTGGCCGGATCCGACATCGTCGTGACCACGAGCGACTCGCGGCCCTGCAGGTCGTTGTAGCCGACGAGCCGCACGTTCTGGGCGCCGTCCGCGTGTTCGTCCGCCGACGCCTGCGTCGCGGCGGGCGGCGCCGGCGCGGTCCCGCCGGCGGCGCCGGCCAGGGCGGCACAGATGACCGCGGCTCCCGCCGCGACCGCTCGAGTGATCGGATGCATGGTCAAGGTCATGGCGCTCCTCGTCAGAACCGGTATGTCGCCTCGAGCTGCAGCGCGCGCGGCGTCTGTGGATTGGTGTAGGTCAGGAAGCTCGCCCGGTTGTAGATGCGATTCGGTCCCGTGCGGGCGTATTCCGTGTAGTCGCCGCCGTTGAGCAGGTTGAACACGTTGGCCGCCACTTCGAGATTTCGCCCCGCCCCGGTGCTGAACGTCCGCCCGATCTTCACGTTGACGGTGTGGACGTCGGGCGCCTTCACCTGCCCCTCGCCGCGCGTCGGGTAGTAGAAACGGATGCGCGTCGCCAGCGGGTTCGGCTGCCGGTTGCCGGTCGGCGACACGACGGTCGCCGGCCCGAACTGCGCGATCTGCGGGCTGCTCGCGGGCAGCTGATCGATGACGGGGCCATTGTACGGCCCGGCCATGATCGTGTAATTGGCCGACAGCATGAACGCCGCCGGCGCGTGCCACGCCGCCGACAGGCGGATCGAGTACGGGTTCCACATCGGACTGTTCGTGAGCGTCGTGCCCGTGGCCAGGCTGTTCTGATCCTGCATGCCGTCGGTGCGCCACACGAGCCGGTTGTTCGCGAACGCGTCGGGCTGGATGAACCGCGCCGGATCGGTCGGATTCCACGTGCCGGTCAGGTGCTGCCACTGCCGGTGGATCGTGCCGAGGAACTGGAACCCGCGCGTCAGGTTCTTGGCAATCGTGATCTGGACCGCGCGGTAGTCGGTCTGGCTCCACGTGTTGTTCGTCACCCGGTACAGCAGGCCCCGGTTCGGATCCACGCGGCCGAAGCCGCCGAAGGGCTGGAACGGCGCGCCCGGATAGATGCCGTTGATGTCGACCTGCGCGTACTGCTCCTTGTTGATCTTCACGATGCCCGCGACGTCGACGCTCGTCTGACCGGGGAACTGACGCCGGAATCCCAGCGTGAATTCGTCGAAGAGCGGCTGGTGCAGTTCCGGATCGAACTGCAGGTTCGAGATGGTCGCCGCACGCGGCGGGCTCGCGATCACCGTCTCGAACAGGCCGTCGCCGTTGACGTCGTACTCGTCCCGCAGGCCGGCCGCGTCGTCGCCGCCGAAGGCGGCCACCGGATGGCGCGTGCCCATCAGCTGCTGGTGGATGCGCACGTAGCTGCCGCGCAGCACGTTCTTGGCGTCCTCGGTCAGCAGGTAGGAGAACCCGAGACGCGGGGCGATCTCGGTGCTGTTCTGGCGCACGAGGTCGCGCAGCGCGTCGTAGCGGCGCACGAAATCGACCCGCAGGCCGAGCGTGGCCGTCATGCGCGGCGTCGGCTTCCACGTGTCCTGCGCGTAGGCGCCGATGTCGCGGTCGCGCCCCGACGCGGTGTGCTGGTCGAGGCTGCCGATCACGTACTGGCGGTGAAACGGCACCGTGCCGGCGCCGGGGTCGTTGGGATTGATCTGGCGCCGCTCTTCGAAGATGAAGCCGTCGTTCAGGTACTGGATGCGCTTGTCGAAATTGTTCTGCGGCAGCGCGAGGAAGCCGGTCTGCACGTCGTGGGTGCCGGCAAAGTCGCGCGCGTACCACGTGAGATCGCCGCGCAGCATCAGGATGGACGAGGTGTCGAGGTCGTAGCAGGTGTCGCAGGCCGTGGACGACCAGTTGCCGCCGCGCACGAGCAGCCCCGAGCCCTGCGCGATGCCCTGGTTGACGAACGCCTCACGGTGGTATTCGGCGAGCGGCCCCGAAAAGCTGCGCCCCTTGTAGCTGTCGAGCGAGTTGCCGCCCTTCCGGTTGTAGCTCGCCGAGATCGTCGTCGTCACGGTGGAGTGCCACACGGAGGTGAGCTTCGCGCCGTACATCGGCCCGCCGGTCGAGAGCACCTCCACCGGCTCGTAGTCCTCCGCGCCCACGACCTTGAGCAGCAGCCGGTCGGCCTGGTACACGCCCGACAGGTTGTGGTTGACGCCGAGCTTGGTCGTCACCTTGGCCCACGGCTGGAAGCCGCGGATCGAGTTGTCGCCGAGCGTGCCGTTCGGAACGAGCGCGCGATGGACCGCGACGAGCTCGGGCGTGCGGCCGGTGCCGCTCTTGTTGTCGGTGAAGCGCAGCGCCGCAAAAAACCACGTCCGGTCGCGCTTGACCGGACCGCCGAGCGAAAAGTCGTACTGGTAGACCTGCCGCGTGGCGGGCGTGCCGTCGCCGACGTTGTTCGTGTTCCAGGCGATGGGCTGGTACTGGTTGGCCACGGAGCCCTGGAACCGGTTGCCGCCGCTCTTGCTGATCATGTTGATGACGAGGCCGTACCCCATCGGCGAGGCGGCGTCGACGCCGCCGGTCTTGATCTCGGTGTCCTGGATGGCCTCCGAGCTCAGGCCGGTCCGGTTGATGTTGAAGTCGTTGTAGTTACCGGCGTACATCCCCTCCATCAGCGTGACCGCGTCGCGGTGCTCGACGGCGTTGCCGAAATAATTCTGCCGGCCGCTGCCGTCGTTGTGCGGGCGCGAGATGACGCCGGGCGCCATCATCAGGAAGTCGCTCCAGTACTTGCCCTCGACGACCGGCACCTGCTTCTGGAAGTCGGCGTCGATGTTGAGGACGTTGCTCGGCCTGGAGACTTCGAGCATCGGCGAGTCGCCGGTGACCGTGATGGTCTCGAGCACGGTGCCCAGGTTCATCATGACGTCCACCTGGAAGTTCGCGCCCGCGCGCAGCAGGATCCCTTCGCGGCGGAAGCTGGTAAAGCCCTGCAGCTCGGCCTGGATGGTGTAGGTGCCCGGCGGCAGATTCACGAGCCGGTAGGTGCCGTCGCTTTCGGACACAGCGGTCACGGGACTGATGAGTGCGGGGCCGGTCGCGGTGACCGTGACGCCGGGAATGGCGCCGCCCTGCTGATCGCTGACGGTGCCTCGAAGGCTGCCGTCGCCACCCTGCGCCGCCGCCGGGGCGGGCATCGCCGCCCACACCAGCAACACCGCCACGCACATCGCCTTGTACACGTCCAGACTCCTTTGAAAGAGAGGTAGCCGGACGTTACGCGGACGGCATCACGAGTGTCAAGCGCACGGAGGCCGGGGCTCGCGAGCGTACCGGCCATGCGAGCAGCCCCGGCGAATTCCTGCTTGACGTGACCTGGCAGGGTCTCCAAGATCGCAGTGCGCGTGCGACTCCATCCCACGCTCAGGCCGCTCGTCGTCGCCTTCGGGCTCGCGAGCACGACCATCGCGTGCGGCGGAGGCCGCGGCAGTCCGACTTCGCCGAGCACCCTGACGCCCACCAACCAGGCCGGCGGGGGACAGACGACGACCGTTGTCGTGACGGCCCTCATCGGCGGCGCCTCGCTCGCCGGCGTTGCCGTGAGCGCAAACGGCATGTCGGCGACGACCGACGCGACAGGAACAGCGACGTTCAATCAGGCGATCCCCCTCGGAACGCGGGCGACCTACGCGCTGGGGGGCTACCGAACCAGGGAAGCTCCCTTCCGGGGGAGCGGCAGCGGTGAAACCCTCATGTTTCTGATCCCGGACGATGTGTTCCGCGGGATCGGTTTCAGCGGAGGGAGCACCACGACTCGCCTGCCCAGCAGCACCCGTCTGTGCGTCGTGCCTGACGCGGAGTTCCGCGACGGCGTAACGATGCAGCGCATGGGCATCGGCGTCGGCTGGGCCGCCAGTCTGCCGGGTTTGGCCGGGGCCGGGGTTTCGGTGGAGATGACGCTTTCCCCCGGCGGGAATTGTCTTGTCGCGCCGATCCGGCTGAAGCCCGATCTCCGTGACTCGGCTGGCAACCCGGTGGACGGCCAGGCCGTCGGCACGACCATCTACGTGCGGGTCGTCAGCCACGCGGGCAAGCTCATCATCGGGCACGAGCTCGGCCATGTGCTCGGCTTCGGCCACAGCAACCAGAGTGACGGCTTGATGAACCCGCACAGCGACGACTTGTCGGCGCCCAACGGTTTCAACCAGACCGAGAAGGACATCTCGACCTGGCTCTACGCCCGGGAGCGAGGCACGAGTTGGGAAGACCGCGCGCCGGGCTGAGAATGCGAACTACGCGCCGGCAGCGAGCTGCCGCGGCTCCTGCGCGCGCTTGGCCTGCAGGGCCGCCCAGACTTTCTCGGCGGTCGCCGGGAGCGACGTGATGCGCACGCCCACCGCGTCGTGAATGGCGTTGCAGATGGCCGCGGCCGTCGCCACGCAGGTCGGCTCGCCCAC
This sequence comes from Acidobacteriota bacterium, assembly GCA_016213695.1. Taxonomy (GTDB): domain Bacteria; phylum Acidobacteriota; class Vicinamibacteria; order Vicinamibacterales; family UBA2999; genus DATCJA01. The sequence continues at coordinate 6,651 of JACQZV010000087.1, read as the reverse complement.
GCCCTTGGCGCCGAAGGGACCCGTGGGGTCGTAGCTGTCGACGATGTCCACCTCGACCTTCGGCATGTCGAGCGAAGTGGGCATGATGTAGTTGGTGAGGTTCGGATTCCGCAGCCGGCCTTCGCCGTCGAACAGCATCTCTTCTTCAAGGGCGAACCCGACGCCCATCGAAATGCCGCCCTCGACCTGCCCTTCCACCAGCATGGGGTTGATCGGCGTGCCGCAGTCGTGGGACGCCGCGATGCGGAGCACCTCGACTTCGCCGGTTTCGTCGTCCACGTCCACTTCGGCGATCTGGGTCGCATAGACGTAGGTGGCAAACGGCTTCCCCTGCCCGGTTTCGGGGTCGAGCGCCACGGTGGCCGGGTTGAAGCTGGCGCTGCCGATCGGCGGCTGCCCGTTGACGCCGCGCGCGCGTTCGGCGATGTCGCCGATGTGGATGTTGCGCTGCGGAAAACCCTTGACCTGGATCTTGTGGTCGCTCACTTCGAGCTGATCGGCTTTCACCCCCAGCACCGGCGCCGCCACCTCGAACAGAATCTCTTTCGCCTTCTCCGCGGCCAGCCGCGCGGCGTTGCCCGTCACGTAGGTCGTGCGGCTCGCGATGGCACCGGTGTCCATCGGGGTGGTGTCGGTGTCCGCCGACACGACGTGCACGTCCTCGGTGGCCACGCCGAGCTCCTCGGCCACGATCTGCGCGAGGATCGTCAGCGACCCCTGCCCCGTCTCCACGGTTCCCGTGAGCAGCGTCGCGGTGCCGTCCTCGTTGATCTTCACGACGGCGGCACTCGGGTTGGCCGCCACCGTGAAGCCGATCGGATACCACATGCAGGCGATGCCGCGGCCGCGCCGTTTCATGACTGCGCTCCGTTCCCGCCGCCGTCCTCGTTCCAGCCGAAGCGCTGCGCGGCCTGGAGCAGCGTCTCCCGGACGACCACGCTGTGGAGCTTCTGGCTCGTGGGACTGAGCGAGCCCTCGCGCAGCGCGTTGGTCAGCCGTATCTGCAGCGGATCGATCCCGAGCGCCTTGGCCATGTCGTCCATCTGCGACTCGTAGGCGAAACACACCTGGGGCGCGCCGAACCCGCGCATCGCGCCGGTCATCGTCTTGTTCGTGTAGACGACGAACGCTTCGGCGTACAGATTGTCAATCTGGTACGGCCCCGCCGAGAGGATGCATGCCTTGCCGAGCGTCGTCTCGCTCCAGGAGCAGTAGGCGCCGCCGTCGAGCACGAGCCGGATCTGACGCGCCAGGATCTTCCCTTCCTTCGTGACGCCCGTCTTGTAGTCCATGACGAGCGGGTGCCGCGTGGTCGAGGCGAGGAACTCCTCGGGGCGCGTGAACGTGCACTTGACCGGGCGGCCCGTCTTCTTGGCCAGCAGCGCCAGCACCGGCTCGGTCGTGATCTCGTTCTTGCCGCCGAAGTTGCCGCCCACCACGGTGGCGATGACGCGGACGCGGCTCATCGGAACGCCGATCGTGCGGGAGATGTCGGCGCGGCCGAGCGTGATGCGGCCGAGCGTCGAATAAATCGTCACCCGCCCGTTCGCATCCCAGGTGGCCACCGACGCATGCGGCTCGAGCGGCACGTGCTCGACCATCTGCGTGCGGTAGCTCCCCTCGAAGATGCGGTACGACTGCGCGAACCCCTTCTCGACGTCGCCCTTCCTGATGACCTTGTGGCCGTAGATGTTCGGGTTCGGCGCGTGGAGTCCGGGCGTCTCGAGCTGCAGCGATTCGAGCGGATCGAGCACCGGCCTGATCGGCTCGTACTCGACCGTGATCTTCTCGAGCGCCTCGGCCGCAATCTGTTCGGTGACCGCGGCCACGGCGGCCACGCCGTCGCCCGCGTGAAACACCCGCTCGTCGGCCAGCACCGGCTGGTCCTTGAGCGAGGGGCCGAAGGAGTTGCACGGCACGTCCTTGCCGGTGATCACGGCCATGACGCCCGGCATCTTCAGGGCTTCGCTCGTGTCGATGCGCAGGATCCGCGCCGAGGCGATGCCCGCACGCTTGATCTTCGCGTAGAGCATGCCGGGCAGGTAGTAGTCGTCTATGTATTTGGTCTGCCCCAGTCCGTGGAGACGGCCATCGGGCCGCGTGGCCCGCTGGCGCACGGCGGGCGTCTGCTGGCGCGCCTCGGGTACCAGGACCTCGCGCGGCAGCGGCGCCAGCGGCGCGGCGGCTGGCGCCTTCAGCAGCGCCTCGACCTCCTGGAGTCGGGCCTGCTTTTCGATGACGGCTGATTTCTTGTCCATGGTTCGCCCCTATGCGGACTTGGGTGCGGGCCGGGCGCCGTCGGCGCGCGCGACCCCCTGGATGGCTTCGATCATCTTGATGTAGCCGGTGCAGCGGCACAGGTTGCCGGCCAGCGCGTCGCGAATGTCCTGTTCGGACGGGTCCGGGTTCTCGTCGAGCAGCGCCTTGGCCGACATCAGGATGCCCGGTCCGCAGAAGCCGCACTGCAGCGACCCCAGCTGCTCGAACGCCTCCTGCAGCGGGTGCAGCCGCTCCAGCGTCGCGAGCCCTTCGATTGTCAGCACGTCGCGGCCGTCGGCCTGGCCGGCGAGCATCAGGCACGAATTGACCGACTTGCCGTCGACCATCACCGTGCACGCGCCGCAGTCGCCGACGTCGCAGCCCAGCTTCGCGCCGGTCAGATTGAACTGCTCCCGCAGCAGCCTGAGCAGCGTCGTTTCCGGCGGCACCGACGCGGTCCGCGGCTCGCCGTTGACGTTGACCGTTACTGTGACCATCTCACCTCTCCCCCGCTCGCGCGCTAACGCGCGCGCCCTGCGGGCGACTGCTTCTTCTGCCAGACGTCGTACGCGCCTTCGAGGGCGCGCCGCGTCAGCACCGCAATCAGATGCTTCCGGTACTCGGCCGACGCGCGGAAGTCGCTGATCGGCTTCGCGTCGCCGACCGCCAGACGGCCCGCCTCGGCCATCGCCTCCGGCGCGATCGCGCGACCCTCGAGATACGCTTCGGCGCTCGTGGCGTGAATGACCTTCGGCGCCACCGCGCCCAGGGCGACGCGGGGCGCTCTGAACGTCTGCGTCTTCGCATCCACCCAGAACGAGGCGGCGACGTTGACGAGCGCGAGCGCCTGGCCCTTGCGGAGGCCGAATTTCAGGAAGCACGCCGGCTTGCCGAGATTCTCTGTCGGGATGAGGATTTCCACCAGCAGCTCGTCGGGCTTGAGCGCCGTCCTGCGCGGCCCGACGAAGAACTCGGCCAGCGGCATGCGCCGCTCGCCGCCGGGGCCGAGCACGGTGACCTGCGCGTCGAGCGCCACGAGCGTCGGGCCGCTGTCGACCGAGGGGACCGCCGTCACCAGGTTGCCGCCGAGCGTGCCGAGGTTCCGCGTCTGTACGGCGCCAATCGTGTGCGCCGCGTCGACCAGCGCCGGAAACATCTCGCGGATCGCCGGCGAGGCCATGATCTCGGTGTGGGTGACCAGCGCGCCGATGCTCAGCCCGCCTCCGGTGACGGCAATCGTCCGCAGGTCCTCGGCGCGCGAGATGTCAACGACGACGTCCGGCGCGTGGGAGGCGGAGGCAAACTTGAGGTCCGCCAGCAGGTCGGTGCCGCCGGCAATGACCTTCACTTTCGCCGTGGGCGTGTGCTCGGCGAGCAGCGCCACAGCATGCCGCGCATCCCTGGCGGCCACGACTTCAAACGCTTTCATGGAGCTGGTGGACCTCCGGACGGCAGACGCCGACACTCCGCGACACGACCGAGTCGGTACTATACATCGCCGTTCACGGAGCAGTCCAGGTAACGGCCGCGCGTCTTGATGCGCCCGGCGGCGGGAAGGTAACATCAGAAGTTCGTCAATTCTCCCCGGAAACTTTCGTCGGAGGCGACATGCAAGAACCCTGGAAAACCGACAAGTGGTTCGTCAGCCCGTGGAACTACCTGCCGGAGGTCACGAAGCACTCCACGTTCGCGCCCACCCCCAAGATCCACGACGTCACCCTGCGTGACGGCGAGCAGCAGACCGCGGTGGTTTTCCGCCGTGAAGAGAAGGTGGCGATCGCCAGGAAGCTCGACTCGCTCGGCGTCCACCGCATCGAGGCGGGCATGCCCGCGGTGTCGCCGCAGGACCGGGCCGCGATCTCCGATATCGCCGCGCTCGGCCTCAAGGCCGACATCTACGGCTTCTCGCGCTGCATCCCGTCGGAGGTGAAGGTCGTCAAGGAGTGCGGCTGCAAGGGCATCGTCATCGAGATCCCGGCCAGCGACCACATGATCAAGTACGGCTACGGCTGGCCGATCGAGCGCGCGATGAAGGCGTCGATCGACACGACGCTCGCGGCGAAGGAAGCCGGGCTGCACACGGTGTTCTTCACGATCGACGCCACGCGGACCGAGCTCAGCCGGTTCCTCGACATCGTCGAGCAGGTCGCCACCGAAGGGCACATGGACTCGCTGACCATCGCCGACACGGTCGGCGGAACGACGCCGGACGCGATCCGCCATGTCGTGGGCACGGTGATCGCGCGGCTGAAGAAGCCGGTCGAGATCCACTGCCACCAGGACTTCGGGCTCGGCGTCGCCAACACGATTGCCGCGCTGCAGGCGGGCGCGTCGGTCGCGCACACCACGGTGACGGGCCTCGGCGAGCGCGCCGGCAACGTCCCGATGGAAGACGTCGTGCTGGCCCTGCTCTGCCTCTACGGCAAGAACCTCGGCATCCGGACGGAGAAGTTCGTCGAGGTCTCGAAGTTCGTGATGGAGCTCGCCAGAGTCACGCAGCCGCCGAACCGGCCGATCGTGGGCGACAAGCTGTACGAAGTCGAGTCGGGCATCATCGCCGGCTGGATCCGGCTGGCCCGCAAGGAGCACCCGCTCGAGTACGTGCCGTTTGCCTCGGATCTCGTCGGCCAGAAGCCGGTCAACATCGTCCTCGGCAAGAACAGCGGACCCCCGTCGATCGAGGAGTGGTGCGAGAAGCTCGGCATCAAGGCCACCGAGGAAGAACGGATGGCCATGCTGCAGGGGGTGAAGGCGAAGTCGTTCGAGAAGAAAGATCTGCTGACGACCGAGGAGTTCAAGGAGATCGTCGCGAACGTGCTGCAGAAGGCGGCGGTGTAAGACAGTCGGCAGTCGGCAGTCGGCAGTCGGCAGTTGGTGGTACGTAGGGCGGGTCTCGCCGCGCGCATCGTCCATGCGCGGCAGACCCGCCTCTCTTTTTTGGCACCCGTCGCGCGTATACTGTGCGCCAGCCACGAGGTCATCATGGACAGGCGCATGCGTTCGCTCCGACGGCTGTGGTCGTTCCTGGTGCTGGCCGCGTTCTGTGCGGCGGCTGCCGACACGTCGGCCCAGTGGACGAAGATCCCGCAGACCGGCGTACCGCGCGCAGCCGACGGCAAGCCGAATCTCTCGGCGCCGGCGCCGCGCCTGCCGGATGGCCGGCCGGATCTGTCGGGTGTGTGGGCGGCCCCGGGCGGCCGGTACGTCCAGAATGTCGCCGCGGATCTCAAGCCGGGCGAGGTGCCGTATCAGCCGTGGGCGAAGGCGCTCGTCGACTCGCGTGCGGATGGGTCGCACGGGCGCGAGGATCCCGACGCCAACTGTCTCGCGCCTGGCGTCCCCCGGATCGACTACGCGCCGCCGCCGTGGAAGATCATCAACGGCAACGGGGAGGTCGCCATCCTCTACGAGGCTATGAACCTCTGGCGTCAGATCTACATGGACGGCCGCGAGCCGGTCCGCGATCCGAACCCATCATGGCTGGGCTATTCGGTTGGCCGGTGGGACGGCGATGCGCTCGTGGTCGAGACGACCGGGTTCAACGGCAAGGCGTGGCTCGATCAGCAGGGGAAGCCGACGACCGAGGCGCTGCGCGTCACCGAGCGGTTCCACCGCCGCGATTTCGGCCACATGGACATCCAGATCACGCTTGACGACACGAAGGCGTACACGCGGCCGTGGACCGTCACGGTGCCTTTCACGCTCCAGCCGACCGCGGAGCTGCTGGAATTCATCTGCGAGAACAACCGGGATCTCGAGAACCTGCCCGGAGAGCGACTCCGGTAGGTTCGAGAGACCAGAGACCAGAGACCAAAGACCAGAGACCGGAGACTAAAGACCTCACTTGGTCGCGTCGCCGCTCTCGACCATCACGAGCTCCACGGTGCCGCCGTCCGGACGCCGGAACGCAGCGGCTGCCTGATATTCGGGCGACTCGAAACAGGCGACACCCTGTTCCAGAGTGGGAAATTCGATGACCACGAAGCGGTGGAAGGTTTCCGGGCCCTCGAGGATGCGGTACCTGCCGCCGCGCGCCAGCACCCTGCCGCCGTACTGCTTCATGATGGCCGGAATGCGGTCGGTGTACTTCTTGTAGGCGACGGGGTCGAGAATCTTCGAGCGCGCCACCCAATACGCTGGCATCGTTTCACCCCACACGCCACGGAGTCACGGAGTCACGGAGCCGAAAGGATCTTCTCCGTGTCTCTGTGTCTCCGTGGCCCGTGATCGCTACTTCACCTCGAACAGCACGTCCCGCCGGGCGGACAGGTCGCCCATGGTCGCCGTCGCTTCGACGTGCAGCACGTAAGTCCCCGGCTTCAGATCCCGCAGCGGGGAGTCGGTCGTGAAGCCGTGCCCCTGGCCGCGCCGCTGCACGACCCGGTTGTGGCG